>CAXSHO010000067.1:5271-16752 GCA_964237305.1 uncultured Caulobacteraceae bacterium
ATGTTGCCCTGCGGGTCGACCACGGCGGTGACCTGCTGGGGGCCGCCCCCCGCGACGGGTGCGCCGGCCCCGTCCGTCGTGGCGCCCGGGGTGGTGCCGCCCAGCACGTTCAGGCCGATCCGGTCGCCCGGCTGGATCTGGTAGTCGGGGTTGACCGCGTCGCTCGTCACCACGCCGCCGCCGTTGAACAGCGAGGCGCCGAACGGCTCAGGCTCGTTGGCGTCGGCGTTCGCCTGGCGGCCGGCGGCGACGGGGACCGCGGGCCCCCCCTCCGCCTCCGTGACCGCCCCCTGGCGGGTGGAGGTGCGGGCGCCCGTGTCGTTGGGCGCCACCAGCCGCGTCTGACCTGACTGCTGCTGCTGGCGCTGGACGGCCTGCTCCAGCTCGCGCAGCGAGGTCGACTGGCCCCAGGCCCCGCCGCCCAGCGACGCCAGGCAGAGCGCGACGGCGAGGAGGCGGACCCGATGGGACTTACGCGGCATGCTCTCGAACTCCGGCGATCATCAGCCAGCCGATCCCGTAGGCGACCAGCATGGTGCCCAGCACGCCGAGCACGGTGAGCAGGCGCATGGGGTAGATGGATTTCTGCGGGAGGTTCGGCTCCACCACCCGCACGAGGTAGAGGTGCTGCTTCTGCGCGTCCACCCGGGCGGCCTCAAGCGAGGTCAGGGCCGACCCGTAGCCGCGGTTGGCGATCTCACGGTCCAGCCCGATGCGCTCGAAACCGGCGACCGTCGGGGCCAGCGATCCCTCGCCGCCGGTCAGGCGCGCGCGCTGCGAGGCGACCTGCGCCCGCAGGGCCGACACGCGGGTCTCCAGCTCCACCAGCCGCGGGCTGCCCGGCCGCAGGTAGGTGCGGGCGCCGGCGAGCTCGGCTTGCGCCTTCGCCAGCTGGCCCTCCAGCCCGCCCACCACGTCGGTGAGCACCCTGGCCGAGCTCGTGGCGTCCAGCGCGCCGCGCTGGTTGCGGAAGCGGCTGGCCTGGTCGGACAGGTCGCTGAGCCGCTGGGCGTACCGGTCCACCTCCGTGCGGCTGACCCGCAGCGCGTCCTGTTCGCCGCGCAGGCTGAACCGGTTCACCAGCTCCTCGGAGTATTCCAGCAGCTTCTCGACGAGGAGCCTCGAGTCCTCGCGGCGGAAGGTGCGCACGCTCAGGCTGGCGATGCCGGTCTGCGTGTCGATCTCCGCCTTCACGTGCGACAGGTAGTAGCGCGTCAGGTCCTCGTCCGTGGGGTCGCGCTTCAGGCCCGCCGCCAGGTCCAGCCCGTTGCGGTGGAAGACGGCGGGGAGGTCGACCTCCCTGCGCAGGCGCTTCACCGCGTCGTGCGACTTCAGGAAGCTCACCACCGCTTGGCTCTCGCTGCTGGCGGGGGCCGCGCCGCCGTTCAGCACCTGGCCCAGGATCGACATCGTCTGCGCCTGCTGCCCGCGCACGATGAAGCGGGCGTCCGACACGTACTGGCTGGCGGCCAGGAGGTACATGTACAGGCAGGCCCCGATCGTGGGGGCCACCACCGCCCAGAAGAACCAGGGGCGCCGCCGCATGAAGCCGCGCACGCGGTCCACCGCTCCGTGGGTGGCCCGGCGCACGGGCGGCGACGGGGCCCGGGTGTCGTCAAAGGGCATGGTAGGCCTCGACCAGTTCGGCGATGGTGTCGAAGAAGACGAGCTTGCCCCGGTCCAGGAGCGCCCCGCGGTCGCAGTACGCCTCCAGCGTGTGGGGGTCGTGCGAGATCATCAGCAGCGATCCGTGCTCGCGGCGCTTGCGCATCTCGGTCTGGCAGCGCTCGGCGAAGCGGTGGTCGCCGGCCGCCGTCATCTCGTCCACCAGGTAGCAGTCGAAGTCGATGGCGAGCGACGCCCCGAATGACAGCCGCGAGCGCATGCCCGCCGAGTAGGTGTAGACCGGCATGCGGAAGTACTCGCCGATCTGCGCGAACTCCTCCACGTAGGCCAGCGTGTCCTGTATGTCGCGTCCGTAGATCCTGGCCATGAAGCGGATGTTGTCCGCCCCCGTCAGGCTCGGCTGGAAGGCGGAGGAGAAGCCCATGGGCCAGGAGACCGTCATCCCGCGGCGGACCTTGCCCGAGTCCGGGTACTCCAGCCCGCTGATCACGCGGGTCAGTGTGGACTTGCCCGCGCCGTTGCGGCCCATCACGCCCAGGCTGTCGCCCCTGTTCAACGTCAGCGACAGGTCGTCGAGCACCCGGCGCGAGCCGCTGCGCGTGTGATAGCTCTTGATGACGTTGCGGACGGTGATCATTCGAAGTGGATGCGCGGCCGCACCGCGCGCAGCGAAAGCAGGCCTAGAAGCGTCAGGATGGCGCACACCGTCGTGCAATACGGAAGGTTCACATACTCGCTGTCGAAGCTTCGGTTCAAGCCCATCCGCACCAGATCCGTGAACTGAGGGATCGGGAACCAGCTTATCAAATGTGCATATTTGGACGGAAGCGACGGAAGCACGAAGAACATGCCGGAGATCGGCAGGATGAGATATGTCAACGGATGCACCACGCGTTCGATCGTCGCGTTGTACTCGACGCCTGCGCAGACCAGCATCGACAGCCCCCAGGAGAACCAGCTCATGTAGAAGAGGCCGAGCAGGATCAGCCCCGGCCTGTCCGGCAGGTTGCTCAGGCCGACAAGGGTGAAGAACCCGAGGACGACGATCATGGCCCCCACGGTGGACACGCCGTCCAGGGCCGAGCGCGACAGCATCAGGTCCAGCAGGGTGACCTGCCGATGGTACATCAAGGTCTTGTTGGCCTCGATGGTGGAGCCGGCCCGGTTCACCGTGTTGCGGAAGGTGATGTAGGCGATGTAGCCCGACGCGTAGAACGGCGCGACGGCGAAGTTGAACGGCAGCCCCGCGTGGGCGAACAGGTGCACCACCGTGATGCCCAGCGACAGGATCATGGGTTCGAGGATCAGCCACAAATAACCGATGTTGCGGCGTCCGAAGCGGGTGTGCAGCTCGCGCAGCATGAGCGCGCCGAGCACCCGCCACTGCACCCTGAGGGCGTCGATGAACCCAGTGCGGCGCGCGCCGTCGTCGTCGTCGATGGCGACCATCAGATCAGCGTCCGTCCCGCCTCGCCGTCCACCGCCGCGGGCGGACGAACCGGGCCCGCCGCCGAGCGCCGACGCGCCCCCCGCCGCTCCATAGCCTCCTTTCGCCGCACTGCACAACCGGCGGCGGCGCCCTCGCGTTGACGGTGCGTCGCCCGCGCGCGTAGGAGCGGCGGCTCAGGCGGGAGGGGACGACCGCGCACCACCGGGGCGTCTTCCGTGTCCGCTGAACGCAAGCCGCCCCCGCCCCGCGACCCGCACAGCGCCCCGCCCCGCCCCGGCCGGCGGGGACGGGGGACGGAGCGGTACCCGGCCGAGCCGGTCTCGCGCCGGCTGCCCCTGCAGGACCGCTGGGAGGAGGGGTTCCTGCGGCTGGAGCGCGCCGGCGTCGAGCCGCCGCTCAGCCTCATCGTGGATGCGGTGGGCATGCTGCACGACGCGACGGCGCCCAGCGAGTTCGAGCGGCTGCTGCAGTCCGCCTGGGACGAGCCCGACCTCGTCGCCCGGGCGGCCGCGGGCTCCGAGCGGCTGCGTCGGGAGCGCCTGTCGCTTGACAACGACCCCCGCCGCCTGCGGCTGCCGCCGCCTTCGGGACCGCGCGTGATCGTGGTGGACGAACCCGCCGGCGACCGGCGGGCGGCCTTCGCGCTGGCGGGCGACCTGGCCTTCGAGCGGATGCTCGCGGCCGCCCGGCGGGAGAACCCGCACGCCGAGGTGCTGGTGGTGACCGACCCCGGCGCCTCCCGCGCGGGACCCGGCCGGCTGGGGGACACCGCCGGCGTCCGCAGGATCGGCGAGCCGGTGGAGGCGTGGTCGGTGGCGCAGGGCTGCGACCGGCTCTACGCCGTCTCGGCGCACGTGGGGTTCGAGGCCGCGCTCGCGGGGACGCCGGTCACCCTGTTCGGCGCGCCCTTCTACGCGGGCTGGGGCTTCACCGACGACCGCCTGCTCACGCCCAGGCGCACGCGGCGGCGATCGCCGCTGGAGGTGTTCGCCGCCGCCCACCTCGCCTGCGCCCGCTGCTACGACCCTTTCACCGGCGGGCGGATCACCTTCGAGGAGGCGCTGGAGGTGCTGTCGCTCTGCGTGACCCGGCGGCGGGAGAACGCGGGCCGCACCCTGGCGGTGGGCTTCGCGTCGTGGAAGCGGCCCTGGCTCCGGGCGATGCTGGGCGGGGAGACCGGCGGACCGCGCCTCCTCCCGCCAGGGGAGAGCCCGTCGCCCGCCGCCGTTCAGGAGGCCGACCGCGTGGTGGCGTGGGCCAGCCGCGAGCCGGAGGGGACGGCGGAGACCTGCAGGGCCTCGGGGCGTCCGCTCCTGCGCATGGAGGACGGCTTCATCCGGTCGGCGGGCCTGGGCGTCGGCCTGCGGGCGGGGTCGTCCTACGTGCTGGACGCGTCGGGCGTGTACTACGACGCCACCCGGCCCAGCGACCTGGAGACGCTGCTGGAGCGGACGCACTTCCCGCCCGCCCTGCTGGAGCGCGCCGCCCGGCTGCGCGAGGCGGTCGTGGAGGCGGCGGTCTCCAAGTACAACGTCGGGTCCACCGACCTCCCGTCCCTCCCGGCGGATCGGCCGGTGGTGCTCGTGGCGGGGCAGGTGGCCGACGACGCCTCGCTGGCGCTGGGGCTGGCGGAGGTGGACGACGCCGGCCTGCTGCGCCGCGCCCGCGAAGCCGACCCGGGCGCCCTGATCGCGTTCAAGCCGCACCCGGACGTGGAGGCCGGCCTGCGACCCGGGGCGCAGGCGGCGGACGGGTTGTGCGACATGGTGCTGCGCGGCGTCTCCTCCCCCGCCGCGCTGGCCGTGGCGGACCGGGTGGAGGTGGCCACCTCCCTCCTGGGCTTCGAGGCGCTGCTGCGCGGCAAGCCGGTGCGCACGCACGGCCTGCCGTTCTACGCCGGATGGGGGCTGACGGACGATCCCGGCTGCGCGCGCCGCACGCGGCGGCTGACCCTGGACGAACTGGTGGCGGGCGTGCTGATCCTGCATCCGCGCTACGTCGATCCCCGCACGGGGCTGCCGTGCCCGCCGGAGGTGCTGGTGCGCCGCCTCGCCGAGCGCGACCCGTCGCTCGGGCGCCGCACGTGGACGGGCGAGGCGGTGCTGAAGGCCCTCTGGTCGGCGGCTCACGGACTGCGCCGGCGAGGTCAGCCGTCGAGCCGCCGGACCGCGCCGGCCACCGCCGCCTCGCGCCCCTCGCGCCTGTAGTAGACGCCGCGGATCTGCAGCCCGGACGCCACCGCCCGCAGGAAGGCTTGCACCAGGTCGGGCCGGGGGGGCGCGGCGTCGGACCAGAAGCGCTCCAGCGGTCCCTGCCAGGTCAGGCCCGCGATGTCGTAGACGGCGGCGCCCAGCGTCACGATCGGCGTGCCCGCCCGGAGCGCCCAGACGCCCACGGTGGAGTTGACGGTGACCACGCCCCGCGCCCCCTCCAGCAGCGAACCGAGCGAGCCGCCGTCGAGGAACAGCACCCGCCCGCCCGCCCCCCACCGCTCCGCCGAGCGCCGCACCACCCGCGCCCAGTCGCGCAGGCCGGGATCCAGCGGGTGGAGCTTGACCAGGAGCCGCCCCTCCGGCGGCGCGTGCTCGGCGAAGGAGCGGATCACCGCGTGGATCGGCGTCTTCATGTCGGGAAAGGGCGAGTAGGCCCGCAGCGACAGGTCGTTCTCCATCTGCAGCGGCATCACCCAGTAGGGCTCCGGGCCGGCACGGGCCGCCCGGATCGTGCGCTCCGCCCGAGGCCCGCCGAGGAGCTTGGTGCGCAGGAGGTGGAGCCCGGTGCCCGGGTAGACCAGGAGGGGGTTGTGCACTTGATGGCTGCGGTAGCCCGGGTGGGTGAAGGCCAGGAGGAAGCTCGACAGGTGGTAGGCCATGTCCCAGACGGCCTGGTTGAAGAAGCTGTCCTTGTAGCGCTGCACGAGGTCGGGCTCGGGCGCGTCCGCCCCCATGGCCATGACCGCGTCGGCGTCGCGGGGAAACGCCGAGTCGCCCGACATGCCGTCGCGCTCCAGGGTGATCCAGTCGGGGCGGAGATAGCCGAAGTCGGTCACCGTCACGCGCACGCCCCGCGACTTGGCGACGGCGATGGCCACCTTGTGGTAGAAGCGCTGCTCGCCCAGGAGCACGAGGTCGGTGACGCCCTCGCCGTCCATCACGTCGGCCACGCAGCTCGGCCACCGCTCCCGCGGGCCCGTGTAGTTCCGCCCGCCCGGCCGCCGCCAGAACAGCCGGTCGCCGAAGCAGAGGTTGATGCGCAGCGCCCGGTGACCCCGCGCCTCCAGGGCGCAGGCCAGCTCGGCGAAGAAGGGGGTGATCGGTCCCTGGAGGAACAGGAACACCCGCCGCGGCGTCTCCGCCCCGCCGGGTCCTTCGGTCGAGGGCGCGTCGGACACGGCCGCTCCATGTCACGCCTGCGGGGGTGGGGGCAACGCCGGGCGCCAAGTCTGCGGAACGCCTGGAAGGCGCCGCGATCCCGTGCGAGGGGACGGCCATGCGCCTGCCCGCCGTCACCTGCGCCGTCGTCCTGGCCGCGGCTGCGACCCCCGTCTTCGCCGCGACGGGCGGGCTGCGGGTGGAGCGCGCCTGGGTGCGCACGCCGCCTCCGGGCGCGCCGACGGCCACGGCGCACCTCGTGGTGGAGAACGGCGGCCGCGTCCCGCAGAAGCTGGTGGGCGCCGCCTCGCCCGACTTCGCCCGCGTCGAGGTGCACAGCATGGACATGTCGGGCGGCGTGATGCGGATGCGGCCCGTGTCCGCGCCCATGGAGGCGCCGGCGGGCGGGCGGCTCGACCTGGGGCCGGACTCGGGCCTGCACCTGATGCTCATCGGGCCGCGGCGCCCGATCACGGGGGCGAGGGGGGTGACCCTGGTGCTGCGCTTCAGCCCCGGCGGGGAGCGGCGCGTGGAGCTGCCGGTGCGCGCCGTGGCGCCGCAGGCGCCCGGGAGGTGAACCGCCGCCTCATCCTGATCGCGGCCTTCGCGCTCGCCCTGGCGGCGGGGGCCGCGTCGCTGCTGGTGCGGCCCGCGCCGCCTCCGCCGCAAGGCGCCGTGGCGCTCGGCGGCCCCTTCGCCCTGGTCGACCAGGACGGGCGGCGCTTCACCGACCGGGACCTGCGGGGGCGGCCGGCGGCGATCTTCTTCGGCTTCACCTTTTGCCCGGAGGTCTGCCCCACCACGCTGGCCCGCCACACCGCGGCGCTGAAGGCCCTGGGCGCGGACGCGGACCGCCTGCGCGTGGTGTTCGTGACGGTGGACCCCGAGCGCGACACGCCCGCGGCGATGAAGCGCTACCTGTCCGACTTCGACGGGCGGATCACCGGGCTCACGGGCGCGCCCGCCGCGGTGGGCGCCATGCTGGCGAGCTACCACGCCTACGCGAGGAAGGTGGCCCTGGAGGGCGGCGGCTACACCATGGACCACGTCAGCGCGACCTACCTGTTCGACGGGCGGGGCGGCTTCCGCGGGCTGATCCCCTACACCGCCGACGTTCCCGCCGAGACCGCCCAGCTGAAGGCGCTGATCGGCTAGACCGCCCGGCGCAGGGGGCCGGCCTCCGCCGCCGGGGAGAGGGCGCGGCGGTGCATGGCCGCCAGCCCGTCGCGCAGCGGCACGAGCGGTCGCCAGCCCCTGGCGCGCAGGCGGCCGCTGTCCAGGAGGCGCCGCGGCGCGCCCGTGGGCCGGGCGGGGTCGAAGCGGAGGCGGCCGGTGAAGCCCGTGACCTCCGCCAGCATGGCGGCGAGCTCCGCGATCGAGACCTCCTCGCCCGATCCGGCGTTCAGCCAGGCGTGCTCGGGGGTGTCGGCGGCGACGCCCAGCACCGCGCGCGCCAGGTCGTCGGCGTGCATCAGTTCGCGGCGCGCCGTTCCGTCGCCCCAGATCACCACCTCCGGAGCACCCGTGCGCACGGCCTCCATAAAGCGGGCGTGGAGGGCCGCGACCACGTGGGAGCGGTCCGGATCCGAGCTGTCGTTCAGCCCGTAAAGGTTGCAGGCGATCACGGCGGAGAAGGCGGCGCCGTGTTCGCGCCGGTAGGCCTCCACCGCCAGGAGCCCCGCGGCCTTGGCGACGGCGAAGGGAGCGTTGGACGGCTCGGGGCGGCCGGTGAGCATGGCCTCCTCGGGCGTGGGCAGGGCGGCGTCGCGGGGGAAGGCGCAGGCGGAGCCGATGAACACCAGCCGCTCCACCCCCGCGCGCCACGCCTCGTGCATGACGTGCGTCTGGATCAGGAGGTTCTCGCGGAGGAAGGCCGTGGGCGAGGCGAGGTTGGCGGCCACACCGCCCACCCGCGCCGCCGCCAGCAGCACCATGTCAGGCCGCTGCGCACGCATCCAGCGCGCCACCGCCGCCCCGTCCGCGAGGTCCAGCTCGCTCCGGGGGGCGGTGAGGAGGTGCGCGCCCGACCCGCGGAGCGCCCGCACGAGCGCCGACCCCACGAGCCCCCCGTGGCCCGCCACGTGGACGCGCGCCCCGCTCAACCCTGAACATCCACATGCCCACGACACACGTCAGGGTTTCACCTGCTTCGCGGCTCGCGTCCAGTAGGGGGTCAGCCCTGGCCGGCGGGCTCGCCCTCCACCGAGCTCGTGTCCTTGACGGGGAAGGGGTGGCCGTCGCGGGAGAGCAGGACGGCGATGCCGCGGCTGGAGGGGAACTCGGCCAGCACCGCCATGGCCACCACCGTCAGCGGCGTGGAGAGGAACGCCCCCGTGACACCCCAGACCAGCCCCCAGAAGGCCAGCGCCAGCAGCACCGCCAGGGGGTCCACGTTCAGGCTGTCGCCCTGCATGCGGGGCTGCACCACGTGGTTCACCACGAAGTGCACCCCCTCCAGAGCGGCGGCCAGCGCCGCCACCTTCCAGATCGCGTCCAGCTCCACCAGCGCGAAGGCAACGGGGAACAGCACGCCCACCGCCCCGCCGATGGCCGGCACGTAGTTGGCCACGAACACGATCAGGCACCAGAAGAAGATGTGGTTCACGCCGAACAGGGCCAGCAGCACGCCGGAGGCTGCGGCGATGATCAGCCCCACCACCGTCTGCACCCACAGGTAGCTCTCCACCCCCGAGCGGATGCGCACGAAGATCTTGTCGGCCTCCGCGCGGTCGCGGGTGCGGGGGAAGAGCGCGTCCGACTTGTCCCGGAAGCCGCGGCCGGAGGCCAGGAGGAAGCCCAGGTAGATCAGCACGAACACCGCGGCCTCGCCCGCGTGGCCGAACCCCTTGGCCGCCTCCCCCGCGAAGCGGCTGGGGTTCAGCTGGTGGATCAGGCCCTCCACCGTGGGCGTGTTGGCGAGGCCCAGCCGCTCCGACCCCATCTCCAGGAGCTGGTTCAGCCGCGCGCCGTAGTCGCCGGAGCGCGACAGGAAGTCGCCCGCGTTCTGCACCGCCAGCGCGGTGACGAGCCCCAGGAGCGCCAGGATGAAGACGATGGCGCCGGGTAGGGCCAGCTGGCGGGGGAAGCCGGGCACCCGCGTGGTCAGCGCCCGCGCCATGCCGTCGATCATCAGCAGCAGGAACACCGCCAGCACGAACGGCTCCAGGATCTGGCGCAGCGCCCACAGGGTGAAGCCCACGAGGATCACCGCCACGACGACGTTGGCGATCTTCAGCGTGGACAGGCTGTCCGGCGGGGCGTCGGTGGGCGCAGGCATGGTCATGGCTCCAGCAAAGCACGTCCGGGGAGGGCGCGCGCTTCCTATCCTCAGGCCAGCAGGGATTTGAGCGGCGTGGCGGGATCGGCCAGGCGGGCGGCGTCCACCAGGGTGCGGCGCGCGATCAGCTGGCGGCCCGCCATGAAGTCGGGCGCCGAGTTCACCGCCTCCACCGCCCGCACCCGGCCCGCCTGCAGGTGCCAGACGGCGAAGCGCGCCTGCGCCCGGTCGCCGCGCACCACCCGGGAGTCGGCCTCGAAGGGGATTCCCGCGATCTGCAGCTTGAGGTCGTACTGGTCCGACCAGAACCAGGGGCATTCCGGCGCGGGCTGGGGGCGGCCCGTGACGGCGCAGGCGGCCTGGCGCGCCTGCTCCAGCGCGTTGGGCACGCTCTCCAGCCGCCACGGCCGGTCCTCGTAGTGCGGGAGGGGGCGGCGCGTGACGTCGCCCACCGCCCACACGTCGGGATGGGCGGTGCGGGCCTGCGCGTCCACCACGATCCCGCCGTCGCAGCGCAGGCCCGCGTCGCGCGCCAGCTCGTCGTTGGGGACGGCGCCCACGCCCACCAGCGCCGCGTCGCAGGGCAGCACGCGCCCGTCGCCCAGCCGCACGCCCGCCACCCGCCCGTCCGCCTCCTCCAGCGCCAGGACGTCGGCGCCCAGCTCGAACAGGACGCCGCGGTCGCGGTGGTACGCGGTGAAGAAATCGCTGAGCTCGGGGCAGGCCACCCGCGCCAGCACCCGCGCCTCCCGCTCGATCACCACCGCCTCCGCGCCCAGCGCCCGGGCGCTGGCGGCGGCCTCCAGCCCCACGTAGCCGCCGCCGACCACCGCCAGCCGCCGCCCGGGGCCGAGCGTCGTCTTCAGCCGCTCCGCGTCGGCGGCGTCGCGCAGCGCCGTCACGCCGTAGAGGTCGGCGCCCGAGACGGGCAGGGCCCGGGCGCGGGCGCCGGTGGCGATCACCAGCCGGTCCCACCCGACCGCGTGGCCGTCGGCGAGCCGCACGGTGCGGCCCGCGAGGTCGATCGCCTGCACGGGGGAGGACAGGCGGAGGTCGACGGCGTTCTCCCCGTACCAGCCCAGCGGCTTCAGCAGGAGCTCGTCCGCGCCCGCCTCGCCCTTCAGCCACGCCTTGGACAGGGGAGGGCGCTGGTAGGGCGCCAGCGGCTCGGCCCCGACCAGCGTGATGGCGCCCGCCCAGCCGAACTGGCGCAGGAAGGCGGCCGCCGAGCCGCCCGCGTGCCCCGCGCCGACGATCACCACGTGGCCGCCCATGCCGTCTCCCCGCCTCCGACCGCGCCGCGCCTTTTGTCCCGCCTGTCGCCCGGGGACAAACCTTTAGCGCCCACGGGCTCCTGCGGGGCGGCCGAGGCGCGCCGCCAAGGCGAGTGTAACCCCTCCGGCGAGGGCGGGGACGCGGCGCCTCTGACCTTCCCGCTCGTGAGGGAGGTCGGCCCCACGCCGAGGTCCTTCGGCTCGGCCCTCAAAGCGGGTCGGGGGCGTCGGGGCGTCCGTACAGGGCGCCGGGTCCGGAGCGGGGAGCGGGGGCCGTGTCTCCCCCCGTCGCTGTCTGTCCCGCGATGTCCCGCCTTGTCGCGTCCCCAAGTCGCCGCGGTTAAGCGTTTGCTGACGCGTTCCGGGCCAGGGTTGCCGGGCTCGGGGGCCTCGGCTAAGCCCCGCCCCGGACGACGCGACCGGCCTGGTGGCGGAGTGGTGACGCAGAGGACTGCAAATCCTTGCACCCGGGTTCGATTCCCG
>CAXSHO010000068.1:0-16728 GCA_964237305.1 uncultured Caulobacteraceae bacterium
TGTCCATGAAGCACGACGGGTCGGGGAAGAGCGCCTTCAGAGTGGGTTGCAGATGGTCGGCCGCCTCCGCCTCGCCGACGCCCCGGGCGGCGAGGGTGCGGGCGGTGAGCTCGTCCAGCCCGTGGCGGAGCTGGTGGGCGCGGACCAGCGCGGGGTCGGCCGGGCGCAGGCACCAGGCCCGGCCGGTGAGCGAGCGCTCCACGCCGAGGTAGGCGTCGCTGTAGGCGTGTCCCGATCCGTCGGCCATGGACGTGCTTACCGCCCCCGCCGATTCGGGTCGCTGAGTCGCTTGGCCGCGGGCTCCACGCCGACATCCTGCCCGGGCGCGGCGTCAGGCGCGGACGCCTCCCGCAGACGCGCTCAGACGCGTCCTCAGACGGGGCGCTTCATCCGGATCTCGCGGCTGGTGCCGGTGGCGGAGACCATGACGAGGGTGTGGGTGTGCACCAGGCCGTCGCGGTAGGCCACGCCGTCCAGGAGCGCGCCGCTGGTGACGCCGGTGGCGGCGAACACCGCGTCGCCCGTCACGAGGTCGTCCAGGTCGTACTTCCGGCCGAAGTCGGCCTCCGCCAGGCCGAGACGGCGCGCGCGGGCCTTCTCGTCCTCGTTGCGGAACACCAGCCGGCCCTGGAAGCGGCCGCCCACGCACTTCAGCGCCGCGCAGGCCAAGACGCCCTCCGGCGCGCCGCCCTGGCCCAGGTAGATGTCCACGCCGGTGGACGGGTCGGCCACGTGGATCACCCCCGCCACGTCGCCGTCGGTGATCAGGTTCACCCGGCAGCCCAGCGACCGCAGCGCCTCGATGATGTCGCCGTGGCGCGGGCGGTCCAGCACGCAGGCGGTGATGTCGGCGGGGTCGACGCCCTTGGCCTGCGCCAGCGAGCGGATGTTGTCGGCGGGGCTGCGGTCGAGATCGACCACGCCCTTGGCGTAGCCCGGGCCTACGGCGATCTTGTCCATGTAGGTGTCGGGCGCGTTCAGCATCCCGCCACGGGGCGAGAAAGCCACCACGGCCAGGGCGTTGGACATGGCCTTGGCGGTGAGCGTGGTGCCTTCCAGCGGGTCCAGGGCGATGTCGACCTCCGGGCCGACGCCCGTGCCCACCTCCTCGCCGATGTAGAGCATGGGCGCCTCGTCGCGCTCGCCCTCCCCGATGACGATGCGGCCGCGGATGTCCAGCCGGTTGAGCGCGCTGCGCATGGCGTCCACCGCCGCCTGGTCGGCCGCCTTCTCGTCGCCGCGGCCCACGAGCCTGACGCTGGCGATGGCGGCGGCCTCCGTGACGCGCGCGACGTCGAGGGTCAGGCGGCGGAAGTCGGGCTCTACGGCGGATGTGGTCATGGCGGGTCGGGGTTCCTCGCGGCCTTGCTCGGCCGTCGTTTCACGTTTGACCGGCGCGGTTTAGCGGGTTCGCGCCCCCTGCGCGAGCTAGATGCGGGCGATGCGGATGGCCCGCGGCGGCTCGGCCACCCCCTCTATGGCCGACATGTGTGACAGGGCGTCGTCGACGGCGGCCTCGGGCGCGGCCTGGGTGGTGAGCACGATCGGCACGAGGCCGCCGGGCTGCACGGGCCGCTGGAGCAGGCTGTCGATGGAGACCTGCGCCTTGGCCAGCGCCTCGGCGACGGCGGCGAGGACGCCGGGGCGGTCGTGGACCATGAGCCGGACGTAGCTGGCGCCCGTCCGCGCCCGCGCTCCGGCGGGCTTGAGCGGCGCCAGCCCCGCGGCCGGCCGCTGGAACACGGGGCGGCGGACGCCCGCCACCACGTCGGCGATGTCGGCGGCCACCGCGGCGGCGGTGGGGCCCGCGCCCGCGCCCGAGCCCTGCAGGAACAGCCGCCCCGTGCGCTCGCCCTCCACGAACAGGGCGTTCAGCGCCCCGCCCGCCTGCGCCAGGGGATGCGCCAGGGGCACCAGCGCGGGGGCGACGCGCACCCGCGCGCCGTCGCCGCTCCGCTCCGCCTCCGCGATCAGCTTGATGCGGTAGCCGAGCACGCCCGCCAGCCGGATGTCGATCAGCTCCACCGCCGCGATCCCGTCGACCTCGGCGGCGTCGAGATTAGGGGCCGCGTCGAAGGCGAGGGCGGCGAGAATGGTGATCTTGTGCGCGGCGTCGAAGCCGCCGACGTCGGTCGTGGGGTCGGCCTCGGCGAAGCCGCGGGCCTGCGCCTCCCCCAGCACCTCGGCGAAGTCGCGGCCGGACGCCTCCATCTCCGTGAGGATGAAGTTGCAGGTTCCGTTGAGGATGCCCGCCAGGTGCAGGGTGCGGCAGCCGACCACCGCCTCGCGCACCAGCTTCACGGCGGGCGCCCCGCCCATCACCGCCGCCTCGAACAGGAGCGGCGCGCCCCGCGCCTCGGCCAGCCGCGCCAGCTCCAGGCCGTGGGTGGCGATCAGCGCCTTGTTGGCGGTGACCACCGGCTTGCCCGCCTCCAGCGCGGCGGCGACCGAGGCCCGGGCGGGCCCCTCCGCCCCGCCGATCAGCTCGACGAAGAGGTCGATGTCGGGCGAGGCCGCCAAGGCGACGGGGTCGCCGAACCAGGCGGCGCCGCCTTCGCGGGCGGGATCGCGCGTGCGGGCGCAGACGCCGGCCACCACCGCCCGCTCGCCGGACGGCGCGAAGTCGGCCCGCTCGCCCACGAGCTTGACCAGCTCGGCCCCCACGGTGCCGAGGCCCGCCACGCCCAGACGCCAGGTGCGCGAAGCGTTCATTCCGCGGCCATCGCCTGCACGGGGTCGGCCTCCGCCAGGAAGCGCTTCACCGCGCGCGCCGCCTGGCGGATGCGGTGCTCGTTCTCCACGAGGCCGATGCGGACAAATCCCTCGCCGTACTCGCCGAAGCCCGCGCCCGGGGCGACGGCCACGCCCGCCTCCTCCATCAGCCGCTTGGAGAAGGCGAGGCTGCCCGCCTCCGCCCACCGCTCCGGCAGGGGCGCCCAGGCGAACATGGAGGCGCGGGGCTTGGGGATGGTCCATCCCGCGCGGCCGAAGCTCTCCACCAGGCAGTCGCGGCGGCTGTGATAGGTCGCCCGGATGGCGGCCACGCAGTCCTGCGGCCCGTTCAGCGCGGCGGCGGCGGCCACCTGCACGGGGGTGAAGGCGCCGTAGTCCAGGTAGCTCTTCACCCGCGCCAGCGCCGCGCAGATCCGGGCGTTGCCCACCACCATGCCTACGCGCCAGCCCGCCATGGCGTAGGTCTTGGAGAGGCTGTTCACCTCCACCGCGATCTCCTTGGCGCCGGCCACCTGCAGCACGGAGGGAGGCGGCTCGTCGAAGTAGATCTCCGAGTAGGCGACGTCCGACAGGATCAGGAGCTCGTGCTTCCTCGCCAGCCGCACCGCCTCCTCGTAGAAGGCGAGGTCCACCCACTGCGCGGTGGGGTTGGACGGGTAGCTAAGGATCAGGATGGTGGGCGACGGGGCGGAGTTGCGCACCGCCCGGTCGATGCCGGAGAGGTACTGCTCGGGGCTCAGCGCCGGCACGTGGCGGATCACCCCGCCCGCCATGATGAAGCCGTAGGCGTGGATCGGGTAGGCCGGGTTGGGGCAGATCACCGTGTCGCCGGGCGCGGTCAGAGCCTGGGCGAGGTTGGCGAACCCCTCCTTGGAGCCCAGCGTGGCCACCACCTCCGTATCGGGGTCGAGCTCCACGCCGAAGCGCTTGGCGTAGTAGCCCGCCATGGCGCGGCGCAGGCCCGGGATGCCCTTGCTGGCCGAGTAGCGGCCGCTCTTGGGGTCGCGCGCGGTCTCGATCAGCTTGTCGACGATGTGCGGCGGCGTGGGCATGTCCGGGTTGCCCATGCCGAAGTCGATGATGTCGGCCCCGCCCGCGCGAAGCCGCGCCTTGAGGCGGTTCACCTCCTCGAAGACGTACGGCGGCAGCCGGCGGATCTTGTGGAACTCGGGCGACACCGGGTCAGCCTCCCGGCGGCGGGGGCGGCTTGGCGGCCTCGCGCAGTTGTGCGGCCCAGGCGGCGGACCGGGCGGCCTGCTCCGCCGCCGGGGCGTCGCGCTGCGACGGGGGGATGCGGCCCTGCTCGGCGGCGGCGAAGCCTTCCACATCGTCCACCAGAGGCGGGTTCTGCGTGCGCCAGCCCTCCAGCGACGCCCGACCGCCGCGCAGCTCGCCGGCCGCCGCCCCGTAGGCCGCTGGCGCGCGGAGGTCGGCGGGCCTGGGCGGCAGGCGGGCGAGGTCGGGATAGGCGGGGCGGGAGGCCTGCGCCGAACGGACCGCCCCCGCCGCCGCGCTGGTCCCGTCGACGCCCGAGGGGGCCAGCGCCTGCAGCCGCGAATAGTCGGCGCAGCCGGACAGCGCCGCGGCGGCGACGGCCATGATCCAAAGCGGACGACGCACGTTCTCCATCCGCCCGGTCTTATGCGATGATCCCCGGGCGAGAAAGAGAGCTCCGCCCGGCCCCGCGGCCGCAAGGCGGGGCCGCCGCGGAGGACCGACCATGGCCGACGACGCCGCCCGCCCGCCCGAGGCGCCCCGCCGCGAGCCGCGCGACCCCCCCGCCGTCGGGCCCGCAGCGCTCGGCCCTCCGTCCGTCCACGCCGTGCAGGCCTGGACCGAGCTCCTGAAGCCCGAGCAGCGCCAGGCGTTGGAGGCGCTGTCGCTGAACCTGGCCAAGGCGTCGATGACCGCCCAGGCGGCCCTGGCCGGGGCGGCCCTCACCCGCGGCGGCGCATCGGGCTCGGCCGACCCCTTCCACATCGCCCCCGCCCTGGGCGAGGTGGCGCAAAAGCTCGCCTCCCAGCCCGACCAGCTCGTCGCCGCTCAGGCCCGGCTGTTCGAGCGCTACATGGACCTGTGGAAGGTCACGGCCGACCGCATGGCCGGGGGCGCGCCCGAGCCCGCCGTCACGCCCGCCAAGGGCGACAAGCGCTTCCGCGACCCCGACTGGAGCGACAACCCCGTCTTCGACGTCATGAAGCAGAGCTACCTGATCTCGGCGGAGTGGCTGAACGGCCTCGTGGCCGATGTGGAGGTGGGCGACGCGCTCACCCGGCGGCGCGTTGCGTTCTTCACCAAGATGATGACGGACGCCTTCTCGCCGTCCAACTTCCTGCTCTCCAATCCCGCCGCCCTGCGGGAGGCGGCGGCCACCCACGGCGAGAGCCTGGTCAAGGGCGCGCAGGCCTTCGCGGCCGACCTCGCCCGCGGCGGCGGGCAGCTCGCCATCAGCCAGACCGATTACTCCCGCTTCACCGTGGGCGAGAACGTCGCCACCGCCCCCGGCAAGGTCGTGTTCCAGAACGACCTGTTCCAGCTCCTGCAGTTCTCGCCCACGACGAAGGAGGTTTACGAGACGCCGCTCCTGATCCTGCCGCCCTGGATCAACAAGTACTACATTCTGGACCTCAAGCCCGAGAACTCGATGATCCGCTGGCTGACGGGCCAGGGCTTCACCGTCTTCGTGACGAGCTGGGTGAACCCCGGCCCCGAGCTGAAGGACAAGACGTTCGAGGACTACATGCGCGAGGGGGCCTACGCCGCCGTCGACGCGGTGATCCGCCAGACCCGATCGCCCCACGTGAACACGGTGGGCTACTGCATCGGCGGCACGCTCCTCGCCTCCACGCTGGCGCACATGGCCGCGCACGACGTGCCGGCCGTCGGCTCCGCGACCTTCTTCGCCGCGCAGCAGGACTTCGCAGAGGCGGGCGACCTCCTCCTCTTCACCAACGACGGATGGCTGGCCGAACTGGAGACGCGGATGGACGCGGCGGGGGGCGTGCTGCCGGGCGCCGCCATGGCCGACACGTTCAACGCGCTGCGCGGCAACGACCTGATCTGGTCCTTCTTCGTCAACAACTACCTTATGGGCAAGGAGCCCGCCGCCTTCGACCTCCTGTTCTGGAACTCGGACCAGACGCGCATGCCCAAGACGCTGCACATGAGCTACCTGCGCGACTTCTACCAGTCCAACAAGCTGGCCCGGAAAGAGCTGGAGGTGGGCGGCGCGCCGCTGGACCTGGGCGCGGTGACGATCCCGGTCTACGTGCAGTCCTCCCGCGAGGACCACATCGCGCCCATGCGCTCGGTCTACCGCGGCGCGAAGCTGTTCGGGGGCGGCGCCACCTTCACCCTGGCGGGCTCCGGCCACATCGCGGGCGTGGTCAACCCGCCGAGCCCGAACAAGTACCAGCACTGGACCAACCCTGCCCTGCCCGACGCCGTGGAGGACTGGCTCGCGGGCGCAGAGGAGCACAGGGGCAGCTGGTGGCCGCACTGGGCGGCGTGGCTGGCCGAGCGCTCGGGCGCCAAGGTGGCGGCCCGTAACCCCGCCGCCGGCCCGCTCGGCGTGATCGAGGACGCACCCGGCAGCTACGTGAAGGTGCGCTCAGACACGGCCGAGCCGGCCTGATGCTCGCCCTCGCGCTCGCCGCCGCGCTCGGCTGGCCGCAGCTGACGGCGGTGCGCCCGATCGCGCTGCACTCGGGCGCCAACGTGTTGGCGGCCTTCTCGCCCGACGGCCGCACGGGGCTGGTCGGGATGGCCGCTCCGAACACCGAGACCGCCAGCGGCGCGTACACGGCTTACATGGTCATGCTGCGTCGGCCCAAGCCCGACGAGGGCTGGTCGCTGGTGCGCTTCGCCACCGGCGACGAGGCTCACGGTCAGAGCCCGTGGGAGAACACGATCATCGACGTGCCGCATACGGGGGAGGACCAGATCAAGAGCGTCCGCTTCGCCCACGCCCGGGTGAACGGCCGCCTGGAGACGGTGATCGTCACCGCCCGCCGTGACATGGGTGAGGCCGAGACCATGCCCGACCCCGCCCATGTCGACTTCACCCTCCTGCAGCTGGTGCTCGATCCGGACTTCGCGGAGGAGACGTTCGAGGTGAAGGGCCACCTCCGGTCCAAGGCCTGTTTCAGCAACTCGGACGCCGCGTTGAAGGCTGAGCTGGGCTTGCCGCTGCCGGCCGGCTTCGACGGCGACGCGAAGGCGGCGCCCTGCCCCGCTCCCAAGGCGCGCTAAAGTCCGGCGTCTTCGTCCAGGCCGAACATCAGGTTCAGGTTCTGCACCGCCGCCCCCCCGGCGCCCTTGCCCAGGTTGTCCAGCCGGGCGACCAGCCGCGCCTGCCGCGTCTCCTCCGAGCCGAACACGAAGAGCTGCAGCCGGTTTGTCCCGTTCAGCGCCTCGGGGTCGAGGGTGGTCAGACTGCGCGCCTCCGCCAGGCCGACCACCTCCACGAAGCGCGATCCCGCATAGGCGTCGGCCAGTGCGGCGTGCACCTGCGCCACCGTGGGCGCGCCGGGCAGCGCCCAGAGCTGGAGCGGGACTTCCACGAGCATGCCCTGGGCGAAGCGGCCGACGCTCGGGGCGAACAGCGGGTCGTGCAGGAGCCCGGCATGGAGGCGCATCTCGTCGACGTGCTTGTGGGCGAGGTGCAGGCCGTAGAGCCGGTAGGTGGCGGGGCCGGGCGGGGCCGCCTCCTCGAACTCCGCCACCATGGCGCGGCCGCCGCCGGTGTAGCCGCTGACGGCGTTGACCGTCGCGGGCCAGCCGGTGGGGACGAGGCCGGCCTGCACCAGCGGCCGCACCAGCGCCAGGAAGCCCGTGGGATAGCAGCCGGGGTTGGACACGCGCGAGGCGCCCGCCACCGCCTCCCGGTGCGCCGGCGACAACTCGGGGAAGCCGTAGGCCCATCCGGGACGGGTCCGGTGGGCGGTGGAGGCGTCGATCACCTTTACGCCGGGGCGCTCGACCAGCGCCACCGCCTCGCGCGCCGCCTCGTCCGGCAGGCAGAGGATCACCGCGTCCGCCGCGTTCAGGAGCTCGGCGCGGGCGGCGGCCTCCTTGCGGCGGCCGGGCGCGATGGCGAGCAGCTCCACGTCCGCGCGGGCGGCGAGGCGCTCGCGGATCTGCAGGCCCGTGGTGCCCGCCTCGCCGTCGATGAACACGCGCAGCGCCATGGCGGCCTCCTCGAACGGAAAGGGCGCCCCGGTCTCCCGGAGCGCCCTCCCGAACCGCGTTCCTCGTAGCGGTCTAGCGCTTGGAGAACTGGAACGACCGGCGGGCCTTGGCCTTGCCGTACTTCTTGCGCTCCACCACGCGCGGGTCGCGGGTGAGCAGGCCGTGCGGCTTCAGCACCGCGCGCAGGCCCGGCTCGTAGTAGGTCAGCGCCTTGGAGATGCCGTGGCGGATCGCGCCCGCCTGGCCGGAGAGGCCGGACCCCTCCACGCTGACGTAGACGTCGAACTGCGTGCGGCGGTCGGACAGGATGAGCGGCTGCTCCACCACCATCTGCAGCACCGGCCGGGCGAAGTAGGTCTGGAGGTCGCGCTCGCGGCCGGCGGCCACGTCGGCGGCCTTCACCGCGCCCTTGTCCGGGTCGTTCTGCGCGCGGTTGCGGCGCGTCTTCAGCACCGCCGCGCGCTTGGCGTCGCCGCCCACGATGACGATGCGGCCGGAGCCGGGCTTCAGCCACACCTTGGCGATGGCGTTCTTGCGCTTGCCGGTGGCGTAGGCGCGGCCCTGGGCGTCCAGCTTCTGCTCGTAGACGCGCGCGATGTGCGTGCCGCCGACGGAGGCGGAGTCCGCACCCTGCGTGCCGAGGCCGGCCAGGGCGTCGAACCCTTGTCCTCGCGTGTCGGGGTTGCGGGTGGAGGTGTCCTGTTCGGGAGCGACGTCGGTCATGCTCAGGCGCTCCGCACGTTCTTGGAGTTCAGCTCGGCGAACGACACCGGCTGGGGGGTCTGGGCGGCGTGGCCGTGGTCGCCGCCGGCGAAGACGTGGAGGTGGGTCATCTGCGCGCGGGCCAGCGGGCTCTCCTTGGGCAGCATGCGCTCCACGGCCTTCTGCAGCACGCGCTCGGGGAAGCGGCCGTTCAGCTGCTTCTCGGCGGTGACCGTCTTGATGCCGCCCGGGTGGCCCGTGTGGCGGTGGTAGACCTGCTGCTGAAGCTTGCGGCCGGTGAAGCGCACCTTGTCGGCGTTCACCACCACCACGTGGTCGCCGCAATCGACGTTGGGCGTGTAGTCGGGGCGGTGCTTGCCGCGAAGGCGCATGGCGATGAACGAGGCGAGGCGGCCGACCACGGCGTCCTGCGCGTCCACCACGATCCACTTCTTCTCGACATCCGCCGGCTTCAGCGAAGCCGTCGTCTTGGTGTGCATCGGAGGGGTCCGTGACTGAGGAGCCGGCCGCCCGTGAGGGTCGGCGGCGGAGGGGGGCTGATACCCGCCGCATGGGCGCCGGTCAAGCGCGTGGCGTCGCCATCGACGTGCGCAAAGCCTTAGCCGGCCTCAACTTACCGACTTAGGTATCCGCATACCGTCAGTTCCGGCGTGTCCGCCACGCCAGGCCGACCGCCGTGGTGAGCAGCGCCACCGCTCCCAGCTGGTGCGTCGCCGCCAGCCACAGCGGGTCGCCCAGGCGCAGCGTCAACACCCCCAGCGCGGCCTGCGCGGTGACCACGCCCGCGAAGATCCAGGCGAGCCGCCGCACGGGTCCCGCCATGTAGCGGTTGGCGGTGGTGATCGCCGCGAAGGCGAACGCCGCGGCGAACAAAGCGTAGGCGGTGAGCCGGTGGTTGAACTGCACGGCGGGCAGGCTGTGCAGCAGCGAGCCCGACAGCCCCTGCCCCACCGCCAGGTAGCCCTCCGGGAACACGCGGCCGGCCATCAGCGGCCAGTCGCCGTCGATCAGCCCGGCGTGCGAGCCCGCCACCAGGGCGCCCAGGAGGCACTGGATGTAGGTGAGCGCCAGCAGCGCGGGCGCGCCCCAGGCCCATTTGCGGCCGGGCTCGTAAGCGCTGCGGCCCCGGCCGAACCACGCCTCCAGCCCCGTCCAGACGCAGGCGGCGTAGAGCAGGAAGGCGAGGCCCAGGTGCGTCGCCAGCCGCTCGGGCGCCACGGAGACCCGGTCGACGAGCCCGCTGGCCACCATCCACCAGCCGACAAGCCCCTGCAGCGCCCCCAGCCCGAAGATCACGCCGCAGCGCCAGACCAGCCGCTTGGGGATGCGGCGCGTCACGGCGAAGACCAGCAGCGGCGCCAGGAAGACGAAGCCCACCAACCGCGCCAGCAGCCGGTGGCCCCACTCCCACCAGTAGAGCGCCTGGAACCGGCCCAGGCTCATGCCGAGGTTCACCTGCGCGTACTGGGGGATGTGCCGGTACTTCGCGAACTCGGCCTGCCAGCCTTGCACGGTCAGCGGCGGGACGACGCCCGTCACCGGCCGCCACTCGACGATGGACAGTCCCGAGCCCGTCAGGCGGGTCGCGCCGCCCACCACCACGAGCGCGACGACGAGGGCCGCCACCGCGAACAGCCACGCCGCCACGCTGTACGAACGCTCGGCGTTGTAACCCCACTTCATGCGCTCCCCTACGCCCTGCGCCTGACCCCGTCCACGCCGCGGCGGCGGCGGAACCGCTGCCGGGGGCGGGTGTTTGACGCTCGGCTGCGACGGGTGGGAGCGGGCGATGAGCGGTGTCGGAGTCATCGGGGCGATCGTGATCGGTGTCCTTGCGGGCTGGATCGCCGAGCAGCTCCTCAACCGTCATCACGGCATCATCACCAACCTCGTGGTCGGCCTCCTGGGCGCCTTCGTCGGCGGCTGGCTCGCGCGCAACGTCCTGCACTCGGACGCCACGGGCTGGTGGTACAGCCTGATCGCGTCCACGGCCGGTGCGGTGATCCTCCTGTTCGTGCTCGGCTTGTTCCGCCGCCCGGCGCGCTGACCCGCCTTGCCCGCGCGCCTGCGCAAGCTGGTGGGATCGGTGGGGGTGCTCGCCTTCCTCGCGGCCTATGTCGCGGTGGTGGCGGCCCTGGCCGATCGGCTCCCCGACAGCACGCTCTGGCGCACGCTCTACTTCCTGGTGGCGGGCGTGCTGTGGGGCGTGCCGCTCATCCCGCTGATCCGCTGGATGAACACCGAGCCGCACGAAGGCGGCGGTCGCTGACGATTGGGGAAAGGCTGGTCGGAGCGACAGGATTTGAACCTGCGACCCCTTGACCCCCAGTCAAGTGCGCTACCAAGCTGCGCTACGCTCCGGCCGGACGGCGCTTCTAGGCGAGCGCTCCCGGCGAGGCAATCGTCAATCCGCTCCCTCGCCCAGCAGCGCGTCGATCTCCGCCTTCGCCCCCTCCAGGTCGCGCAGCACCTGCGACAGGCGCCTGTGCGCACCGGCGTCGAGGGCCTGGCGCGGGGGCGGCGCGGACCACGCCTCCGCGGTGTCGCCATCCGCCGCCGGCTCGCCCTCCAGGCCGGGGCCGGCGGGCGGCTCGCTGACGAGGGCCGCCGCCGCCGCGCCCTCCAGCCCCGCGGCGGCCGCCAGGCGGCGCATCCCGCCCTCGCGATGGAGTTTCTGCACGCCCTTGATCGTGTAGCCCTCCTCCTGCAGCAGGGTGCGCACGCCCCGCAGCACCTGCAGGTCCTGCGGGCGGTAGAAGCGGCGGCCCCCCGCGCGCTTGGTGGGGCGCACGAAGGCGAACTTCGTCTCCCAGAAACGCAGCACGTGCTGGGGAACGCCCAGCTCGCTCGACGCCTCCGAGATCGTGCGGAACGCCTCCGGGCCCTTCCGCACGGCCGTGGTCACGGCGGGTCGCCCGAGCCCGCGTCGGACAGCGGCTCGGCGTGCGCCGACTCCACCTTCGCCTTCAGCAGCTGCGAGGCGCGGAAGCTGATGACGCGGCGGGGCGTGATCTCCGCCGCCACGCCCGTCTTGGGATTGCGCCCCACGCGCGCGCGCTTGTCGCGCACCTGGAACACGCCGAAGCCGGACAGCTTGACCTGCTCGCCGTCCTCCAGCGACCGCGCCACCAGCTCCAGCGCGTGATCGACCAGGCCCGCGCACTCCTGCCGGGCGAGCCCCACCTCCTGCAGCACCGCGTCGGTGAGGTCGGCCCGGGTCACAGCACCTTCAGACATGTCCAGGGCCCCCGCCGTCGTTCGCACCCATGGCTGCACGCTGGACGAAAGCACGTCAAGTCAACGGCTTCGGCGCGGAACGCCGCACCTCGTCAGAGGCGCAGCACGCAGGCGCCCCAGGTGAGCCCGCCGCCCATGGCCTCCATCAGCAGCAGCTGGCCCGGCCGGATGCGCCCGTCGGCGATCCCCTCCGCCAACGCCAGCGGGATGGAGGCCGCCGAGGTGTTGGCGTGGCGCGCCACCGTGGAGATCACCTTCGCCTCCGCCACGCCCAGACGATGCGCGACGCCTTGCAGGATCCGCTGGTTGGCCTGGTGGGGAATGAACCAGTCCACCGCCGCCACCTCCACGCCGGCCTGCGCGGCCGCCGCCTCCACCGCCTCGGCGATGTTGACCACCGCGTGGCGAAAGACCTGCTGGCCCGCCATGCGCAGGTGGCCCGTGGTTCCCGTGGTGGAGGGGCCGCCGTCCACGTACAGCATGTCCTGCTTGGTCCCGTCGCAGCGCAGCGCGAAGCCGAGGAGCCCGCGGTCGGCGGTGGTCCCCTCCCCCTCCGCCGGCTCCAGCACCACCGCGCCCGCCCCGTCGCCGAACAGGACGCAGGTGCCGCGGTCGGTCCAGTCCATCAGGCGCGTCATGGTCTCCGCACCGATCACCAGCGCGCACCGGCTGTGGCCCCGGGCGGTGAAGCCGTCGGCCACGGTCATGGCGTAGACGAAGCCGGAGCACACCGCCTGCACGTCGAAGGCCACGCCCACGGGCGCGCCGATCTTGCGCTGAACGGCGGCGGCGCAGGCGGGGAAGGTCAGGTCGGCGGTGGTGGTGGCCACGATGATCAGGTCCACCTCCGCCGGCGTGCGGCCGGCCGCGGCCAGCGCCTGCAGCGCGGCGGCGGCGGCGAGGTCGCTGGTGGTCTCGCCCTCCGCGGCCTGCCGCCGTTCGAGGATGCCGGTGCGCTCGCGGATCCAGTCGTCGGAGGTGTCCACCCGCTCGGCCAGCTCGGCGTTGGTGACGACCCTGTCCGGCAGCCGGGCGCCCACGCCCGTGACGACGCTGCGGATCACGCGGCGGTCTCGGCCGGCTTGTCCGCGGAGGTGCGTTCGAAGGCGGCGAGGTTGCGCTCGATCTGGCGGAGGTAGTCCGAACCGGCGAGGTCGGCGGCGATCACGAGCGCGTTGGCGACCCCCGCCGCGTCCGCGCCCCCGTGGCTCTTCACCACCGTGCCCTTCAGCCCCAGCAGCGGTCCGCCGTTCACCGAGGAGGGGTCCAGCCGCGACCGCATGCGCCCGAGCGCGCCGGAGGCGACGAAGGCCCCGGCCGTGGCCAGGGCCGACGAGGTGAGCGTCCCGCGGAGCGTCGTGGCGAAGAACCGCGCCATGCCCTCCGCCGTCTTCAGCGCCACGTTGCCGGTGAAGCCGTCGGTGACCACCACGTCCACCGTGCCCTTGGCGATGTCGTTGCCCTCGACGAAGCCGCGATAGTCGATGTCCAGGCCGAGTTCGCGCAGAAGCCGATGCGCCTCCCGCACCTCCGCATGGCCCTTGGCCTCCTCCGAGCCGACGTTGAGGATGCCCACGGACGAGCGGAGGGCGGCGCCCGGCTCCCTGCGCCCGTGCACCGCGCAGTGGAACGCTTCGCCCAGGATGGCGAACTGCACCAGCATGTCGGCGTCGCAGTCGATGTTGGCGCCCACGTCCAGGACGGCGGTGACGCCCTTGAGCGTGGGCCAGCTCGCCACGATCGCCGGGCGGTCGAGCGCGCCCATCATGCGCAGCTGCAGCTTGGACACCGCCATCAGCGCGCCCGTGTTCCCGCCGCTGACCGCGGCGGCCGCCTCGCCTGTCTTCACCGCCTCCACCGCGTTCCAGAGGCTCGAGCCCTTGCCGCGGCGGAGCGCCTGGGCGGGCTTCTCGTCGGCGGCGATGACCTTGTCGGCGCCCCGCACCTCGCTGTGCTGGGCGACCAGCGTGCGCCGGGCCAGCTCCGCTTCGAGCGCGTGGGCGTCGCCGTGCAGCAGGAACCGCACCGGCCGCCCCTGCAGCCGCCGCACCGCGAGCGCCACGCCTGCGACGAACACCGCGGGGCCGTGGTCGCCGCCCATGGCGTCCACGGAGATGACGAGGGGAGCTCCGGAGGGAGCGGAAGCGGTGTCGGTCACAGGGGGAGGAACGCCGGAACGCCGAGGCCACGCCCCCGGAGGCGGCGGACCTTACCCGGCGGCGCCCGCCGCGCAACGTATGGTGATCGCTCTACTCGCGCGGCTTGAGGGCCGCCAGCTTGGCGAAGGGCGAGGGTTCGGCCGGCTCGGAGGGCGGGGTCCACTCGGCCCCGGGCGCGCGGGCGAACGGGTCCAGCGCCAGCGCGAGGTGCTCCACGACGTAGCCCGCCACGTCCAGCGTCTCGCCCTCCAGCACGTCCGGCGGGTCCTCCGCGTCGGGGTCGACGGAGACCTCCGACTCCGGCGACGGCGCCGCGCGGCTGTCGGCGGGAACGGCGCGCACCGTGAACTCGCCCGCGAGCGGGTTGTGAAACGGCTCGGCGGAGACGCTGCAGGTCTGCCGCAAGTCGGCGCTCCAGCGGGCGTGGACCTCCGCCCCGTCCAGCCAGGGGCGGACGGTGGCCTCCGCCACCAGCCGCGACAGCGAGGGAAGGTCCAGCAGGGCGGCGACGCGGGCGCGGGCGGGCTCGTCGGCGTCGAGCCTCACCGTGCGCGGGCCGCGCTGCACCTCCGACAGGCGCAGGGGGAGCGACCAGGCCGGCGCGTTCACGTCACCGGCTCCGCCAGGGTCGCCCGCCCCTCCAGCAGCGCCTCCAGCGGCTGGGCCGCCAGGGCCAGATGCGCGCGGGCGACGTAGCCCGCCACCACCGCGGCGTCGGCGTCGGCCCCCTCGCCCTCCTGATCGGCGTAGAGCGTGCGGCGCACCAGCGGCGTCAGCTCGGCGGGAGCGTCCACCGCCGAGGCGTAGGCCTTGGCGCGGCCGTAGAAGGCTTCTCCCAGCTTTCGCATCTTCTTGCCGACGGAGAGGTCGCCGACGCCCATCTCGCGCATGGCGTCGTCCAGGCCGCGCAGGAAGGCGTCGAACATCACCTGGCTGGTCTCCTGCGCCCGCGCCCCGTGGCCGCGCAGCCGCAGGACGATGAGGATCACGTGGATCATGTAGAGTTCGAAGCGCCCCTCCACCGTGTCCGGCGCGTGGGCGGCCGCGTAGAAGGCCGGGTCGCGCGCCTTGGCGGCGGCGGCGGCGTAGAGCGCCTGGCCGGCGGCGTAGGCGGGGTTCTGACGGAACAGCCGGTTCAGCATGGCGTGTGCGCGGTCGGCCCTCGTTCCGCCGCGACGCGAGGCCACAAGGCGGTCGCGTTGAACTAGGCGCCCCGGGGCGCTAGGTCAAAGCCCTTCCGACTGCGGAGCCCCCGTCCGCGTCGCCGTCTCTCCGCGAGTTGCGCCCATGTCCCGCGTCCCGGCCCTCCTCCTCGCCGCCGCCCTCGTGACGGGGGCCGCCGCCTGCGCGCCCGTGACGAGCTACAACGGCTTCCAGGCGCGGGACGAGAAGCCGGCGGACACCAAGGTGGGGGTGGACACGCGCTCCACCGTGCTGGCGAAGCTGGGCTCGCCCACCTCGCAGTCCTCGTTCGGCGACCCGACCTTCTACTACATCAGCCAGACGATGGAGCGGGAGGCCTACCTCAAGCCCCGCGTGACCTCGCGCGACGTCGTCGCCATCTCCTTCGACAAGGACGAGAAGGTGGCGGAGGTGAAGAGCTACAAGCTGAAGGACGGCTTCCGCGTCGCCTACGACGGACGCGAGACGCCCACCCGCGGCCGCCAGCTGAACTGGGTGGAGCAGATTCTCGGCACCATCGGGCGCGGCGGCGGCAACCTCCCGCAAAACATCGACCCCGGGCAGGCGCGCGGCGCCGGCCGCTGACCGCGCCGCGGCGGGTCTGAATGCAGAAGGGGCGCTCCGGCCGGAGCGCCCCTTCGCCGTTTCACACGTGCGCGGCGGTCAGCCGAAGACGCCCTTGGCGAGCACCGCCAGCAGCAGCAGCGCCACGATGTTCGTGATCTTGATCATCGGGTTCACCGCGGGGCCGGAGGTGTCCTTGTAGGGGTCGCCGACGGTGTCGCCGGTCACCGCCGCCTTGTGGGCCTCCGATCCCTTGCCGCCGTAGTTGCCCTCCTCGATGTACTTCTTGGCGTTGTCCCACGCGCCGCCGCCCGAGGTCATGGAAATGGCGACGAACAGGCCGGTGACGATCACGCCGATGAGCATGGCGCCCAGCGACGCGAAGGCGTTCGCCTTGCCGCCGCCCGGCAGGGGCAGCACCGCCAGGAACAGCACGATGGGCGAGAGCACCGGCAGGAGCGAGGGGACGATCATCTCCCGGATCGCCGCACGGGTGAGGATGTCCACCGCCCGCGCATAGTCCGGCTTGGTCTCGTAGGTCATGATGCCGGGGTTCTCGCGGAATTGGCGACGCACCTCCTCCACCACCGCGCCCGCGGCGCGGCCCACCGCCGTCATGCTCATCCCGCCGAACAGGAAGGGCAGGAGGCCGCCGAACAGGAGGCCCACGATGACGAACGGGTTGGACAGGTCGAAGCTGATCCGCCCCGCCAGCCCGTAGAAGAAGGTGCCGGGCGCGGCGTTGTCCGAAAAGAAGTGCAGGTCCTGCGTGTAGGCGGAGAACAGCACCAGCGCGCCCAGGCCCGCCGAGCCGATGGCGTAGCCCTTGGTCACCGCCTTGGTGGTGTTGCCCACCGCGTCCAGCGCGTCGGTGGAATGGCGAACCTCGTCGGGCAGGCCCGCCATTTCGGCAATGCCGCCCGCATTGTCGGTTACCGGT
>CAXSHO010000069.1:0-16378 GCA_964237305.1 uncultured Caulobacteraceae bacterium
CGTAAGACCCCGCCGCCCGCGTGTCCCCTTCCCAATCAAACAATGTCAAAGACCGCGAACCCGCCTCGAAAGACCAGTCCATCGTTTAACGCCCGACCGGCGGAGGCGGCGATCTACAGACCACCGATCCTCGCGTCAACCACTTCCGCGAAACCTTCCAGGAAGCACCCGGACGGACGCGAAAAGCTTCGGGAGGCCGCCGAGGCGTGCCCCTTTCAGATCGAAGCCTGTCGATTGAGGAGCGGAAGATAGCCCCCCATCCGCCCACGTCAAGGGCGGAGCGCCCGTCCGACGTCGGATCAGCCGGCGCGGCGGCCCCGGGCGAGCCTGAGCGCGGGTGCGATGAGCACCAGCCCCGCCGCGTAGCCCACGAGATGCGCCTGCCACGCGACCGGCGCGGAGCCGCTCCCCATCCCCATCCCGGTCAGGGCGAACAGGAGGTTCACCGCGAGCCACGCGCCCGCCATGGTCAGCACGGGCGAGCTGAGGAAGGGCGCGAGCCGCCCCGTCGCGGGGGGCGCCATGCGCGACGCGGCCCCCATCAGCCCCGCCACGCCGCCGGACGCGCCCACCAGCACCGCCCTCTCCGCTCCCGGCCACAGCGCGAAGCCGAGCGAGGCGGTGACGCCGCACAGCATGAAGAAGAGCCCGAACGCCGCCGCGCCCGCCGCCGCCGTTCCGAAGCGCCTGGCCACGGGCGCGCCGAAGGCCAGCGCCGCCAGCGCGTTCAGGAGCACGTGCATCCACCCCGTATGGACGAAGAGCGCGGTGAACAACCCCGTCCACCCACCCGTGCGCAGCGCGGCGGGGTGGAAGCCGAAGCGGTCGGCCAGGGCGGCCGGGTCGCCGCCGACCTGCTGCAGGGCGAAGGCCAGGGGCAGCAGCCCGGCCAGCGCCAGGGCGGGCCAGGGCGCGCGGATGGCGGGCTCGGAGCGCTGAGGTCCCCGCCCCCCGCCGCCGGGAGGACCGCGGCCGCCCGGCCCCGGCGCGGGAGCGCGCGGCGGATCGGGCTCGCGGTGCAGGCGGACGGCGTCGCGCATCGCTTGCGACATAGACGTGAACGCCCGCCCGCACACGCCCCGGCCGCCGTTTTGTCTTGGTTAAGGGGTGGCGTGGCATGACCCGGGGGAAGGCCCCGGCTCGCGACCGGACCGGCCGGAGCGCGCGCCACATGGCTTCAGCCCCCCTTCCCGTCCTCGCAGGCGCCCTCGCGCTCCTGTCGGCGGGCGCGGCCGCGGCGCAGTCGAACGGCGGCGGCTCGGCCTTCAACGCGGGCTACGGGATGAGCTCGGGCGAGCTGAGCCGGCAGGTCAACGTCAGCCGCGCGGTGGACGCCAGCGGCAACCACGTGGTGGTCGACGGGGTGACGCGGGTCGGTGACGACCAGAGCGTCTTCTACAGCCGCCGCACGGGCGGTGCGGGCGACACCTACGGCGGCGTGGGCGCGCTGGGCGCGGCGGCCACGGCGGTCGGCAACAACCTGGTGGTCTCGGTCCAGGGCTCGAACAACACGGTGGTGGTGAACTCCACCCAGATCAACAACGGCGCGGTCACGGCGAAGACGGTGCTCAACGGCAAGGTCGACATCGATGGGACGAACGGCGGTGAGTGACCTCAAGCGCGGCCTGCGCACCACCGCCGCGCTCTGCGCGACGGGCCTCACGCTCGCGGGCTGCATCTCGCCCGTGGCCGGGCCCGACGGGCTGTACGCGCACCCCATCGGCAACGCGCCGGTGACCACCAACGCCACCCCCTACTCCACCGCGCTAGTGTGCCTGGGCGACTACGCCCGCAAGTACGGGCTGCACGCCCCCCACGTGGCGGTGGGCCGCATCGCCGACTACACGGGCAAGGCCGAGGACAACGGCGGCCGGCAGGTGACGCAGGGCGCCTCGCTCATGGCCATGACCGCCTTCGGCAAGGCCGGCATGCCCATGGTGGAGCGCTACGACACCAGCGTCAGCGAGCTGGAGCTCAAGTACGCCAACAACAAGCTGATCTCCGACGGCGGGGACGGCGGCGGCTCCAAGGAGTACCGCAAGATCCTGGCTGGCCAGTTTCCCGGCTCGGACTTCTACGTGGTGGGCGGCATCACCGAGCTGAACTACAACATCCGCTCGTCGGGCCTGGACGCGCAGGGCGGCAAGCAGGACGCCACCAGGGGCTCCGGCCAGCTCACCGGCAAGATGTACGTGATGAACGTGGCCATCGACCTGCGCCTGGTGGAGTCCAAGACGCTGGAGGTGGTGGACGTCATCTCCTACCAGAAGCAGATCATCGGCCGCGAGGTGGGCGTCGGCTTCTTCAAGTTCTTCGACTCTAACGTGATCAACGTCTCGGCGGGCGAAGGCGCGCTGGAGCCGGTGCAGCTGGCCGTGCGCTCGCTGATCGAGCGCGGCGTGGCGGAGATGACGGCCAACCTCTACGGCGCGCCCGGGCCGCACGCCTGCATGGGCGTCGATCCCCTGGGCGTCACCGGCGGCACCGGCGGCTTCACGCCCGCCTACAACAACCTGGACCAGAACAATGCGCGCAGCCGCGAAGACCCGTCCCGCTGGAGCGACCGTCGCGATCCTGACGTGCACGCTGCTCGCGGCCGCTACTAGCGCCGCAGCGCAAGCCCCGGCCTCGCCGGGGCGCGACGTCATCAACGGGCAGGTGCAGCTGGGCGACGTGTTCGCCGGCCAGACGATCCACGTGGACTCGGCCGAGCAGACGTTGGGCGCCGCCACGGCGGTGGGGAACATCGCTTCGGCCGCGGGCCAGGGCGTGGACCTGTCGTTCACCAGCAGCCAGGAGCTGAAGGCCTCGGTGAGCGCCTCGGCCCTGGCGCAGGTGAAGGGGTCGTCCGGCGCCTATGCGGGGGTGACCAGCTCGGCCAGCGGGAACGCGGCCACCGCCTCCACCTGCTGCGGCGGGCTGAGCGGCGCCTCGCGCCAGGCGGCGGCGGGCGCCCTGAACGCGGTGGCCTCGCTCACCGTGGGCGGCCCGACCGACCAGGTGTCCAACGACGCGGCGACGGTGGGGAACACGCAAGGCTGGCTCACCACCAACGGCGTGGTCGACACGGCCACCACCCAGACCTTCTCCGGCACGGCCACCGCCGACGCCAAGACCACCGCCGTGGAGGTCTACGACCTGGCGGGCTCGTCGGCGACGACGGTGGCGAACGACGTGACGATCTCGGCGGCGAACGGGGCGGTGAACGCCACCACCGAGCAGACCGCCGACGGCGCGGTGCGCGCCATCCTCACCTCGCAGCAGAACGGCGGCGACACGGTCGTCGGCCAGGCCACGGCCACGGCGAACAACGTGACGGTGGAGAGCGACGGCGGGACCTCCACCACGCTCCACGCCCAGACCAACACCGCGGAGGTGGTGGCGGACGCGGCCTACGGGCTGGGCGTGTGGAACACCGCCACGGTGGGCAGCTACGGCGTGGGCAACTCGGTGGCGGTGTCGAGCGCGGGGGCGACCACCGAGCTCGGAGTCGACCAGTCGAACACCGGCCCGGTCACCGCCCGGTCCTCGCTCCTGGCGGGGGGCGGCGGGGGCGAGAGCTACGTGACGGCCACCGCCGTGGGCAACGCGATCCAGGGCTCCGTCTGCTCCACCTGCAGCGGCGGGGTGGGGCTGAACGGCCAGCAGACCAACGGCGGCGCGGTGACCGCCTCCACCGTCTACCGCGGCCCGGCGACGGGCGCGGTGACCTCGGCCGCGAGTGCGGTGGGCAATACGGCGACCTACACGGTGCGCAGCACCGGCGGCTGAGTTCGCCCTCTCACCCCCTCCCACCTTCACGAAGATGGGCAGCTCGCTTCTAAGCGTCTTGTCCATCGGGGGTGGGTCGGTCGTCGTCACGATATCGTCGTGCTCTAGACTCTGATCAGACCTATTGATCTATTCATATTAAGGTGTAGCTTCGCTTTAGAAGCTTCACGAGGGCGTCGCATGGTGGGTTTTGAGGCCATCTCTCCCCCAGCGATTGAGGAACGAGGCCTCAGCAAGGCGCTGAGTCCGCAGCTCACCTGTGTGATCGCTCGCCCCTCATCACAAGACGATTGGAATACCTGGTCGGAGGGGTTTTATGAGGTCAGGTTCGTCGTTAACGTTCTCTGGCCGCGCGCTCAGCACTACTCACTCGGTAATCTTTTGGAAGGTGTTGATTTTGAGACGGTGCTGAAGGCGGACCCTTGTGGATATCCAGGCCCACTCAGAATATTTGTGACCACAAAGTTTGGCTCGATCCGAAGCTCCTACGATATCACAGTGACAGCTGAATACGGGGGCCGAGTATGGCGCTTCGCACGTCACCGCGACGAAGCCGAAGCTTATGGACGCGAGGTGCTACCGCTGGAGCTGAAACCTTACGGTTCAGAACTTAGCCAGTTTACTCTCTTGAAGTATGCTCTTAAGAGTGACCTGGAGAACCTAGCATTTCAAATGCGTTGATGGAGCTTGAAAATGTCTAGTATCGCAAATATTAATCAAGGTACTGATATTATACTGAGGTATGATCGCGCGGGACTTACTAGTTTATCTTACGGTATTTACACTACCTCGGCGCAACTACCAGCAGCATACCATGTTTATGGTGCTTACCCATATGAACCAATATCAAGCACAAATAGTGATGTAATAGCAAATTTTACACCAACATCTAGCTCTCGCGCATTAGTATTTATGAAAGATACGTCTATCTACGAAAGCTTCATAGGATTGAGTTTCATTGCTAGCGCTGATCCCACAACTTCACAAATTACGATAGCATCGCAGGCGACACTTTTTGTTCATCAGCTAACCGGTGGCCTTACGACGAATATAGATAATCCAATTGATTTATCACATGGTAAGCCAGGTGACATACTACTTCTAAACGGGGTGGATGACGGACGGACTATTCTGCACGAGATGGGCCACGCTCTTGGGCTATTAGACGCTTCTACAGATCCAAAAAGTGGAATTAAGGGGACGGTGTTTGATAGTACAAAGTACACTATTATGTCCTATCAAAATAGTGAAGACCGACTCCCATACTCGTTGCAGTTGCTCGATATTGCTGCACTGCAATTACTGTATGGACCCTCCGGCGCTCATGCTGGGGATGACACTTACAACGACTTTTCTCACGACGCATTTGGCCTTATCGACATGCGTCTGAAAGAAGGTGCGATTGAGACCTATGATGCCCTAATCACGATTTGGGATTCGGGCGGAACCGACACGATTACGGCGGTTCAATATGCAGGCTCAGCATATATCGATTTGCGGCCAGGGTATTTCTCCTCTCTTGGTGAGCATCAGAACGCTAGGATATCCAATGGGGTTATAAATACCACCGGGCAGGAGAACGTCTCTATCGCATTTGGGGCTTATATCGAGAATGCTATTGGTTCAACTGCAAGCGACGGTATCGTTGGGAACAGTTTTTCTAATATAATTCACGGCGAAGCAGGTAATGATGTGATCTATGGTGATGATCAGGACCTTCCTAATAGTTTAGGTCTTGTTGCCGATTACTCAACTGTGAGTAAAACTGGTGTCATATACTTCTCACCCGATGTGGAAGGTCAATTTGATCAGCTTTACGGAGGAGATGGTGATGACACGATTCACGGAGGACGTGGAACGGATCGCATTTACGGTGACGCTGGTAATGATCATGTGTGGAGTAGCATGGGATCCGATATCATCGATGGAGGTGCTAACGATGCTCTAAACTGGCAAGATGCAGACGACCTTCTTAAGGGTGATACAGCGGACTACTCTCTAAGTACTACTATAGACGTCAATACGACGGATCAGGGTTTATCCGTCATCAAGCTTGGTGGCGGAGTAGATATACTAACAAATATTGAAAGGATTGCGGGAACTAAGGGAGCGGATACTTTCCGCGTGAACTCGGATATTATTATCCTTTCGGGTTCTGGAGACGACAATATCCAGCTGGATGCGTCTTCTGGAACTGCAACGGGTTTAATCGATGGAGAGAGCGGTGACGACCACATAGTCGTCATCGCCGTTCGAGATGCCTACGACAGCGCGAACGCTTTTATCCGCGTAAGTGGTGGAACGGATTTGCTGGATCAGTCAGCTATAGGGGTGACGGACGGTGGAGTGACGGTGGTCGCTACGGGAGCGACGGGAGGATATCTTCATACAGTTCTTGCCACTCAGGTCGTAGTTGATACCGATAATGATGGTAATGCAATTGGTACACATCTCGATTATGGACGCGGACTAGGTGCAATTATAGTGAGCGATCCAACCGCAGTCATCTCCTGGTCTAGGGATACTGTTATTGTGACAAGCACGTATGAGGGTCCACCACCTTTTTCTCCGGAAGGCCCAGTGGCTATCTACAGATATCGAACCTATGATGCTCATTTGACTATCCACGTAGGATCTGAGTCTATCGACGTTGGAATGCTGGAAGGTAACACTGAGGAGTACCTGAGCGGAGGTAATCCGTATTCACTTCCTCCAGTAGGAGAGTCAGAACTTTTCCTACGGGCCACACCTGCATTAAGTGAACTCACGGTCGAGATCGCAGGTGTGAAGCATTATCTCTATGAATTTGACATCTCGGCGGCGACCGGGTGATCTGATCGTCGCCGTCAGAGGTTGGTGACATCACAGCGCTGGTGTACCTGCCCGCCCCCATGCGCGCGCTCCTCCGGGCCCTGACCGACCTCGACGCCAAGGCGTGGCGCACGCTCGCCGTCACCTTCCTCCTGTTCGGCGGGGTGGGGGTGGTGTTCGCCTTCGGCGCGGCGGCGCTGGGGCTCAAGGGCGGCGGCGAGGCGCTGGAGCGGTGGCTGGGCGCGGGCCTCGGCGGGCCGGAGGGGCCGCTGGCCGCGGTGGCGGGCTTCTGCCTCCTCGCCTTCCTGGGCGTGCCGCAGATCCTGCTGATCGCCGCGGCGGTGGTGGTGTTCGGCCCCTGGGCCGGGTCCGCCGCGTCCTGGGCGGGGACCATGGCCTCGTCGCTGATCGGCTTCGCGCTCGGCCGGCGCTTCGGCGCGCGGGTCCTGCGCGACTACGCGGGGCGCGGGGTGAACGCCTTCATCGACATGGTGGGCCGGCACGGCTTCTGGGCGAGCCTGGTGGTGCGGCTGGTGCCGTCGGCCCCCTTCATCGTGGTCAACATGGCGGCGGGGGCCACGCCCATGAGCTGGACGGGCTACGCGCTCGGCACCGGGATCGGCGTCACGCCAAAGATCGCCCTCACCGCCTTCGCCGGACAGGCGGTGATGCGCGGGATGAACGGCGGCGGCGCGGGCCACTGGGTGTCGCTGGCCTTGGCGGCGGCGGTGTGGCTGGGCTCCGGCCTCCTCGCCCGGGCCTGGATCAGGCGGCGCGAGGCCGAGGGACCGCCGTCGGACGCGTGAGTCCGCCCCGTCCCGCGACGATGCGTGACGGGCGCCGAGGGTTGATCTCCCGACACAAGGGGGGCAGGAAGCCCCATCCGCAGGACGGCCCGTCGCGACGGGGTGCGGGCGCCGGGGGAGCGCCCACGCCCTTCAACCCGGGGTCGTCCGCGCCCCCGAACGTACACCCAAGGCCGCCTATGCTCTCCTCCCTCTTTGGCGTGATCTCCAACGACATCGCCATCGACCTCGGCACCGCCAACTGCCTGATCTACCAGAAGGGCAAGGGCATCGTGCTGAACGAGCCGTCCGTGGTGGCGCTGCGCAACATCGGCGGGCGCAAGGTGGTGCACGCCGTGGGCATCGAGGCCAAGCAGATGCTGGGCCGCACCCCCGGCCACATGGAGGCCATCCGCCCCATGCGCGACGGGGTGATCGCCGACTTCGAGGTCGCGGAGGAGATGATCAAGCACTTCATCCGCAAGGTCCACAACCGCAAGGGCTTCGTGAACCCCAAGGTGATCGTGTGCGTGCCCTCCGGCGCCACCGCCGTGGAGCGCCGCGCCATCAACGACAGCTGCCTGAACGCCGGCGCCCGCCGCGTGGGGCTGATCGACGAGCCCATGGCCGCCGCCATCGGCGCAGGGCTGCCGATCCACGAGCCCACCGGCTCCATGGTGGTGGACATCGGCGGCGGCACCACGGAGGTGGCGGTGCTGTCGCTGTCCGGCATCGTCTACAGCCGCTCCGTGCGCGTGGGCGGCGACAAGATGGACGACAGCATCATCTCCTACATGCGCCGCCACCATAACCTCCTCATCGGCGAGACCACCGCCGAGCGCATCAAGAAGGAGATCGGCACCGCCCGCGCCCCCGCCGACGGCGAGGGCCTCGCCATCGAGGTGAAGGGCCGCGACCTGATGCAGGGCGTGCCGCGCGAGGTGCGCGTCACCGAGAAGCAGGCCGCCGACAGCTTGGCCGAGCCCGTGACGCAGATCGTGGAGGCGGTGAAGGTCGCCCTGGAGGCCACGCCCCCCGAGCTCGCCGCCGACATCGCCGACAAGGGCATCATGCTCACCGGCGGCGGGGCGCTGCTGCGCGGGCTCGACATGGAGATCCGCGACCACACGGGCCTGCCCGTCACCGTCGCCGACGACCCGCTGAGCTGCGTGGCGCTGGGCTGCGGCAAGGTGCTCGAGCATCCCAAGTGGATGAAGGGCGTGCTGGACGCCAGCCTCGCGTAGGATGCGCTGACGCGGGGGCTTTGAGTCTCCGCCGGATCGGAGACCTGGAGCGCCTGTGGCCTTCCGCGACGGACCCCTGCAGGACGGGCGCACCCCCCTGGTCTGGGCGGCGGTCGCCGCAGCCGTGGTCGCCTTTTTGGCGGCCGTGGTGCTGCTCCTGGCCGACCGGCGCGACGCCCTGGCCCGCACGCAGGACTACGGCGCCGCCCGCACGGAGTTCGACGAGCTGGCCGCCCCCGTCATGGGCGTGCTCTCCGCCCCCATCCGCTTTCTGGAGGACGCCTCCACCGAGGTGCGCGGCTACTTCTTCGCGGTGAGCGAGAACCGGCGGTTGCGGGCGCGCCTCCTGGAGATGGAGCGCTGGCGCGACGCGGCCATCGCGCTGAAGAACGTGAACGACCGCTACGAGCAGCTCCTGAAGCTCCGCACCGAGCCGCCCATCCCCATGATCTCCGCCCGGGTGATCGCCGACGCGCGGGGCCCCTTCTCCAACGCCCGCATGGCCGACGCCGGGGCCGAGCAGGGCGTGCGCGACGGGCAGCCGGTCCTGTCCGAGCACGGGGTGGTGGGCCGCGTGGTGGGGGCGGGGCGCCAGGTGAGCCGGGTGCTGCTCCTCACGGACGTGGACAGCCGCACCCCCGTGCTGGTGGACCGCACCAACGCCCGCGCCATCCTCACCGGCGACGGCGGCGGCGCGCCTCGGCTGGAGTACCTGCGCGGCGCCTCGCCGGTGAAGGAGGGCGACGTGGTCCTCACCTCCGGCGACGGCGGCGTGTACCCCCGCGGCCTGCCCGTCGGCGTGGCCGCCCGGGACCTGCGCGGCGTGTGGCGCGCCCGGCTCTACGCCGACCGGCAGGCGCTCGACTACGTTCGGATCCTCACCTACGTGGACTTCAGCCGCATCGCCCACGACGCGGCGCTGGCCGCCCAGGCCCCGCCGCCGCTCGATCCCCTGCAGCAGGCCCAGCTCCAGGCCGCGCTGGCCGCCCGCACCGCGCCGCCGCCCGGCGCGACGACGCCCCCCGCCGCGACGCCTCCCGCCGGCCAGGCGGGCGCCGCCGCGCCGTCGCCCGCGACCTCCAGGCCGCCCGCGACGGCGGTGACGCCGCGCGCCTCGGCTCCCGCCGCGTCCCGCCCGACGGACGCGCCGGCGCTGCGCCCGGACCGCCCCGCCGCGGCGACGACGCCCAGGCCGACGCCCCCCCGCCCCGCCGCCGCGCGTCCCCCACGCCCTGCAGCCTCCGCCGCGCCTCGCCCCGCGGCGGCCACCGCACCTCGCCGCGTGTCCTCCGCCCCGCCCGGCGAGACGGCGGAGGAGCGCGCGCGGCGGCTCCGGCTGCGCGCCCTGACCCGCGACGCCGCCGCGCCCCGGGCCACCATGCGGCCCATCCCCGACCCGCGGGAGGAGGACCGGTGAGCCGCACCGCGGGGCGGGGGCTCCAGCCGCTGGAATGGCTGGTCATGCCGCTCGTGGCGGCGATCCTGGCCACCGTGCTCCTCGCCGCGCCGCTGCGCGTCCTGGGCCTGGCCCTGCCCGAACCCGTCTTCCCCCTGGCCCCCGCCTTCGCCTGGGCGGTGATCCGCCCCTCCATCCTGGCGCCCGTGCTGCTGCTGGCGGCGGGGCTGTTCCTCGACCTCTTCTGGTCCGGACCGCTGGGCCTGTGGCCCACCGCGCTGCTCCTGGGCTACGGCATGGCGTTCGCCGCGCGCACCCTGATGCTGGGCCAGAGCCCGGGCGTCGTGGTCGCGTGGTGGGTGACGGTGGTGCTCGCCGCCTTCACCACGGCGTATTTGGCGGCGATGATCGATTCGCACGTCGCGCCGAACCTCGTGGCGGCGGGCCTGCAGTTCGGCTTCACCGTCGCGCTGTACCCGCTGGCGCGCCTGCTGATCGACCGTTTCGAAGACGCCGACACCCGCTTCCGCTAGGGCCGAACCCCGTGACCGCCGAACCGTCCATCTTCTTCGACGAGGTCAACGAGCGGCAGGGCGTGTTCCACCGCCGGACCTTCGTCATGGGCGGCGTAGCGGGCCTGGGCGCCCTTGTGATGGGCGGGCGCCTCGTGCAGCTGCAGCTGGTGGAGGCGCAGAAGTACTCCACCCTGTCCACGGCCAACCAGTTCAACTTCCGCCTGCGCACGCCGCCCCGCGGCCGCATCACCGACAGGAACGGCGTGGCGCTGGCCGACAGCCGGCCGGACTTCCGCCTCACCATGCGGCGCGACGAGAACAAGGATCCCGCCGCCACCCTGGCCAAGCTGGCCGGCCTCGTGCCGCTCACGCCCCAGCGCCAGGCCCAGCTCCTGCGCGAGCTGGCCACAGCGCCCCGCGCCACGCCGGTGATTGTGGCCGGCGACCTCAGCTGGGACGAGTTCAGCCGCGTCACCGTGCGCGCGCCGGAGCTGCCGGGCGTGGTGGCCGAGATGGGCGAGGCGCGGGTCTACCCCTTCGGCGGCGCCTTCAGCCACGTGATCGGCTACGTCTCCCGCGTCACGGCGGAGGACGTGAAGAAGGCGGGCGACGACCCCGACCCGCTGCTGATGAACCCGGGCTTCCGCATCGGCAAGCAGGGCATCGAAAAGGCGCTGGACGAGGAGCTGCGCGGCCGCCCCGGCGGCCAGAAGGTGGAGGTGGACGCGGTGGGCCGCGTGATCCGCGAGGACCCCGCCGGCGACGTCGCCCCCACCCCCGGCGCCGAGGTGGTGCTGACGCTGGACGCCGACATCCAGAACCGCGCCCTGGAGGTGTTCGGCGCGGACTCGGGCGCCTGCGTGGTGATGGACGTGCGGACCGGCGACGTGCTGTGCCTGCTCTCCGCGCCCGCCTTCGACGCCAACGCCTTTGTGGGCGGCGTGCCAGGGCCGATGTACAAGGCGCTGGCCACCTACGACCACAAGCCGCTGCTGGACAAGGCGCTGTCGGGCACCTTCCCGCCGGGCTCCACCTTCAAGACCATGGTGGCGCTGGCGGCGCTGGAGGCGGGGATCGACCCCAAGGCGACGCACACGTGCAACGGCGTCTACCCGCTGGGCAACCACGTGTTCCACTGCGACCAGCACCACGGCACGCAGGACATGCACGGCGCCATCGTGACCTCGTGCGACGTCTTCTTCTTCGCCACCGCCGTGGCGGTCGGCCCGGACAAGATCGCCGAGGTGGCCCGCCGCTTCGGCCTGGGCCAGACCTTCGACATCGGCATCCCCGGCCAGCGCAAGGGCGTGGTGCCCGACAAGGAGTGGAAGCGGAACTACTTCGCCAAGCGGGGGGCCGCGCAGCAGAAGTGGTACCCGGGCGACACCCCGTCCATGGGCATCGGCCAGGGCTTCACCAACGTGAACCCCCTGCAGCTCTGCACCATGGTCGCGCGCATCGCCAACGGCGACAAGGCCATCAACCCCCGCCTGATCAAGTCGGTGGGGGGCGAGGAGCGGGCCTCCGGCGCGCAGGTGGAGAGCCTGCCGGTGGACAAGGCGCACCTCGCCTTCGTGCGCCAGGCCATGGCCGACGTGGTGAAGAGCGGCACCGCCGCCGCGACGGCCAAGCTCGACCTCGGCCCCCTGATGATGGCGGGCAAGACGGGCACCGCGCAGTCGCACACCTATGGCGGAGGCCGCGGCGCCCACGGGGCGCAGGGCGCCTGGAGCCTGCGCGACCACGCCTGGTTCGCCGCCTTCGCCCCGTTCGACGACCCGCGCTACGCCATCACGGTGCTGGTGGAGCACGGCGGCTTCGGCGCCACGGCGGCGGCCCCCAAGGCGCGGGAGATCATGCGCACCGTGCTCCTGAAGGACCCCGCCATGGTCCGGCGGATGCAGACGGGCGAGGGCCCCCCCGCCCCCACCTCCGACCTGGACGCCAACAGCGCCGACGCCCCCGATCCCGAAGCCGACGCGGGCGCGCTCACCCCCGCCGAGACCCCGCCGCCGCCGCCGACCACGCCCGCATGACCGCCAGCGCCCTCACCCGCCCCGGCCAGCGCGACCGGCTCAGCATGAAGCTGCCGGAGCTGGACTGGCGGCTGGCGCTCTCGCTCGCGGCCATCACCGGCATCGGCTGCATGATGCTCTACTCGGCGGCGGGCCAGCACTGGCAGCCGTGGGCGATCAAGCACCTGGCCGTCTTCGCCGTGTGCTTCGTGCTGATGCTGGCGCTGTCGCTGGTGGAGATGCGCGTCTGGTTCGCCGTGGCCTATCCCACCTACGCGGTGGGGGTGCTGCTGCTGGTGGCGGTGCTCCTGGTGGGGCACCACGCCATGGGGGCGCAGCGCTGGCTGAAGGCGGGGCCGATCCAGATCCAGCCGTCGGAGATCGTGAAGATCGGCCTCGTCCTGGCGCTGGCCCGCTTCTACCACGGCCTGCCCGCCAAGGAGGCGCGGTTCGGCTGGCGGCTCCTGATCCCCGCCGCCCTGATCGGCGTGCCCGCGCTCCTGGTGGCCAAGCAGCCCGACCTCGGCACCGCCATCCTGATCGCCGCCACCGGGCTCGCGGTGATGTTCGTGGCCGGGCTCACCTGGCGGGTGCTGGCGCTCGGCGGGCTGGCCGCGGTGGTGGCCGTGCCGCCCGCGGTCGCCTTTCTCCTACACGGCTACCAGCGCGACCGGCTGACCACCTTCCTGAACCCGGAGGGCGACGCGGGGGGCAAGGGCTACCACATCCTCCAGGCCAAGACGGCGCTGGGCTCCGGCGGGCTCCTGGGCAAGGGGTTCGGCCTGGGCAGCCAGAGCCACCTCAACTTCCTGCCCGAGAAGCAGACCGACTTCATCTTCGCCACCTTCGCCGAGGAGTTCGGCTTCGTGGGCTGCATCACGCTCCTGGCGCTCTACGCCGGCGTGGTGGCCATGTCGCTGCGCATCGCCTCGCTCAGCCACAGCCACTTCGGCCGCCTGTCGGCCTCGGGCGTGACGGCGACCTTCGCGCTTTACGTGCTGATCAACGGCTCCATGGTGATGGGCATGGCCCCGGTGGTGGGCGTGCCCATGCCGCTGATGAGCTACGGCGGAACGGTGATGGTCACGGTGATGGTGGGCTTCGGCCTCGTGGAGGCCGTGCGCGTCCACCGCTACCAGGAGATCACGAGCGGCAAGGGCAGCCTGTTCCTCTAGCCTGAGTCCTCCCCCGGCACGGGGGAGGTGGCCGCGGAGCGGACGGAGGGGGTGGCGCGACGCCTCACACGTCGAGCAACCCCCTCCACCATGCTTCGCATGGTCCCCCTCCCCCGTGCCGGGGGAGGACTCAGCGGCCGACGCGTTCGCGCGCGAGCCGCAGCAGGCCGTCGGCGATGGCGGTGGCGTCGCGCAGCACCTCGGATGCGGCGATGCGGTGCACCTCGATGTGCGACAGCGCGAGCCACGCGTCCCGCCGCGCGTCGCGCCCGGCTCGGTCCTCCACCCCGTGGCTGTAGCCGTCGACCTCCACGGCCAGGCGCGCAGACGCCGCGTAGAAGTCGAGCACGTACGGACCGACCGGGTGCTGTTTGCGGAACGGACACCGCCCGGGCGACTGGGCGCGCAGCTCGCACCACAGCTTCACCTCCGGCGGGCTGAGGGTGCGGCGCAACGCGCGGGCGCGGGTGACCGCGTCGGGAGCGTTGTCGCGCATCAAAGGTCCTCCCCCGGCACGGGGGAGGTGGCGGCGAAGCCGACGGAGGGGGTGGCTCGACCTGTCATGTGTGGCGTGACCCCCTCCACCATGCTTCGCATGGTCCCCCTCCCCCGCAAGCGGGGGAGGACTCGCTACTCAAACCCCCAGCGCGGCGTCCGTGGCGCGGACCAGGGCGTCGACGACGCCGGGTTCGGTGGAGGCGTGGCCCGCGTCCCACACGAGGTCGAAGCGCGCCTGGGGCCAGGCCTTGTGCAGCGCCCAGGCGGCGCTCATCGGCGTCACCACGTCGAAGCGGCCCTGCACGATCCAGCCGGGTATGCGCTGGAGGCGGGGGGCCTGCTCCAGGAGCCAGCCCTCGTGCGGGAAGAAGCCGCCGTGGGTGAAGTAGTGGCTCTCGATGCGGGCGAAGGCGGTGGCGAACTCCTCCTCGTTGAACTTGGCGGGGCGCGCGTCGGGGCCGCGGATGGAGATGGTGTCACCCTCCCACCGGCTCCACGCGTTGGCGGCGCGGGCGCGCTCGGCGCGGTCGGGCCCGGTGAGGCGGCGGTGGTAGGCGGCGATGAGGTCGCCGTGCTCGGCGGGGGGGATGGGCTGGAGGAAGCGCTCCCACGCGTCGGGATAGAGCATGGCCGCGCCGCCCTGGTAGAACCAGGCCAGCTCCGCCCGGCTCAAGAGGAACACGCCGCGCAGCACCAGCGCCTGCACCCGCTCGGGGTGGGTCACCGCGTAGGCCAGCGCCAGGGTGGAGCCCCAGCTGCCGCCGAACACCGTCCACTTCTCCACGCCCGCCTTGCGGCGCAGCCGCTCGATGTCCTCCACCAGGGCCCAGGTGTCGTTGTCCTCCAGCACCGCGTTGGGGCGCGAGCGACCGCAGCCGCGCTGGTCGAACAGCATCATCCGCCAGCGCTGGGGGTCGAAGAAGCGCCGCATGGTGGGGTTGATGGCCCCGCCGGGGCCGCCGTGCAGGATCACGCAGGGGCGCCCGTCGGGCCGCCCGCACTCCTCGTAGTAGACCTCGTGCGCCGAGCCCGTGGGCAGCCAGCCGAAGGAGAAGGGCTCCGACTCGGCGAACAGCCCGCGGCGCGGGGCGGCGGGCTGGGCGGCCGAGGGCTGGGCCTGGACGCCGGGCGGGGTGCGGTGCAGCCGGTCCATCAGCGCGGCGGGGTCACGACGGGAAGCGTCGGTCGAGCCAGCCCAGCATCAGCCGGTTCACCTCCTCGGGCGCCTCCTGCTGCGACCAGTGGCCGATCCCCTTCAGCTCGTGCATCTCCAGGTCGGCGACGTACTGCGGCATGGGGGCGGCCAGATGCGGGGGAAGCGCCAGGTCGCGCTCGGCGGTGATCATCAGCGAGGGGGCGTCCACCCGCTGCTCCAGCGCCGCCGCGCGCTCCCAATTGCCCGTCATGTTGCGGTACCAGTCGATGCCGCCGGTGAAGCCCGTGCGCCGGAACGCCTCCACGTAGACGGCCAACTCCTCGTCGGACAGAAGCTGGTTCCGGTCGCCGACGGGCTCGAAGCTCCGCAGCGCCGTCTGCAGCGCCAGGCTGCGGCGGGCGTCCGGCGGCGTCGCGTCGCCCGAGAAGCCGTCGCCCCCGCCGCCGCCGCCCCCGCTCCGGGGCGCACGCATGAAGAAGCGCATCGTCTTCTCCACGTCGGCGGCGAACAGGTCGTCGCTGTCACGCCCCTCCTGGAAGCGCACGATGTAGTGGTCGTCGCCGAAGGCGTTGCGGAAGAGCGCGATGGGGTCCACCGGCCAGCGCGCGATGAAGGGGGTGTTCAACCCGATCACGCCCGCGGTGGCCGCCCGCTCCATCAGCGCCGCCTGCCACACCACCAGCCCGCCCCAGTCGTGCCCGCACCAGATCCCCCGCTCGGCGCCCAGGTGGCGGGTGAGGCCGACGAGGTCGGCGACCAGCGTCTCCATGGTGTAGGCCGACACCTCCGCGGGAACGTCGGACAGGCCGTAGCCCCGGGCGTCATAGGCCACCGCCCAGCGCCCCGCCTCCGCGAACGCCTGCAGCTGACGGCGCCACGAGTAGGCGATCTCCGGAAAGCCGTGGCACAGCACCACCGGCGGGGCCGCCCCGCGCTCCCCCACCTCCCAGTAGGCGAACTCCACGCCGTTCACGCGGGCGCGCTTCACGGGCGGCATGGCGGAGTGGAGGAG
>CAXSHO010000070.1:0-16254 GCA_964237305.1 uncultured Caulobacteraceae bacterium
GGCGAAGAACAACGTCAGGTCGGGGATCAGGTCCTTCACCACCGGCTGGTGCGGCAGGGGGCTGACGGTGATCTCGCGCCCCGGCACGTCCTCCCAGGCGTGGGTGCAGGCCAGCGTGTTGCGGCCGCCTATGTTCATGGCGCACGAGCCGCACACCCCCTCGCGGCACGAGCGGCGGAAGGCGAGCGTCGGGTCCACGGTGTTCTTGATGTGGATCAGGGCGTCCAGCATCATCGGACCGCAGTCGTCCATGTTGACGTCGTAGGTGTCCCACCGCGGGTTGGCGTCCGACTCCGGGTCGTAGCGGTAGATCTTGAACGCCTTGATGCGCTTCGACCCGGCCGGCGCCGGGTGATGGCGCCCCCTGGTGACCTTGGAGTTCTTGGGCAGTGCGAACTGGACCATGGCGATGTCGTCTCAGGCGACGCGACCGGAACGGCGCGAAGCGGGGCGGGAGTGATGGGGAGCGGAGGTCACGCGGCGTCTCGCCGCCCGAACAGCGTATAGCCGTGGTAGCCGTGATCCGTCGGCTCCAGAAGCAGCCGCTGGACTCCGGCCCGGCGGAGCAGGCCCGTGACCGAGTTCAGGTCATAGTCGTGCATGAGCATCAGCCCGGGGGGATCGTCCGGCTCGGGCGCGACGAGCGCGCCGGACACCTTCGGCCGGCTGAACAGCCGCTTGCGCGGCTGCGCGGCGGGCGGCGGGGGCGGCTCCACTGCGACGTCGGCGTGGCCGCTGCGGGTGGTCAGGTGCAGGCTGACGGCGCCGCCCGGCGCGAGGCGCGTCAGCAGGTCCTCGATGATCGCCAGCCCGCGTGGCGGCGGGATGTGCTGCAGCACGATCATGCTGTTGATCCAGTCGAACGGTCCGGGCGGGGCGGTCTCGACGTAGACGCCGCGCCCGCCCCGCGCCCGCGCCCGCGCCAGCATGGCCGGCGACACGTCCACGCCGACCGCCTCGTCCACCCAGTTCAGCATGGCCTCGGTGAGCCGACCCACGCCGCATCCGAAATCGAGCCCCCGCCCCCCCGCCGGAGCGCGACCGCTGACCCGTTTCAGGGACGCGGCCGCCGCCTGCAGGTCGTGGGCGCCGGAAAGATAGAACCGCTCCATCGCCTCGGGCGTCATCGCCTCCAGTCGATACTCCGGCTGGGTGATCACGCCCCAGTAGGGCTGCTCCTCGCCGATGCGCCGCCAGTCGGCGTCCGTGTCGCGCACGACCGCCTTCAGTAAACCCGCGCCTTGGGCGCGATGTAGGCCACGTCGTTCGACATGGTGTAGGTGTGCACGGGGCGGTAGTCGAGCGTGGTGCGGCCCGTGGCGTCGTCGAACCAGGCGAGCGTGTGCTTCATCCACTCGCCGTCGTCGCGGTCGGCGAAGTCCTCGCGGGCGTGGGCGCCGCGGCTCTCCTGCCGGTTGACGGCGCTGTTCACGGTGACGACCGCCTGGCCGATCAGGTTGTCGAACTCCAGCGTCTCCATCAGGTCGGTGTTCCAGACGAGGCCGCGGTCGGTCACCGCGATGTCGGCCACGCGGCCGTGCACGGCCTCGATGCGCTGAACGCCCGTCTCCAGCGTCTCGCCGGTGCGGAACACGGCCACGTCCTCCTGCATGGCGCGCTGCATCTCGAGCCGAAGCGCGGCGGTGGGGTTGGCGCCCGCGGCGTGGCGGAAGCGGTCGAAGCGGGCGAGGTGGCGGTCCGACCAGTCGTCCTTCACCTCCGGCTTCTTGGCGCCCGCCACCGTGGTCTCCGCGGCGCGCAGGCCCGCGGCGCGGCCGAACACCACGAGGTCGGTGAGCGAGTTGGAGCCCAGGCGGTTGGCGCCGTGAACGCTGACGCAGGCCGCCTCGCCCACCGCCATGAGGCCGGGCACCACGCTGTCGGGGTCCGCCCCCACCTTGGTCAGCACCTCCCCGTGATAGTTCGTGGGGATGCCGCCCATGTTGTAGTGCACCGTCGGCAGGACCGGGATCGGCTCCTTGGTCACGTCCACGCCCGAGAAGATGCGGGCGGTCTCGCTGATGCCGGGCAGGCGCTCGGCCAGGACCGCGGGGTCCAGGTGGTCGAGGTGCAGGAAGATGTGGTCCTTGTTCGGGCCCACGCCCCGGCCCTCGCGGATCTCGATGGTCATCGCGCGCGAGACCACGTCGCGGCTGGCGAGGTCCTTGGCGTTGGGGGCGTAGCGCTCCATGAAGCGCTCGCCCTCGCTGTTGGTGAGGTAGCCGCCCTCGCCCCGCGCGCCCTCCGTGATCAGGCAGCCCGCGCCGTAGATGCCGGTGGGGTGGAACTGCACGAACTCCATGTCCTGCAGCGGCAGGCCGGCGCGCAGCACCATGGCGTTGCCGTCACCCGTGCAGGTGTGGGCCGAGGTGCAGGAGAAGTACGCGCGGCCGTAGCCGCCCGTGGCCAGGATCACCTGCTGCGCCGAGAAGCGGTGCATGGTCCCGCTGTCGAGGTGCCAGGCGGTGACGCCGCGGCAGACCCCCTCGTCCATCAGGAGGTCCAGCGCGAAGTACTCGATGAAGAACTCCACCGACCGGCGGACGGACTGGCCGTAGAGCGTGTGCAGGATGGCGTGGCCGGTGCGGTCGGCCGCCGCGCAGGTGCGCTGGATCGGGGCCTCGCCGTAGTTCTTGGTCATGCCGCCGAAGGCGCGCTGGTAAATCTTGCCCTCGTCGGTGCGCGAGAAGGGCACGCCCCAGTGCTCCAGCTCGTAGATGGCCGCAGGCGCGTTGCGCACGAGATATTCGATGGAGTCCTGGTCGCCCAGCCAGTCCGACCCCTTCACGGTGTCGTACATGTGCCAGCGCCAGTCGTCGGGGCTCATGTTGCCGAGGCTGGCGGAGATGCCGCCCTGCGCCGCCACGGTGTGCGAGCGCGTGGGGAACACCTTGGAGATGCAGGCCGTCTTCAGCCCCGCCTGGGCGCAGCCCAGCGCCGCCCGCAGCCCCGACCCGCCCGCGCCGACCACCACCACGTCGTAGTCGTGGTCGATGAAGGGGTAGCTGGACGCCATGGGACGGCTTTCGCTGGAGGTCAGACGGGCGCCGAGACGGCGACCTTGAGGATGGAGACGACCGCCAGGGCGCCGCCCGCGAGCGCCACGCCGGTGTTGAGGAGGAGGAAGGCCAGCCGCCGGTGGTGACCGCCGACGTAGTCCTCGATCACCGCCTTCATGGCCAACTGCATGTGGTGAAAGCCGAGGCCCATGAACAGGGCCGCCAGGGTGGCGTTCAACGGATTCCGCAGAAAAGCGCTCGCCCCCGCGTGGCCCAGGGGCGCCGTGTGCACGACCGCCCACACCGCCCACAGCCCCAGCGGAACCAGCGCCATCCAAGTGACGCGCTCCGAGATGAAGGCCCCCACGCCCGAGTGCGACGCGCCCAGGCCCCGGGCGCGCTTCAAGGGCGTCTTGAACGACCCGGACGTGGTGGAGGGCTTGGACATCAGGCGGCCCCGGTCAGGAAGGCGACGGCCCACACCGCCACCGACGCCGCGATCGCGAAGGCGAAGCACGACAGCCCGGTGATGTCGGCGATGCGCGGCTGGAAGCCCTTGCCCGAGTCCCACACGAGGTGGCGGACGCCCGAGGCCAGGTAGTAGAACAAGGCGTTGGTGAGCCCGAACAGCACGAGCTTGCCCGGCGGCGACCCGACGACCGCCACAGCCGCCGCATAGGCGCCGGGGCCGGCCGCCAGCGACGCCAGCACCGCCGCGGCGATCAGCGCCCCGGCGTAGAGCGCGATCCCCGCCGCGCGCGTGGCGATGGACGCCGCCATGGTGACGTGCCAGCGCCAGACCTGCAGGTGCGGCGACAGGGGCCGGGCGCGCGCCGCTCCGGGAGGGCCCGCCTGCTGCGCCTGGGGCGTGGCGGCGTCCGTCCTGACCTGGCTCATGCGCGCGAAGGGCTCCCGTGGCGGCTGCGGGCGTTCTAGTCCGCAGGAGAACCGTGTCAACGCAAGGGGTTGCGAGCCGCTCGCAGATGCGGCGCCGCCCGGGCGCCCGAGGTCGGACAGGGCGCGCCCGCCTCGCTTGCGGACATAAGGACATCTTTATATGGTCCGCCGCCTTCCCGCCCGGAGCCTGTGGCCGCGTGATCCGACCCTCCTACATCTTCACCAGCGAGAGCGTCTCGGAGGGCCACCCCGACAAGGTGGCCGACCGCATCAGCGACACGGTGGTCGACCTGTTCCTGGCCAAGGACCCCTACGCCCGCGTCGCCTGCGAGACGCTGACCACGACCAACCGCGTGGTGCTGGCGGGCGAAATCCGCGGCCAGGGCATCATGGATGCGGCCGGCGCCTGGGCCCCGGGCGTCCAGGACGAGATCGAGGCCCGCGTCCGCGCCGCGGTGAAGGACATCGGCTACGAGCAGGACGGCTTCCACCACGCCGACCTCAGCTTCGAGAACCACCTGCACGGCCAGAGCGCCGACATCGCGGTGGGGGTGGACGCGGCGGGCAACAAGGACGAGGGCGCCGGCGACCAGGGCATCATGTTCGGCTACGCCACCAACGAGACGGCGGCGCTGATGCCCGCCACGCTCCAGTACAGCCAGGACATCCTGCGCCGGCTGGCCGCCGTGCGGAAGGCGGATCGCAACTCGGGCCTGGAGCCGGACGCCAAGAGCCAGGTCACCCTGCACTACGAGGACGGCCGCCCCGTGCGCGCCACCTCCATCGTGCTCTCCACCCAGCACGCCCGCGGCCTGTCCCCCGCCGACGTGCGGGTGATCGTGGAGCCGCACATCCGCGCCGTGCTGCCCCCAGACTTCATCACGGACGAGACCGAGTGGCACGTGAACCCCACCGGGGTGTTCGAGATCGGCGGCCCCGACGGCGACACGGGGCTCACCGGCCGCAAGATCATCGTGGACACCTACGGCGGCGCGGCCCCCCACGGCGGCGGCGCCTTCTCCGGCAAGGATCCCACCAAGGTCGACCGCTCGGCCGCCTACGCCTGCCGCTACCTGGCCAAGAACGTGGTGGCCGCGGGGTTGGCGCGCCGCTGCACGCTGCAGATCGGCTACGCCATCGGCGTGTCCAAGCCGCTGAGCTTCTACGTCGACCTCGTGGACGGTGAGATCGACCCCGCCAAGCTGGAGGCCGCCCTGCCCGAGATGATGGGCGGCTGCACGCCGCGCGCCATCCGCGAGCACCTGGGCCTCAACAAGCCCATCTACGCCCGCACCTCCGCCTACGGCCACTTCGGCCGCGAACCGGACGCGGACGGCGGCTTCTCGTGGGAGAAGACGGACCTCGTGGACCAGCTGAGGGCGCTGGCCTGACGACGCGGCACGCCTTCAGGCCTCCCGCGCGGCGATGAAGTCGCGGACGCGCGGGTAGATCTCGTCGCGGAAGCGGCGGCCGTTGAAGACGCCGTAGTGGCCCACGTCGGGCTGGACGTAGAGCGCCTTGAGCGCGTCGGGCAGGTTGGGGGTCAGCGCGTGGGCGGCCTGGGTCTGGCCGACGCCCGAGATGTCGTCGTGCTCGCCCTCCACCGTCATCAGCCCGACGTCGGTGAGCGCGCCGAGGTCCACGCGGGCGCCGCGGTGCTCGAGGAGGCCGCGGGGCAGGACGTGGCGCTGGAACACGTAGTCGATGGTCTGGAGGTAGAACTCCTCCGTCAGGTCCAGCACGGACAGGTACTCGTCGTAGAACTCCAGGTGCTTGGATTGTCCGTCACCGTCGCCCTGCACCAGGTCGTCGAAGTAGCGTCGGTGGGCGTCGCGGTGGCGGTCGGCGTTCATGCTCATGAAGGCGTAGAGCTGCACGAAGCCGGGGTAGACGCGGCGCATGGCCCCCGCATAGGGCGGCGGCGTGGTGTGGATCATGTTGGTGCGGAACCACGCGAAGGGCTTGGCCTCCGCCAGGTCGCACGGGGCGGTGGGGGCCAGGCGCGCGTCGATGGGGCTGCCCATGAAGGTCATCGACGCCGGTCGGCAGGGGTCGCCCTCCGCCGCCATCAGGGCGGCCGCCGCCATCACCGCGGGGCCGGGCTGGCACACCGCCACCACGTGCGGGCGGGGGCCCATCACGCGCAGCATGTCGCGGACGTGGTCGATGTAGTCGTGGAAGTCGAAGCGGCCCTCCGCCACCGGCACCTCCCGGGCGTTCACCCAGTCGGTGACGTACACCTCGTGGTCCTTCAGGAACGCCTGCACCGTGCCGCGCAGGAGGGTGGCGTAGTGGCCGGAGAGCGGGGCCACGATCAGCACGTGCGGCTCGCCCCCCTTACGGCCCGCCCGCCGCATGTCGGTGGTGTCGCGGGCGAAGTGGAGCATGCGCACCCAGGGCGAGCGCCACTCCTCCTCGACCCGCACGCGCACGGGCGTCCCGTCAATGTCCACGCTGTCGATGCGCCAGTCCGGCTTGCCGTGGCGGCGGGTGGCGTCGGTGAACAGCTGCGCCGTGGCGAAGGCGGAGCGGCCCACGCCCGTGTCGGCCCAGGGATTGGCGCGGGAGCCCAGCACGTCGCGCGCGGCCAGCGCCGCCAGCCGCAGCGGCTGGGCGGCGGCGTAGCCCCACTCGTTCATCGCGTAGAACATGCGGCTCCCCAAGCACCCCGGCCCGCCGAGCCGTAGCACGACGGCCTTTCCATACGTGAACGCCCCGGGGCGGGCGGCGTTGCTGCAGGTGCGAAGGCGGGGGCGCTTCCCTCCGCGGGCGGGGGGCGCCAAGGTCGCGGCGGCATGAGCGACACCGCCTTCCTGTCCAGCGTCCGCGGCTTCGGCGCGCGTGCGACCGACCTCGGCGGGCCGGGCGGGCGGGCCAAGTTCGCCGAGTCCACCGAAGGCCGGCTGTGGGACTGGGCGCAGGCGAGGCGGGGCCTTCGGCTTCGCACGCTGGTGCTGGTGCGCTGGGCGTCGGTGGCGGGCCAGCTCAGCGTCCTGCTGTTCGCCCGGTTCGCGCTCGACATCCGGGTGCCGCTCGTCCTCTGCCTCGCGGTGATCGGAGCGGCGGCGGTGCTGAACCTCTCCATGTCGGTGGTGTGGCCCGGCGCGCGGGTGGCCGGGCGGCGGGAGGCTCTGGCGCAGCTGGGCTTCGACATCGCGCAGCTGACCGCGCTCCTGTGGATGACGGGGGGGCTGCAGAACCCGTTCTCGCTCCTCCTGATCGCGCCGGTGACGGTGGCGGCGGCGACCCTGCCCACCCGCTCCGCCCTGGCGGTGGGGGCCCTGGCGCTCCTGGCGGTCATGGCCCTGGCGGTGTGGGGCCTGCCGCTGCCTTGGATCGGCGGCGAGCCCCTGGACCTCCCGCCCTTCTACCGGCTGTCGCTCCTGATCGCGACGGCGTCCGGCATCGTCTTCACCGGGCTCTACGCCTGGCAGGCGCAGGCGGAGGCGCAGCGGATGGAGCTGGCGCTGGCGGCCACCCAGGCGGTGCTGGCGCGCGAGCAGCGGCTGTCCGCGCTGGGGGGGCTGGCCGCCTCCGCCGCGCACGAGCTGGGCACGCCCTTGGCCACCATCCAGGTGGTCACCAAGGAGATGCTGCGCGAGCTGGAGCCCGGGACCGTGCGCGAGGACGTGGAGCTCCTGTCCTCCCAGGCGGAGCGGTGCCGCGAGATCCTGCGCCGGCTCTCCACCCATCCGGAGGCCGCCGACCAGCGCCACCTGCGCATGAGCCTCAGCCAGCTCATGGACGAGATCGCCGAGCCCTACCGCGACGATGCGGGCGCCGTCAGCGTGGAGTGCGAGGTCACCTGCGCCCCCGGGGCCGCGATCCTGGAGGTGCGCCGCCTGCCCGAGGTGCTGCACGGCCTGTCCGCCTTCGTGGAGAACGCCACCGACTTCGCCGAGTCCATCGTGGAGGTCACCGCCCACTACGACGCCGAGCGCCTGCTGGTGGAGGTGCGCGACGACGGCCCGGGCTTCCCGCCGGAGGTGATGGCGCGGCTGGGCGAACCCTACGTGACCACGCGCCCGGCGGCGGAGAACAGCCGCTCCAACCACCTGGGCATGGGGCTCGGCTTCTTCATCGCCAAGACGCTCCTGGAGCGCACGGGCGCCCAGGTGGAGTTCAGGAACGCCCGGCGGGGCGGGGCCGTGGTCTGCGCCCGCTGGGCGCGCGCGCGGGTGGAGGCGCCGCCCGACCCCGAAATGATCATTTGAACTCCTCCCCAAGTGCGACATTGTGGCCGCGAAGGTTCGCGCGGCCCCCGCGCGGCGCCCTGAAAGGGATGCCCCACCATGACCGACGTCTCCGCCGCCATCGAGGCCCTGCCCGAGAAGACGCTCCTGGTGCTGGACGACGACGCGCCCCTGCGAACGCGGCTGGGCCGGGCGCTGGAGAGCCGCGGCTTCGAGGTGATCCAGTGCGCGTCGGTGGCCGAGGCCACCGCGGCGGTGCGCGACCGGCCCCCCGCCTTCGCCGTGTGCGACCTGCGGCTGGAGGACGGCAACGGGCTGCAGGTGGTGGAGGCGATCCAGGCCGCCCGCCCCGACGCCCGGGTGGTGATGCTCACCGGCTACGGCAACATCGCCACCGCGGTGCAGGCGGTGAAGGCCGGCGCGGTGGACTACCTGCCCAAGCCCGCCGACGCCGACGACGTGGCCCGCGCGCTCCTGGCCGCGCGCGAGGGCGTGGCCACCCCGCCGCCGGAGAATCCCATGAGCGCCGACCGGGTGCGGTGGGAGCATATCCAGCGCGTCTACGAGCTGTGCGGCCACAACATCAGCGAGACGGCGCGGCGGTTGAACATGCACCGCCGAACCCTCCAGCGCATCCTGGCCAAGCGGGCGCCGCGCTGAGCCGGGCGGCCGCTGCGCCCGAGGGGCCGCCGATGAGCACCACCCTGCCCGCGCGCTCGTCCACCGTGCGCATCTCTCTCGTGATCCTGGCGGTGATCGCGGGCGGCGCGGCGCTGGGCTGGATGCAGGCCATCCTGACGCCGCTCGCCATGGCGGTGTTCCTGCTGATCATGGTGGACGGTTTCGCGCGCACGCTGAAGCACCGGGCGGCCTTCCTGCCGGAATGGTCGGCGCTGCCGCTGGCCATCGTGATCAGCCTGGCGGCGCTGGGCGTGACGCTGATGGTGGTGGCGGAGAACGCCGCGGGCTTCGCCACCGAGCTCGTGCGCGACGCGCCGCGGCTGAACGTGGTGCTCGCGCACGGCGCGGCCCTGTTCGGCGTGACCGTGCCGCCCACGGTGCAGTCGCTGGCCGACCAGATCAACCCGACGCGCTACCTGGGCGAGGTGGTGAACGCCATGCGCTCCATCGGCTCGGGCGCGCTGTACGCCCTGATCTACCTGGGCTTCCTCATCGCCTCGCGGTCGGGGTTCCAGAAGAAGGTGGTGGCGCTGTTCCCCGACCGGCACGAGCGCCACAACGCGGTGGCCGTCTTCACCCGCATCCGCGACGGGGTGGAGCGCTACCTCTGGATCCAGACGGTGACGGGGGCGCTGATCGCCGTGGGGTCGTGGGCGGCCATGGCGGCGATCGGGCTCGACAACGCGGCCTTCTGGGCCTTCCTAATCTTCGTGGCGAGCTACATCCCGGTGCTCGGCGGCTTCGTCGGCGCGCTCCTTCCGCCGTTGTTCGCGCTCCTGCAATTCGAGGCCTACTGGCGCGCCATCGTGCTGTTCGGCGTCCTGCAGGCGGTGTTCTTCGTCATGGGCAACGTGATCCAGCCCAAGATGCAGCGCGACGGGCTGAACATCGACCCGGTGGTGGTGCTCCTGGCGCTGACGCTGTGGGGGGCGATCTGGGGGGTGGCGGGCATGTTCCTGTCCACCCCGCTCACCGTCATGCTGATCATCGTCCTGACGCAGTTCGACGGAACGCGCTGGATCGCCGTCCTGCTCTCGGGCGACGGCCGGCCGGAGGTGTCCGCCGGCCTCGCCCCCCGTTCCGACAAGGTCCCGCCCGCCCTCGTCGCCCCCGACCCGGCGGCCCCCGCCCCGGCGGGTTGATCGCCCGACGCGAGAGTCTAGGGTCCGCCGGCGCGAGGCCCCGCCAGAGGGCCGCTCCCGAACAGGCCCGCCCATGCCCGCCCCGTCCGCCCCTCTCCCGCCCGCCTTCGAGGCCGAGCTGGGAGGCGGAGGAGGCGGCCCGGCGGCGGCGGACTTCCTGCGGCAGGCGGGCGAGGACGCGCGGGACGACGAGCTTCCCGGGGTCTCCCCCGCCGACCTCGCCGCGGTGCTCGCCGGCTTCTGGCGTTTCGCCGAGGGGCGCCCCGCGGGAAGCTTGAAGCTCGACCTCGTCCCCGCCCGCGGGGAGGGAGGGCGGCCCCTCGGCCTCGACCTCCTCTACGCCGTGCAGGACGACGCGCCCTTCCTGGTGGACAGCCTGATGGGCGAGCTGGCCGAGGCGGGGCTGGACGTGCGCGCCATGTTCCACCCGGTGGTGGACGGCGCCTCCATGATCCTCGTGGTGCTGGGGGCGGTGGGGGCCGACCGCCGCGAGCCGGTGCTGGAGCGCGCCCGTTCGGCCTTCGCCGACGTGCGCTGCGCAGTGGACGACTACGCCGCCATGCGCCAGCTGATGGACGCGGTGACTGCGGAGCTGGCGGGCTCCGCCCCCGCCCGCGCCCGCTCCGGCGGCGAGGTCGACGAGCACGTCGCCTTCCTCCGCTGGCTGAACGGCGACCGCTTCACCTTCCTGGGCGCGCGCGAGTACCTCTATCCGCGCGACGCGGCGGGGGCCTACGCCGCGGAGGAGCCGCAGGTGGTGGACGGCTCCAGCCTGGGCGTCCTGCGCGACCGGGCGCGGCCGGTGCTGCGCCGCGCGTCCGAGCCCGCCATGCGGACGGACAAGCTGACCCGCTACCTCGACGCGGACGCGCCGCTGGTGGTGGCCAAGTCCAACCTGCGCTCCCGCGTCCACCGCCACGTCTACATGGACTACATCGGGGTCAAGCGGTACGGCGCGGACGGCAAGGCCGTGGGCGAGACCCGCTTCGTGGGCCTGTTCACCGCCGAGGCCTACGAGGAGCCCGCGCGCGAGATCCCGCTGATCCGACGCAAGCTCTCCGAGGTGCTGGCCCGCGCCGGCCAGAACCCGAGCGCCCACACCGGCAAGCGCCTGCGCCACATCGTCGAGACCTACCCGCGCGACGAGCTGTTCCAGATGTCGGCGGCGGAGCTGTTCGACACCGCCATGGGGGTGCTGCACCTCTACAACCGCCCGCGCGTGCGGCTGTTCGCGCGGCTGGACCCGTTCGTCTCGGTGATCCTGTACACGCCGCGCGACCGCTACGACTCGGGCGTGCGAGCCCGGGTGGGCGAGCTCCTGGCGCGGGCGTGGGAGGGCCGGGTCTCGGCCTTCTACCCGTCCTTCGGCGAGGAGCCGCTGGCGCGGGTGCACTTCATCATCGGCGTGGCCCCCGGCGGCCATCCCGCCCCCGACCTCCGCGCCCTGGAGGCGGAGGTGGAGGCGGCGGTGCGCACCTGGCGCGACCGCTTCGAGGCGGCGGTGCGCGCGTCGGACGGCGCGGGCGCCGTGCTGGCCCGCTGGACGGAGGACGCCTTCCCCGCCGGCTACCGCGACCGCTACGACGCGGCGGAGGCGCTGGCCGACATCGCGGCGGTGTCCTCCGGCGGATCGGCCCCGCTCAAGGTCCGCGCCTACCGCGACGACGCCTGCAGCCCGCGCCAGTTCCGCTTCAAGCTCTACCGCGAGGGCGACCACCCCGCGCCCCTGGCCGACATCGTGCCCGTGCTGGAGAACATGGGGCTGAAGGCGATCGAGGAGGACGCCTTCGCGCTCCGCCCCGCGGGCGACAACGCCGTGTGGGTGCAGGACTTCCTCCTGGAGGACGAGCATGGCGAGCGGCTGACCTTCGCCGACATCCAGGGGCCGTTCCAGGAGGCCTTCGCCGCCGTGTGGACGGGGGCGGCGGAGAACGACCGCTTCAACCGGCTGGTGATGGAGCTCGGCGTCTCCTGGCGCGAGGCGGCGCTGGTGCGCGCGCTGGCCCGCCACCGCCAGCAGTCGGGCCTGGACCCGTCCGCCACGGTGGTCGCCCAGGCGCTGAGCGACCATTCGGGCGTGACCCGGCTGATCCTGGAGCTGTTCCAGACCAAGTTCGACCCGGCGCTCGCCGCCTCCGCCCCCGAGCGGCTGGAGCAGGCGGAGGCCGTGTACGCCGCGGTCGTCGAGGCGCTGCAGGCGGTGGCCAGCCTGGACGCCGACCGGGCGCTGCGCCGCATCGCGCTCCTGGTCCGCGCCACCAAGCGCACCAACTACTTCCAGCCGGGCGGGGACGGACGGCCCAAGCCGTACATCAGCTTCAAGGTGGCCAGCCGCGAGCTGGAGGACCTGCCCGCCCCCAAGCCGTTCCGCGAGGTGTTCGTCTCCTCGCCCGTGGTGGAGGGCGTGCACCTGCGGTTCGGCCCCGTCGCCCGCGGCGGCCTGCGCTGGAGCGACCGGCGCGACGACTTCCGCACGGAGGTGCTGGGCCTCGTCAAGGCGCAGCAGGTGAAGAACGCCGTGATCGTGCCCGTGGGCTCCAAGGGCGGCTTCTTTCCCAAGCTCCCCGTCCGCGGGCTCGCGCCCGAGCAGGTGCGCGCGCAGGGGGTGGAGGCCTACCGCACCTTCCTCGCCGGGCTCCTGGACGTCACCGACAACCTGGAGGCCTCGGGCGCGGTGGACCACCCGGCGGGGGTGGTGATCTCCGGCGAGGGCGACGACCCCTACCTCGTGGTCGCCGCCGACAAGGGCACGGCCACCTTCAGCGACATCGCCAACGGCGTGGCCGCCGACTACGGCTTCTGGCTGGACGACGCCTTCGCCTCCGGCGGCAGCCAGGGCTACGACCACAAGGCCATGGGCATCACCGCCCGCGGCGCGTGGGAGGCGGTGCGCCGGCACTTCCGCGAGGCGGGCCGCGACATCCAGGCCGAGCCCTTCACCATGGCGGGCGTGGGCGACATGAGCGGCGACGTGTTCGGCAACGGCGCGCTGCTGTCGAAGTGCACGCGCCTGGTGGCCGCCTTCGACCACCGCCACGTCTTCCTCGACCCGGACCCCGACCCGGCGGTGAGCTGGGCGGAGCGCGCCCGGCTGTTCGCCCTGCCGCGCTCCAGCTGGGACGACTACGACAAGGCGCTGATCTCGCCGGGGGGCGGCGTGTGGGCGCGCTCGCTGAAGTCCGTCCCGCTGACGCCGGAGGTCCGCACCCTCCTGGGCGTGGCCGACGCCGCCCTGGCCCCCGCCGACCTGATCCGCGCCATCCTGCGCATGGAGGTGGAGCTGCTCTACCTCGGCGGCATCGGCACCTACGTGAAGGCGGCGGGCGAGACGAACGGCGAGGTGGGCGACAAGGCCAACGACCTCGTGCGGGTGGACGCGGGCGAACTGCGCGCCCGCGTGGTGGGCGAGGGCGCCAACCTCGGCCTCACCCAGGCGGGGCGCATCGCCTTCGCGCGGGCGGGCGGGCGCATCAACACCGACGCCATCGACAACTCCGCGGGCGTGGACACCTCCGACCACGAGGTGAACATCAAGATCCTGCTGGGACAGGCCATCCGCGACGGCGACCTCGCCGCGGGCGAGCGCGACGCGCTCCTGGCGTCGATGACCGACGAGGTGGCCGCCCACGTCCTCCAGCACAACATCGCCCAGACGCTCACGCTCAGCCTGCAGCAGATGGACGCGGTGGAGGAGCTGGACGCCCAGGCGCGCTTCATGGCCGACCTCGTGGCGCAGGGCCGGCTCGACCGACGCGTGGAGGGGCTGCCCGGCCCCGCGGCCGTCGCCGAGCTGAAGGCCGCGGGCCGCGGGCTCACCCGGCCGGAGCTGGCCGTGCTCACCGCCTACGGCAAGCTGGAGCTCTCCGCCGCGCTGGTGGAGGGTCCCGCGCCCGACGACCCGTGGTTCGAGCGGACGCTCGCCGGCTATTTCCCGCGTGCGCTGGCGCGCTTCGAGGGGCAGATGCGCCGCCACCGGCTCCGGCGCGAGATCATCGCCACCGTCCTCGCCAACCGGGTGGTGGACTGGACGGGCCCGACCTTCGTGTCGCGCGTGCAGGCGGCCACGGGCGCGGAGGCGGGGGCGGTGGTCACCGCCTTCGAGGCCGCGCGGGCCGTGTTCGGGCTCGACGCGGTCTGGTCGGAGGTCGCGGCGCTGGGCGGCGAGACGGCCGCCGCGGCGCAGCTGGCGCTTCACCGCGAGATCGGCCGCGCCGCCCGCGCCCACACCTTCTGGCTCGCCCGGCGCGAAGCGGGAGCGGGCGCGCGGGGGGCGGGGGTGCAGGCGCTGGTGGACAGCTACCGCGCCCCGGCCGAGGCCCTGGCCCGCGGCGGCGCCGACCTCCTGAGCCCGTTCGAGGCCGAGACCGTCGACCGCCGGGCGCGGAGCCTGGTGGACGCGGGCGCGCCGGAGGCCCTGGCGCGGCGCGTGGCCGCCCTGCGCGCCGCCACCGCAGGGGTGGAGATCGCCGACCTCGCCTCGGCCACCGACCGCTCCGCCGCGGAGGCCGCCCGGGTGTTCGCCGCCGCGGGCGAGGCCTTCGGCTTCGACCGGATGCGCGCCGCCGCCTCCGCGCTCCCCGCCGCCGACCCGTACGAGCGCACCGCGCTCCGCGGGCTGGTGGCCGAGCTCACCGCCGAGCAGGTGGACCTCGCCCGCGCCGCCCTGGCCGGGGCGGGGCCGCTGCCGGACGCCACGGCCGCCCGCGGGGCGGTGGAGGCGTGGGCGGCCCCGCGCGCGGACGCCGTGGCCCGCGCCCGGCGCACGGTCGCCGAGATCGAGGGGGCGGGCGGCGAGTGGAGCTTCGCCAAGCTCACCATCGCCAACGCCGCGCTCCGCCAGGCCGCCGGGTAGGAGCGGCGAGGTGGAGGCGCCGACGCCTCACGCGCGTACGAAGTCGAACCACACGGGCGCCACGTCGCCCAGCCGCTTGGTCTCGTAGCGGGTGGTGACGTGGTCGGCGGGGGGCAGGCGCCAGTCGTCCGCCCGCCGGGCCGACCAGCGCAGGCGCCGCTCCCACCGCAGCGCCTCGAGCGCGGTGTCGGCGTAGTCGCCCCAGTCGGTGGCGAAGCGCAACGCTCCGCCGGGCGCGAGCACCCGGGCCGCTTCGGCGGCGAAGGCGGGGGTCACCAGACGGCGCTTGCGGTGCCGCGCCTTCGGCCAGGGGTCGGGGAACAGCACGAACATGCGTCGGAGGCTCGCGTCGGGCAGGACGGCCAGGAGGTCGCGGGCGTCGCCCACGTGCAGCCTGACGTTGGCCAGGCCGCGCTCGTCGATGTGGCGCAGGGCGGAGGCGGCCCCGTTCAGGAAGGGCTCCGCGCCCAGGAGCCGCACCTCCGGCCGCCGCGCCGCCTGCTCGGCCATGTGTTCGCCGCCGCCGAAGCCGATCTCCAGCCAGGTCTCGCCCTCGCCCAGCGGCGGCGCGGCGAGGTCCACGGCGACACGGGGCAGCAGGGTGTCGAACAGCTCCGCCTGCCGCGCCTTGATCGGCCGCGACTTGAGCCGGCCGAAGGAGCGGAGCGGGCCGTGGGGCGTCTGCATGGCGGCGGGTGTAGCCTGGCGGCGCGGACGCGGGGAGGGCTGAGCGACGTTCCGACGCGGGCGGCGCCGTCTCCGCCGTTCTGGCGAGGGCGGGAGGCGGCTACACTGCCGCCGTGAGTCTCGCCCGCCTCCTGCGCCGCCCGCCGCCCCTCGCCGACGGACAGGTCGTCCAGGTGGAAGGCCGCCCGGTGCGGCTGCGGGTGAACGCCCGGGCGCGGCGGGTGTCGCTGCGGGTGGACGTGCATCGCGGCGAGGCCACCGCGACCGCGCCGAGCCTGCGGCGGCTGGCGGACGCCCTGGGCTTCGCGCAATCCCGCGCGGAATGGATCGCCGAGCGGCTGGACGCGGCGCCCGCGCGGCGGCCGTTCGCGCCGGGGCTGGTCCTGCCGCTCGCGGGGGAGCCCTGCCGGCTGGAGCGGGCGGCCATGCGGATGACGCCGCGGATCGTCCCGGCCGCCGCCGGCGAGCCGGCGCGGCTGGTCGCGCCGGGCGAGGGCGAGGCGTTCGCGCGCGCCGTGTTGCGGGCCCTCAAGGCGGAGGCGCTGGCGCGCCTGCGGGCGCGCACGGCCGCCCACGTCGCGGCGCTGGGGCTGCCCCCGCCGCCGGTGGCCGTGGCCGACCCGCGGGGGCGGTGGGGGTCGTGCCGCAGCCCGCATCTGACCGCGTCGGGGCGCGACCCCGGCGCGATCCGCTACAGCTGGCGGCTGGTCTGCGCGCCGCCCGCCGTGCTGGACTACGTGGCCGCGCACGAGGCGGCGCACCTCGTGGAGCCGAACCACTCCCCCGCCTACTGGGCCGTGGTG
>CAXSHO010000071.1:0-16239 GCA_964237305.1 uncultured Caulobacteraceae bacterium
CCCGGGTCGGCGAACCGGCCATTGTAGATGTCTCCCGCCCGCGCCTGGGCCCGCTTCGTCCGCGCCGCCGGCGAGGGCCTCCCCGCCCGCCCGCTCGCGGCCAGCGACGCGCGGGACGGACGCGCAGCCTTCTACACCGGCCTCGCCGACGAACTGGACGCGGGGGCGGACGGGCGGGGTTTGCGGGACGGGGAGCGCTCGCCTAAGCTCTCCGACGAAGCTCCGCGGGCTGGACGATGAGCGACACACCTGACCGGACCGACGCCGCGCCGGTGACCTGGGGCGAGTTCCGCGAGGGCGCCGGGCGGCTGCTGGACCTCGCCTACAAGATCGACCTGTACGGCATGGATCGTTCGACGGACAACTACGCCAAGATCTACGAGGCGAGCGAGGCGGTGAACGCCTTCTTCGGGCCCATCGTCAGGGCCGACCGCTGAGGATGGGCGACGTCGTCGACCTCAGCACGCTGCGGACCGCCGCCGCTCCCGGGCGCCGCCCACCCTTGCAAGGCGGCGGCGGCGACGGCACATCCGGGGGCATGGAGACCCGCATCGCCGTGCTGGAGGCCGACGTCGCCCACCTCAAGGCCGATGTGGGGGAGATGCGGTCGGACGTGCGCGTCATCAAGGGCGACGTCGGCCAGCTGAAGGTCGACGTGGCCGTGCTGAAGGCCACGCTGGCCACCAAGGGCTTTGTCGTGGCCGTGGTGGTCGGCACGGGCGCGGTCCTCGGCGCGATCACCACCTTCGCCCCATTCATCCAGCACCTGCTGGGCCTCAAGCCCTAGGAACGCGGCCGGGGAGACCCGCCCGCCGCTAGGCTGCATCACCCATGGCCCGCGCCTCCGCTCCCGCCCGTCCGCCCGTCGTCGCGCTCAAGGAGGTGCGGCTGCAGGACGGGCCCGTCATGCTGTTCGACGGGGTGGACCTGGCGCTGGAGCCCCGGGTGCGCGCCACGCTGGTGGGCAGGAATGGCGCGGGCAAGTCCACCCTCATGCGCCTGATCGCCGGGCGCGTGGAGCCGGACGGGGGCGAGCGCTTCGTCCAGCCCGGCCTCTCCATGGTGCACGTCGAGCAGGAGCCCGCCATCGAGGGCGCCACGCTCCTGGACCACGCCACCGCGGGCGGCGCCCCCGACTGGCGCGCGGAGGCCGAGCTCACCGCCTTCGGCCTGGATCCCGCCAAGCCGACCCCCGGCCTCTCCGGCGGCGAGCAGCGCCGCGCCGCCCTCGCCCGCGCCTTTGCGGAGGAGCCGGACCTCCTGCTCCTGGACGAGCCCACCAACCACCTGGACATCGCCGCCATAGAGACGCTGGAGGCGCGGCTCGCCGCCTCGAAGGCGGCCGCCCTGATCGTGAGCCACGACCGCGCCTTCCTCCAGCGCATCACCGGCCGCTGCTTCTGGCTGGAGCACCGCCGCGTGCGCACGCTGGACGACGGCTTCGGCGCCTTCGACGCCTGGGCCGAACGCGTGGAGGCGGAGGAGCAGGAGGCCCAGCGCCGCCTGCAGAAGACCATCCAGCGCGAGACCGCCACCTTCTACAGCTCCATCACCGCGCGCCGCACCCGCAACGAGGGCCGCGCCGCCCGTCTTGACGCCCTGCGCGCCCAGCACGCCGCCGCCATGCGCGACGTGCGCCGCACCGCCGACCTGCAGGTGGACTCCGGCGCAACCAGCGGCCGGCTGGTGGCCGAGTTGAAGGGCGTCACCAAGGCGTGGGGCGACAAGGCGGTGGTCACCAAGCTGAACGCCCGCGTCATGCGCGGCGACCGGCTGGCGGTGGTCGGCCCCAACGGCGCGGGCAAGACCACGCTCGTAAAGCTCCTCCTCGGCGAGGTGGCCGCCGACTCCGGCGTGGTGCGCCTGGGGTCGGGGCTGGAGCCCGCCTACCTCGACCAGGGCCGCGCCGAGCTGAAGGAGGGCGACACGCTGAAGGATGTGCTGGCCCCCAAGGGCGGCGACGCGGTGATGGTGCGCGGCCGCTCCATGCATGTCGTGGGTTACGCCAAGGACTTCGGCTTCCGCGAGGCCCAGCTGCGCCAGCCCGTGGCCAGCCTCTCCGGCGGGGAGCGCAACCGGCTGCTCCTGGCCCGCGCCCTGGCCCGCCCCGCCAACCTCCTGGTGCTGGACGAGCCCACCAACGACCTGGACATGGAGACGCTGGACCGGCTGGAGGACATGCTCTCCGACTACGACGGCACGCTGATCCTCGTCAGCCACGACCGCGACTTCATCGACCGGCTGGCCACCTCCACCCTGGCGCTGGACGGGCGGGGCAACGCGGTGGAGACCCCCGGCGGCTGGAGCGACTTCCGCCGCCAGAACCCCGGCTTCCTCCAGGCGCCCGCCCAGCCGCCCCAGCGCGGCGGCGGCGGAGGGGGACGTCAGGCCGAGCCGCCCGCGCGCGCGGCCGCCAAGCTGTCCTACAAGGACGCCCGCCGCATGGAGGAGCTGGAGGCCGCCATGGCCGCCCTGCCGACCGCCATCGCCGACGACGAGCGCCGGCTGAACGACCCCGCCCTCTACGCCCGCGACCCCCAAGGCTTCGACCGCCTGACGGCCGCGCTCGACGCCCGCCGCGCGGAGGTCGCCGCCGCCGAGGAGGAGTGGCTCGCCCTCGCCGAGAAGAAGGAGGCCCTGGCCTGATGACCGACATCCCCACGCCGCCCGGGCCCGACCTCCCGCAGATGACGGGGCTGGAGCAGATGCGCGCCTTCGCCTCCGGCGCCCTGCCCTACCGCGGCATCGGCCACACCCTCCGCTTCCGGCTGGACGTGGTGGAGGAGGGCCGCGTCGTCTTCGCCGGCACGCCGGGGCCGGAGGAACGCGGCCGGGGAGACCCGCCCGCCGCTAGGCTGCATCACCCATGGCCCGCGCCTCCGCTCCCGCCCGTCCGCCCGTCGTCGCGCTCAAGGAGGTGCGGCTGCAGGACGGGCCCGTCATGCTGTTCGACGGGGTGGACCTGGCGCTGGAGCCCCGGGTGCGCGCCACGCTGGTGGGCAGGAATGGCGCGGGCAAGTCCACCCTCATGCGCCTGATCGCCGGGCGCGTGGAGCCGGACGGGGGCGAGCGCTTCGTCCAGCCCGGCCTCTCCATGGTGCACGTCGAGCAGGAGCCCGCCATCGAGGGCGCCACGCTCCTGGACCACGCCACCGCGGGCGGCGCCCCCGACTGGCGCGCGGAGGCCGAGCTCACCGCCTTCGGCCTGGATCCCGCCAAGCCGACCCCCGGCCTCTCCGGCGGCGAGCAGCGCCGCGCCGCCCTCGCCCGCGCCTTTGCGGAGGAGCCGGACCTCCTGCTCCTGGACGAGCCCACCAACCACCTGGACATCGCCGCCATAGAGACGCTGGAGGCGCGGCTCGCCGCCTCGAAGGCGGCCGCCCTGATCGTGAGCCACGACCGCGCCTTCCTCCAGCGCATCACCGGCCGCTGCTTCTGGCTGGAGCACCGCCGCGTGCGCACGCTGGACGACGGCTTCGGCGCCTTCGACGCCTGGGCCGAACGCGTGGAGGCGGAGGAGCAGGAGGCCCAGCGCCGCCTGCAGAAGACCATCCAGCGCGAGACCGCCACCTTCTACAGCTCCATCACCGCGCGCCGCACCCGCAACGAGGGCCGCGCCGCCCGTCTTGACGCCCTGCGCGCCCAGCACGCCGCCGCCATGCGCGACGTGCGCCGCACCGCCGACCTGCAGGTGGACTCCGGCGCAACCAGCGGCCGGCTGGTGGCCGAGTTGAAGGGCGTCACCAAGGCGTGGGGCGACAAGGCGGTGGTCACCAAGCTGAACGCCCGCGTCATGCGCGGCGACCGGCTGGCGGTGGTCGGCCCCAACGGCGCGGGCAAGACCACGCTCGTAAAGCTCCTCCTCGGCGAGGTGGCCGCCGACTCCGGCGTGGTGCGCCTGGGGTCGGGGCTGGAGCCCGCCTACCTCGACCAGGGCCGCGCCGAGCTGAAGGAGGGCGACACGCTGAAGGATGTGCTGGCCCCCAAGGGCGGCGACGCGGTGATGGTGCGCGGCCGCTCCATGCATGTCGTGGGTTACGCCAAGGACTTCGGCTTCCGCGAGGCCCAGCTGCGCCAGCCCGTGGCCAGCCTCTCCGGCGGGGAGCGCAACCGGCTGCTCCTGGCCCGCGCCCTGGCCCGCCCCGCCAACCTCCTGGTGCTGGACGAGCCCACCAACGACCTGGACATGGAGACGCTGGACCGGCTGGAGGACATGCTCTCCGACTACGACGGCACGCTGATCCTCGTCAGCCACGACCGCGACTTCATCGACCGGCTGGCCACCTCCACCCTGGCGCTGGACGGGCGGGGCAACGCGGTGGAGACCCCCGGCGGCTGGAGCGACTTCCGCCGCCAGAACCCCGGCTTCCTCCAGGCGCCCGCCCAGCCGCCCCAGCGCGGCGGCGGCGGAGGGGGACGTCAGGCCGAGCCGCCCGCGCGCGCGGCCGCCAAGCTGTCCTACAAGGACGCCCGCCGCATGGAGGAGCTGGAGGCCGCCATGGCCGCCCTGCCGACCGCCATCGCCGACGACGAGCGCCGGCTGAACGACCCCGCCCTCTACGCCCGCGACCCCCAAGGCTTCGACCGCCTGACGGCCGCGCTCGACGCCCGCCGCGCGGAGGTCGCCGCCGCCGAGGAGGAGTGGCTCGCCCTCGCCGAGAAGAAGGAGGCCCTGGCCTGATGACCGACATCCCCACGCCGCCCGGGCCCGACCTCCCGCAGATGACGGGGCTGGAGCAGATGCGCGCCTTCGCCTCCGGCGCCCTGCCCTACCGCGGCATCGGCCACACCCTCCGCTTCCGGCTGGACGTGGTGGAGGAGGGCCGCGTCGTCTTCGCCGGCACGCCGGGGCCGGAGGTCTATAACCCGCTGGGCCAGGTGCACGGCGGCTACGCGGCCACGCTCCTGGACTCCGCCTGCGGCTGCGCCGTCCACACCCGCCTCGCCCCCGGCCAGGGCTACACCACGCTGGAGATCAAGGTCGCCTACCACCGCGGCATGAGCGCCGACACCGGCGAGGTCCGCGCCGAGGGCCTCGTCACCCACCTCGGCCGCCGCACCGCCTACGCCGAGGCCCGCCTCACGGACGGGGTGGGCAAGCTGGTGGCGAGCGCGACGTCGACGCTGATGATCCTGTGACAATGCATATCAGATCTAAGGGCTCTGTGTGGCATGTGGTCGCCCAGCTCGATCGTAGTGAACTTGCCATATATCCAGTCGATATCTCAGACTGTTGTCACGTGACAACGCAAGGCTGATCATAACCTCTTCTGGCTTACAGCTCTTCTCCTCACCCGTTAAAAATTGCGCTGATACCAGATAGTAGGGACTACGGATAGTGATGGGACTGTAAACGAAACTCCCACACCTCGCCTCCAGTCTAATAATGTTCCTACTTACTCTCAACGCTTTTACTACCACCGGTAAATCCGGACGAAGAAAGGATTTGACTGAGAGCTCTTTGGTGACCTGTGCAGAAACCTCGCCAAAGTTTATAGCCTCCACTACCATCATCAATGCCTCCATCCCTCATGCGGCCACGACATCGCCTCCTAGCCATCACCGGCGAGTCGCCTGCTCCGACAGCACCGGAAGAGGTGACGGTCGTTGACCAGAGCCCTCACCGTTAAAGCCTATTGAAGTAGATGATCACACGACCATCGTCATCGGGTCGTCGTTGAGATCGGCGGCACGGACACGCAGGGTTCGGGTGGCGGATAGGCGTATAGGTCAGCGCCCGCACCCGCGCTGTATGCCGATAAGGGCTGGAAGGAGAATGTCGGAAGCCGGGGAGACTGTCCGAGCGGCCCCACGACGACGCCCGCTTCCGTATAGTCCGCGCTGACGACCACCGTCTTCGTGCCAGACGACCACTGGAGCTTGAACGGTCGCCCTCTGGGAACCGAGAATACAGGCAGACAGGCGGCCTGGTCACAGTAGACCACGTTCGCAGATGAGCGCGCCTCGATCTGCTTCGGGATCTCGGTCACAGCGATCTGCGCCGCGCCGTTGAACATCGCTGTTCGCCCGCAGGACAAACTCTCAAGGCGCTTAGGCGCGCTCGAGTTGGAGACGAGGAGGAGGGCGACGATCAGCGGTGTCACGATCCACTCCCACACGGATGTATCACGCTTAGAATATTTTGAGGATCGTAGAGGTATTTGATGGCCTCTGCGATCCCGAAATCAACATGAGGGAGCATCTTCTGGCGCATCCATACCAGACAAAGGTTCAATGAAGCCATTCCAGTTTGGACCAGACCAGCAACATATCTAAGCTACTCAGGAGCTATGCCCGCGTAAGTTCCTACGCCCTGTGACAGGGGCGAGCTAATCGGATGGTGCGCACTGCGAAGTAGAGAGCTCCCAGGCATCTCCGTTTAAGCTGGGAGTAAAGCAAACGTTTAGTATCTTAGCTTGTCTCCCAGGATTTGCCAATAAACTAGAACTGTTTACTTCTCGGTCTTTATTAAACCACCTTAGGTTAAGGTGGTGAGGCCTAGCCGCCTCCACCAAACATACCCGCTGACCGCCAGTAATATCGATCTTAGTGGCCCAATCAAAAACTATAGATACTGGAGTTATGTTTCGTCTACTAGTCTCTTCCGGGCGAACAAAGCATAGCTGCTGGAGGCTGGCGTGAGTAAGCGCCACAGAGGTGACCAGTATGGTTGTGGTCAGCATCATCGTTAGCCCCCTATCATATAGGTATTCACGTAGACACCAGCTGCAGGCAAGCCCCGGGCTGGGTAGCTATTCGTAAAAGACCGTCATGAGTTAGAGTTATCGCTTCTTGGAACGGAGTTGTACTATCAGATCACCTGAGATTAAAGTTTGTAGCTTCGTGTGTTGGGTCAACTCCACGGAACCACTCGTCTGACGCATCTTGAGCGGCCTGCTGAGCAAACTGGTACTGCGCCTGTTCGGCAGCAGGTAGGTTTGCGGACGCGGAGGCTGTTGCAGGTTCATGACCTTACTTGTTCAATATGACATGTGCAATGTCTTTTAGGGCAGCATAGCCCCCCTCACCATGGAGTGATCTTAATTTGTTTAATATCTCACTGCCGATTTCTGTGATTGTGGGGTACTGAGGATTTCCATTCGCGTTTGCGCCACCACCAGAGCCGCCACCACCTCCGCCGCCGCCACCGGGCGGTATAAAGGGTGCGGTGTACGTAGGAGGGTGCTTCGTGACCGTTATGGTCGTTGTCGAGGCGCCATTCGGGGCGACCTTGAGCACGCCCTGAGAGACTTCGTGCGCTTCGGTGGGGACAGGTCGCGCATGGTGTCGCAAGCTCCTTGTGAAGGCGTCTTCAGCTTGCACACCGCCTTAAGACGCTGAAAGGTCCAAACTGAGGCAAGTTGAAGGCGGCGACTTCGTTCTACGAGCCGCGCCCGTTAGCTTAGCTGTAAACGTCTGGATAGTGCCCTTTCAATGCCTGCAACGCGGTTGCAGCTCGGTTCTTCCATTTGCTCGCCGCTTGTGAATCAGACCGATGCCTCATCACTGACGGGAGCTGGGTCTCATCAGGACCGGAGGAGGGGGAAAGCCCGACGAACTGCTCGATCCTGGCCACCTCACGTGGTCGGTGCTCGAGCACGTCCTCGTACCAGACCAGAAGCGGCGAGGTCCGCGTCCGCGCGAAGATGTCGTTCCAGGCGCGCCGCTGCTCCAGCAGCAGGCGTGCGGCCGTGGTGAAGTCCGCGGTCGCCAAGTCGGTGTCGCCGGCGCCCTTGGCTTCGGTGAACCACGCCCCTGTCTGCATGGCCTTGACGTACGAGACCACCTGGGCCGCCGAGTCCCGTCGTTGCAGGTAGACCACGTAGTCAGGCACCGCGTTCGAGTTCCGCATGTCGGTGCGGCCACGCCGTGCGAGCTTTCCCTAAGCTGCGCCGTAAGCGATGCTGCCGCCCGGAGGGCCGGGCATGGATGTGGAGCTGAGCGAGGAGCGGGTGCTGGTCATCGCCGACCGGGTCTCGCCGGAGGAGGCGGAGGCCAAGGCCATGGGCAAGCGCTTCGAGGCGTTCGGGGCCATGGCGCGGCTCACCGGCTTCCTCAACGGCAAGCAGACGGACGCGGTGGACCTCGTCTACCGCGAGCACCGGCTGCAGCCCTTCTGGCGCATCGCCGCCACCGGCTGCTGCGCCTACGAGCGCACGCGCCGCCACCAGATCGCGCTGGGGCCGGAGGTGCGCACCGCCCACTGGGAGGGCCGCGCGCTGGACCTCGCGGGCGGCCACGTGGTGGTGCCGCTTCTGGAGACCTGCCGGGAGGAGAGCTCCAAGGAGGTGCTGCTGGACGCGCTCACCGGCGCCGCCACCCCCGCGCTGGCCGCCTACCTGGAGTTCAAGCCCGTGCTCACCACAAGCGAGGAGCTGGCGGCGCGCTCCAACGGGGTGGGCGGCGAGGTGGTGGTGCCGCCCAACGTGGGCGCCTCCGCCGCGGTGCGCGACCTCCTGGCCGGGATGATCGGCCGCTTCGACGCCGACGTGGTCACCGAGGAGCGCGTGCGGGTGGAGGCGCAGGAGCTGATCTACCGCCCCGTCCACGCCTTCAAGTTCCGCAAGGGCGAGAAGGAGGCGGTGGTGGAGGTGGACGCGGCCACCGGCGCGGTGCGCACGGGCGGCGTCGTGTTCGAGACCCTGATGGGCAAGGTCATGGATCCCGCCTTCCTCCTCGACTTCGGCGTGGAGGCGGTGAACATGTTCGTGCCGGGCGCACGGCTGGCGCAGATCGTGGTGTCCAAGGGCGTGGCCGCGCACAAGGTGATGAAGGGCCGCTAGGCGGCGAGGGAGGCGTCGGTCCGGGGGGCGCCGGCCAGCGCGTCCGCCAGGGCGGCGTGCAGGCGCTGGAGGACGATCGGCTTGGCCACCCAGTCGGTCATGCCCGCGGCCATGTAGTCCTTGATCTGCGCCGGCATGACGTTGGCGGTGAGCGCGATGATCGGCGTGGGCGCCAGCCCGCGGTCGGCCTCCATGCGGCGGATGGCCTCCGTGGCCTCCACGCCGTTCATCTCCGGCATCTGCACGTCCATCAGCACCACGTCGAAGGCGCCGGCGGCGAAGGCGTCGACCGCCTGGCGCCCGTCGCCCACCACCGTCAGCTCCACCCCCAACGCCTCCAGGAGCGCGCGGAGGATCCGCTGGTTCGTCAGGTTGTCCTCGGCGGCGAGCACGCGGGCGCGGCCGTCCACGCGCACCGCCTCCGTCTCCACCGCCGCCGGCTCGGGGGCCGACGCCTCGCCGCGCCCCAGGGGCAGCTCCACGCAGACCGTCGAACCTTCGCCGGGGACGCTGGACACCCAGATGCGCCCGCCCATCAGGGTCACGAGGTCCCGGCAGATCGCGAGTCCGAGCCCCGTGCCGCCGTAGCGCCGGGTGATGGAGGCGTCGGCCTGGGCGAACTTCTCGAAGATGCGGCCCGTCTGCTCGGCGGTCATGCCGATGCCGCTGTCGCGCACGCGGAACACCAGGCCGTCGCCGTCGCCGTCGGCGGTCAGGCTCACCTCGCCGGACGCGGTGAACTTCATCGCGTTGGAGAGGAGGTTGCCGATCACCTGGCGCAGGCGCAGCGCGTCGCCGATCCAGACGCCCGCGGCCTCGTCGGAGACGAAGCCCGTCAGCACGAGGCCCTTGGCCGAGGCCACGCCGTCGAAGGCGGCGAGCACGCCGGCGACGAGGTCGCCGACCTCGAAGGCGGTGTTCTCCAGCTCCACCAGGTCCGCCTCGATCTTGGACAGGTCCAGGAGGTCGTTCAGGATCGCCAGCAGCGTCTCGCCCGACTCCCGCACGACGCCGAGCCGCTCGCGCTGGGCGGCGCTCAGCTCGTCCATCTGCATCACCTGCAGCATGCCGAGGACGCCGTTCAGGGGCGTCCTGATCTCATGGCTCATGTTGGCGAGGAAGCTCGACTTGGCGACGCTGGCCAGCTCGGCCGCCTGCATGGCCGCCGTCGCCTGCATGGCGGAGGCGCGGGCCCGCCTGTAGGTGTTCAGGACGAGCAGCGACAAGCCGCCGACCACCCCGATCACGGGCAGGAGGACGCTGAGGAGGAGGTCGCGTCCCGGCGTCTGCGGCGCCCAGACCACCTGCGCCACCGGCCGGCCGCGGGGGTCGTTCAGCGGGATGTGCGCTCCGGCCGGCGTCATGCTGGACGCGAGCAGGCGCGCGTGCGCGAGCTTCAGACGCTCCACCATCTGCGGCAGGACCGTCGAGCGGAAGTCGGAGGCGAGCAGGAGGACGGGCGCGTGGGCGTGGACCTGCCCCACCAGGCCCGAGCCCGTGCCGATCAGGCTGCCGATGGCCAGGAAGGGCCGCCCCCCGATCAGGATGGTCGAGGCGCCGCTCACCATGGGCGCGGGCTTGTACGCCAGCGGGTGGAGCCTGCGTCCCTCGGTGGGCGCCTCCGCCAGGCGCAGGTTGCGGATCATGGGCGCGAGCGCCTGCTCGATCTCCTGTCGGCGGGCGGAGGGAATCTCGTTCGTCTGCTCGCGGGCGAAGAGGGTGCGCCCCTCGCCGTCCACGACGAAGGCGATCTGGTGCGTCACGTCCGTGGGGATCCATGACACGGTGTTGGCCCGCATCCAAGCGTCGTCGGGGTGCGCGTCCGTGTGGAGCAGGAACTCGTCCCACACCGCCAGGAAGTCGGCGCGGCTGATCATGTAGGCGGCGGTCCCGGCGATGTCCGCCTCCGCAAGCGCCTGCTCGCGCCGGGCGGACTGCCCGTCGATCCGCGCGGCGAGCAGGGGAAGGCTGACGGCCAGGACCGCCACCGCGAGGCCCGCGGCGGCGACAAGCATCCGCAGGCTGCGGACGTCGGCGGACGTGCTCACGGCGACCCCATCGGGCCACCCTAGTCGTCATATGTTCACAATCACCTACTCGCCGCTGGGTTGCCGGCCGCCGCCTTTCCCGCGCGGAGGACGCGTTTCGACGGAGGATGGTGGAGGGCGGAGGGGATCTCGGCTCGGCTCGATCCCCGCCCTTCCGTGCGGGCCTATTCTCCATCGGGCCGGTGAGGAGGCCGGGCGCATGCTGGACGAGTTGGAACACCGGAGGCTGAGGAGCGAGCTGGCCGGACTGCGCGTGGAGCTCGCCCTGCTGCGGTCCGGGCTGGTGGAGCGCAAGTACAGCCCCGACCAGCCGCGTGTGCCTGCGGGCACGCCTGAAGGCGGGAGATGGACGGACGGGGAGAACGGGGCGGCGGCCTTCGACGATGCGCTCTCTGGCGCGCCGGCGACGCTCGACGATGGTGTCTGGCGTCCTGCGACGGACGACGCGGCGCTCGTCCCAGTCGCCGCCGCGGCTAAGCCGCCGCCGCGGGTGGATATCAGGAGCGAAGACTCGCAAGGCGGGCATACGGTTGAACGTGCCCATGTGGGTGCGTCAAACGCCGTCTTGATGAAGGCGCTTGAGGCTGAACATTTGGACTTCCCCGACTACAGCCTTTATTACAAGGCTCACGGATCGTATGATGGTCTGGGATCCGCGAATGCTTACACCAACGACGTTCTTCAGATGTATCCGGATCGCGTAGAGGCGGTTGCAAGCGGAGCGCATCGTGAGGACTTCCTGGAAAAGCGGTATTCAAGCCCGACCGGGCGAGAGGCATACCGCATGACGGAGACAGCTAACTCGGCGATCGGCTTTAGGCCGACATTTTCAGCTGGCGTGCTCATCAAGCATACAGGTACAGGAAAGGGATTTGTCGTGATCACTTCATATCCTAAGAATCAAGAGCGCGCTCGATGACCGAAGCTCAAGCTTTCCACATCATGGCCAGCCGATTGACCCCCCTGGAATGCTATCGGGAGCGGTCCGCCGACGGAATCCTGCGGGAGACGGTGGAACGCTGCTCTCCGCAGGTCCGCAAGCTCGCCGCCAGGTGTCTGGAACGGGCGCTCGCTAGGGGCGGCGACGCCCTGCCCCGCCTGTGGCGCGGCTCGGGGGCCGCGCTCTTCACGCCGCCGGAGCAGGCGCCGGCCTTCGCCAAGGCGCTGATCAAGGCGCTGCGCGACCCGACGATCGTCTCACACCCTTGGCAGGAGGCGATCACCTAGGCCGACGGTCGAGACCTACACCACCCCCAGCGTCTTCAGCCGGGCGCGGGGGTGGATCTCGTTCTGGCTCATCACCACGGTCTGGCCGCGGAAGCGTTCGATCACGCTGCGGACGTAGGGGCGCACGCCGGGGCTGGTGAGGAGCACCGGCGTCTCGCCCGTGTTGGCGGCGCGGTCGAAGGCTTCGCGCACGCCGCGGATGAAGTCGTGCAGGCGCGAGGGGGCCAGCGCCAGCGTCTTGTCCTCGCCCGGCCCGATCAGCGCCTCGGCGAAGGCGTGCTCCCAGTCGGGGCTGAGCGTGATCAGCGGCAGGGCGCCGTCGTCGCCGCGGTTGGCGAAGCACAGCTGGCGGCCCAGGCGCGAGCGCACGTGCTCCACCAGCAGCATCACCCCCGTGGCGTGGGGCACGGCCTCGCCGACGCCCTCCAGGATGGTGGGGAGGTCGCGGATGGAGACGCGCTCCTTGAGGAGGCCCTGCAGCACCCGGTGCACGGTGGTGGCGGGCACCACGGAGGGGATCAGGTCGTCGGCCAGCTTCTTCTGCTCGGGCGGCAGCTCCTTGAGGAGCTTCTGCACCTCCGCGTAGCCCAGGAGCTCGCACATGTTCTCCTTCAGGATCTCCGTCAGGTGCGTGGTGAGCACGGTGGCGGGGTCCACCACCGTGTAGCCGCGGAAGTCGGCCTCCTCGCGCAGCGCCTCGTCGATCCAGGTGGCGGGCAGGCCGAAGGCGGGCTCGCGGCCGTGCTCGCCGGGCAGCTCCACCTGGCCGCCGCGGGGGTCCATGGCCATGAGCTGGCCCACCCGCACCTCGCCCGCGCCCGCCTCCATCTCCTTGACCAGGATGCGGTAGCCCTGGTTGGGCAGGCGCATGTTGTCCAGGATGCGCACCTGCGGGGTGACGAAGCCGTAGTCGACCGCCAGCGTGCGGCGCAGCGCCTTGATCTGGTCGGTGAGCTTGCGCCCCGCCACGTCGTTGATGAGCGTGAGGAGGCCGTAGCCCAGCTCGATCTTCACCTCGTCGATGGCGAGCGTCCGGCCGATGGGCTCCTCCGAGGGCTCGGCCGCCTCGGCCTCGGCCGCCGCGGCCTCCGCGGCGGTGGGCGGGGGGGGGCGGGTGGCGAGGCGCCAGGCCAGGGCGCCCGCGCCCAGCGCCAGGGCGGCGAAGGGGAGGAGCGGCATTCCGGGCACCACGCCCATGACCCCCGCCGCCGCGGAGACCATGCCGAGGCTCACCGGGTTGCCCGCGAGCTGCGTCACCAGCGCCTTGTCGGCCGAGCCCTCCACCCCCGCCTTGGACACGAGGAAGCCCGCGGCGATGGAGATGATCAGCGCGGGCACCTGGCTCACCAGCCCCTCGCCGATGGTCAGCACCGTGTAGGAGCTCGCGGCCGCGCCCAGGCTGACGTGGTGCTGCAGGACGCCGATCAGGATGCCGCCGACGATGTTGATGCCGGTGATGATCAGCCCGGCCATGGCGTCGCCGCGGACGAACTTGCTGGCGCCGTCCATGGCCCCGAAGAAGGTCGACTCCTGCTCGACCTCCTTGCGGCGGAGCTTGGCGGCGTCCTGGTCTATCAGGCCGGCGGACAGGTCGGCGTCGATGGCCATCTGCTTGCCGGGCATGGAGTCCAGCGTGAACCGCGCCGCCACCTCCGCGATGCGCGACGAGCCCTTGGTGATCACCACGAAGTTCACCACCACGAGGATGGCGAACACGATCACCCCGATGACGAAGTTGCCCCCCATCATCAGCTTGCCGAACGCCTGGATCACCGCGCCCGCGGGCTCGCCGCCCTCGTGCCCGTGGGAGAGGATCAGGCGGGTGGAGGCGATGTTCAGCCCCAGCCGGTAGAGCGTGCACACCAGAAGCACGGTGGGAAAGGCGGTGAACTCCAGCGGCCGCTTGATGAGGAGCGCCGTCATCAGGATCAAGACCGCCGCGGTGATGGAGATGGCGAGCAGGAGGTCGATCAGGTTCGCCGGGATCGGCAGGACGAGCAGAAGCACGACGCCGATGACGCCCACCGCCAACCCGATCTCGCCGCGCGGGGCGGAGCGGAGGAGCGCGCGCAGGTCGGGGGCGGCGCGCGGGGGGGCGAGGGCGGCGTCAGCCATGGGCGAGAACCGCCCCTGCTCGGTGCATTCGGGAGGCGGCGGTCGTCGGCCATGGTCGGCGTGCTACGACCAGAGCCGAGCCATGCCGATCCAAAGCTTCAAGACCAAAGGCCTGCAGGCGCTGCTGGACTCGCCCGACGTGAAGCCGCGCGGCGTGCCGCCGACCCTGGTGCGCCCGTTGCGGAGCCGGCTGATATCGCTGGATCGCGCCGAGTCCCTTGCAGACCTGCGCTCGCCTCCGGGGATGCGGCTCGAGGCGATGCAGGGTGACCGGCGCGGTCAGCACTCCGTTCGCGTCAACGACCAGTACAGGGTATGCTTCACCTGGACGCCTCGGGGCCCCGAAGGTGTCGAGTTCACCGACTATCACTGACGAGCACCCGCCATGGTCGAGAAGGCTTGGAACGACCCTCTTCATCCCGCCGAGCATCTGGCGCAGGACTGGCTTGAGCATCTTGAAATGAACGCGCAGGCCGTCGCCGATGCGCTTCAGCTTCCACTTGAGGCGGTCGAGGCCTTCTTGAACGAGGTGGCGCCGGTGACGGCCGATCTGGCTTTGCGCCTCGAGAAGGCGTTCGGCAGCAGTGCGAACTACTGGCTCGGCCTGCAGAACCAGTACGATCTCGACATCGCGCGTCACCATGGCGTGCCGGACCTGCCGCGCGTCGCCGGGCTGCTCGCCGCGGAGTAGGCGCTCGCTATATCGCACGGCCGAACGCCTCCCCCACGACCCGGCCGACCTCGGCCAGGGCGCCTTCGGCGGCGGCGCGGGGGGCCGGCGAGCGGGTCAGGAAGGCGGCGACCAGGATCGGGGCGCGGCCGGGGGGCCGGGCGATGGCGATGTCGTTCCACGTCCCGGCCGCGTCGCCGCTCGTGCCCGTCTTGTCGCCGCAGGTCCAGGTGGAGGGCAGGCCCGCGCGCAGGCGGCGCTCGCCGGTGCGGGTGGCGCGCAGCCAGCCTTCCAGCACGCCGCGCGAGGCGGGAGTCAGCGCCGCACCCGTCAGCAGCGTGCGCCAGGTCGCCACGACGGCGGCGGGCGTGGTGGTGTCGCGGGGGTCGCCGGGCAGCGCCGAATTCAGGGCGGGCTCGGCGCGGTCCAGGCGCGTGGCCGGGTCGCCGAGGTCGCGGAGCCAGCGGGTGAGGCCCGCGGGGCCGCCCACCCGGGCGAGCAGCAGGTCGGCGGCGGTGTTGTCGCTGACGGTCACGGCGGCCTCGCACGCCTGGGCGAGCGTCAGCCCCGCGGCGAGGCGCGCCCGCGAGACGGGTGAGTTGGGCAGGAGGTCCGCGCGGCCGTAGCGCAGCCGCGTGGCCGCCCGCTCGCGCCCGGCGTCCACCGCCTGCAGCACGCGCGCGGCCAGGAGCGCCTTGAAGGTGGAGCACATGGCGAAGCGCTCGTCCGCCCGGTGGCCGAGGCGTCGCCCGCTCCCGGTGTCCAGCGCGAACACGCCCAGCCGCCCGCCGACCCGCCGCTCGACGGCGGCGAAGGGATCGGGGGCGCCCGCGATCAGGGCGGGGGCGGACAGGAGGAGGGCGCGGCGGTCCATGTCAGGCCGCGTACGCTCCCGCCCCCGCCACCCCTGCGGTCGGCGGCGGCACGGGGACGCCCGAAGCGACGTACTCGTTGAGCTTGTTGCGCAGGGTGCGGATGGAGATGCCCAGGATCACCGCCGCGTGGGTGCGGTTGCCGAAGGTGTGGCTCAGCGTGTCCAGGATCAGCGCCTGCTCCACCTGCGCCACCGTCTGTCCGACGAGCCCCGCGGTGGAGGCGGCCACCGCGGCGGTGGCGGCCTGCACGGCGCGGCCCGCCACCTGCGCGCCCGCGTCCACCGCCAGCGGCGCGCCGTCGGGCAGGCGCACGGCGTCCGGCTCGATCTCCGGCCCGGTGGAGAGCAGCACCGCCCGGTGGATGGCGTTCTCCAGCTCCCGCACGTTGCCGGGCCAGCGGTGCTGGGCGAGGCGCAGGCGCGTCTCGGCGGAGAGCGGGCGTTCGGCGACGCCGTTGGCGGCGGCGTACTTGCGGGCGAAGTGCTCGGCCAGGGCGAACACGTCCACCGGACGCTCGCGCA
>CAXSHO010000072.1:0-9902 GCA_964237305.1 uncultured Caulobacteraceae bacterium
CCTTCTCGGTCTGAATGTTGGTCAGAACGGATTTTTCGCCTTCCCAACGGGCTTTCAGCTCGTCGCGCTGGCTGCCCAGCTCGGCCAGCTCCTTGCTCAACACGGCCTCGCGGCCGTGGTTTTCTTCGCGCCGAATGGCCTCGCGCTCAATCTCCAGCTGCATGATACGGCGCTGGATTTCGTCTAGCTCCACGGGCATGGAGTTCAGCTCGATGCGCAGCTTGGCGGCGGCTTCGTCCATGAGGTCGATGGCCTTGTCGGGCAGGAAGCGGTCGGTGATGTAGCGGCTGCTCAACTCCACGGCCGCAATCACGGCGTCGTCGGTGATGCGCACGCCGTGGTGCAGCTCGTACTTCTCCTTGATGCCGCGCAGGATGCTGATGGCGTCGGGCACGCTCGGCTCATCCACCATCACGGCCTGGAAGCGACGCTCCAGGGCCTTGTCTTTCTCGATGTATTTCTGGTATTCCTTGAGCGTGGTGGCGCCGATGCAGTGCAGCTCGCCGCGGGCCAGGGCGGGCTTGAGCAGGTTGGAGGCGTCCATGGCGCCGTCGCCGCGGCCGGCGCCGACCAGGGTGTGCATCTCGTCGATGAACAGGACGACCCCGCCCTCGGCCTGCGTCACCTCGGCGAGCACGGCCTTGAGGCGCTCCTCGAACTCGCCGCGATATTTCGCGCCGGCGATCAGGGCGCCCATGTCGAGCGCCATCAGGCGCTTGTCGCGGAGGGACTCGGGCACGTCGCCGTTGACGATGCGCAGCGCCAGGCCCTCGACGATGGCGGTCTTGCCGACGCCGGGCTCGCCGATCAGCACCGGGTTGTTCTTGGTGCGGCGGCTCAAGACCTGGATGGTGCGGCGGATCTCCTCGTCGCGGCCGATCACCGGGTCGAGCTTGCCCTCGCGGGCGGCGGCGGTGAGATCGCGGGCGTAGCGGCGAAGCGCATCGTAGCCCTCCTCGGCGGTGGCGCTGTCGGCGGTGCGGCCCCCGCGCAACTGGGCGACGGCGCCGGCCAGCGTCTCGGGCGCGGCGCCCGCGGCCTTCAGCGCGGCGGCGGCGGCCCCGCCCTCCTTGCCCACCAGCGCCGTGAGCAGGCGCTCGGTGGTGACGAAGGCGTCGCCCGCGGCCTTGGCGTCGGCCTCGGCGGCGGCGAACACGCGGGCGAGCGCGGGCGACATGTAGAGCTGGCCCGAGCCGCCCTCCACCTTCGGCAGCTTGGCGAGCGCGGCGTCCACGCCGGTCGCCGCCCGGTCGGGGGCGCCTCCCGCCGCCTTGACGAGGTCGCGCGCCAACCCGTCGGAGGCGTCCAGGAGCGCCTTGAGCAGGTGCTCGGGCGCGAACTGCTGGTGGCCGGCGGCGAGGGCGAGGCTCTGCGCGGCCTGGAGCGCCGCCTTGGCGCGGTCGGAGTAGAGGTCGATGTTCACGCGGGATCCCCGGAAGCGGCGGACGATGTCCGCGGCCGCCTCGTCAAGCACGGCCGCTCCCGCCGATGTGGTGTGGCCGATCGGCCACACAAGGGTGTCGCGTCATGGTGCGCAGGCGCGCGGGGGCGGCGATCCGTTCGCCAAGGAGGAGCTTCCGCGGCAGGGGCGGCCGTCTCGCCGATCCTTGTCGCCGCCGCTCCACTCCGTCGGGACGTGGCCTGGTCCACGTCCGCGGCCGGCTGACGACGACGTGATTGGGCGGACGGCGCGACGGCCTCTAAGCTCCATCCGTCGCCCACGAAAGACAACCGCGCATGCGTCCCGCCGCCGCCGTCATCGTCGCCACCACCGCCACCCTCCTGCTCCCCGCCGCCGCCCACGCCCAGGAGAGCGCGCAGGCGGCCAGCCGATCGGCGGAGGCGTCGGGCGAGGCGGCCGCGGCGCTCACCGCCTCCGGTGTGCGGACGGCCTCGGCCGCCGCCGTGCTGCCCGCCGTGGTGGGCGGGTCGGGCCTCGTGGTGGCCGGCGCGAGCGTGGCGGGCGCGGGCTCGGCGGTGGTGGACGGGGCGGACGCCTCCGCGAGGGCCGCGTCGGGCCCGCCCGCCGCGTTCGACGGACGGCCGCTCAGGGTGGACCGGCGGATCGTCGTGGCCCAGCCCGCGCCGCACGTGCCCTACGCCCCGGCCGCGGCGCCCCGCCCGTGAGGCTGCGTGCTCTAGGGCTGATCGCCCCGCTGGCGCTCGCCGCCGCCCCCGCCGCCCGGGCGCAGGACTCAATCTCCACGCCCGCCGCCGTCGCGCACTTCACGGCGAAGGAGGCGGCGGAGTTCTCCAAGCAGGTGGAGGACGACCTGGCCGGCCACGGCGCCCGCGTGGCGCTGGTGTTCCGCACCGGGCGGCCGCGCGCCAAGTTGCCGGAGGGCATCGCCTACACGCACGGCGCCTTCTGGGTGTACCGCGAGATCAGGACCGCCGACGGGGGCTCCGCGCCCGGCTACGCGGTGTACAACCTCTATGCGGGCGACGGCGAAGCCTGGCCCGCCGTCGAGTCGCGGCTGGTGCAGGACTTCCCGTTCGACTTCATCCGCGGCTCGGCGGTGGACGACGTGGCGGTGATCACGCCGTCGCCGGAGATGCAGCGCCGCATGCTGGCGGTGATCGACAGCGCGGACTACGCGCGCCTGCACAACCCCAGCTACTCGCTGGTGGCCAACCCGCTGAGCGACAAGCACCAGAACTGCAACGGCTTCATGCTGGACGTGATCGCCGCCGCCGCCTGGGACACCCGCGACAAGGCGCAGATCCGCGCCGACGAACGCGCGCACTTCACGCCCACGGTCGTCAAGGCGGGGCCCTTGATGCGGATGTTCGGCCCCATGGTGGACGGGCGGCTGAAGACCGACGACCAGTCCGGCCCGATCCGGACCGCCACCTACGAGAGCATGGCGGGCTTCATGCGGGCCGACGGCCTGCTCCAGGCGGCGTACAGGTTGGCCTACAGGCGATAGCCGCGGCTGCGCGCCGTGGCGCCATCCGGGGCGGGTGCGCGATCCGCCGGGGTGAACAAAACGGGAGCGTGCTAAGATGGGCGCGCCATGATTCCCGCGCTCCTCGCCCTCGCCTGCCTGCTCTCGGGCGCCGCCGTGCTCGTCGCCCTGCAGACGCTGCGCGCCGCCCGCCGCCCGCCCGAGCCGCCCGCCGTGCATCCGGAGGTGTTCGGCCGGCTCGCGGCGATGGAGGCGCGGCTGGAGGCGGCGCCGCGGGACATGCGCACGGACCTGGGCGAGCGGATGAACGAGCTGCGCCAGCTCCTCGCCATCCAGTTCACCCAGTCGGAGGAGCGGTTCGGCCGCTTCGCCCAGGAGCAGGGCGGCCACCTCAACGGCCTGCGCACGGAGGCGTCCACCGGGCGCAAGGACGCGGAGGAGGCGCTGGGCCGCCACGTCACCGGCTTCTCCGACGTGCAGACCACGCGGCTGGGCGAGACCAACGCGCAGATGAAGGCGCTGCAGGAGCGCACGGAGGCCGCGCTCAAGGCGATGGACGAACGCCTGTCGCTCCTCACCAAGGACCAGGGCGAGCGCGCGGACGCGCTGAAGATCGCCGTGCAGGGCCACCTGGACGTCCTGCGCGAGGGCAACGAGAAGAAGCTCGACGAGATGCGCGGGGTGGTGGACGAGAAGCTCTCCGCCACGCTGGAGCAGCGGCTGGGCGAGAAGTTCAAGACCGTCTCCGACCACCTGGAGAGCGTGCACAAGGCGGTGGGCGAGATGCAGTCGCTGGCCACCGGCGTGGGCGACCTGAAGCGCGTGCTCACCAACGTGAAGACGCGCGGGGCCTGGGGCGAGATCCGGCTGGGCCAGCTCCTGGAGGACATCCTGCCCGGCCAGTACGAGAGCCAGGTGGCGGTGCGCGCGGGCGCGGGCGAGCGCGTGGACTTCGCCATCCGCCTTCCCGGCAAGGACGAGGGCGGCGCGCCCCTGTGGCTGCCCGTGGACTGCAAGTTCCCGCAGGAGGACTACGAACGGCTGCAGCAGGCGCACGAGCGCGGCGAGGCGGCGGAGGTGGAGGCGTGCGCCCTGGCGCTGGAGCGGGCGGTGCGCGTGCAGGCCAAGTCCATCGCCGCCAAGTACGTCCACCCGCCGCAGACCACCGCCTTCGCCTTCCTCTACCTGCCGACGGAGGGGCTCTACGCCGAGGTGATCCGCCGGCCGGGGCTTGTGAGCGACCTCCTCTCCAAGCACGCGGTGATGGTGGCGGGGCCGAGCACGCTGACCGCCAACCTCATGAGCCTGCAGGTGGGCTTCAAGTCGCTGGCGGTGGAGAAGCGCGCCTCGGAGGTGTGGAACGTGCTGGGCGATGCCAAGGCGGAGTTCGCCAAGTTCGGCGTCGCCTGGGACAAGCTGGGCCAGCGCCTGGACCAGGCCAAGGGCGCGCACGAGGAGGTCGCCCGCCGCACCAAGGCGATCAACCGCAAGCTCCTCGCCGTGGACGCGCTGGAGGTCGTGGCGGCCGACCCGGGGACCGGAGCGGGGGCGCCGCCGCTCCTGGCCCTGGCGGGGGCCGGGGCGGAGGAGGAGGACGAGGCGGCCTGACCCGCCCGCGCCTCAGGGCGCACGCCCACCCTCCCGGGTGACAGCCGACGCCCGCTCGGGCAAAGCGCGCCCATGCGCCTCGCCTTCATGGGCACCCCCGCCTTCTCCGTCCCCGCCCTCCTGGCCCTTCTCGACGCCGGGCACGAGGTGGCGGCCGTCTACAGCCAGCCGCCGAAGCCCCGGGGGCGCGGGCGGAGGCTGCAGCCGTCGCCCGTGGCCGCCTTCGCGGCGGACCGGGGGCTGGCGGTGCGCTCCCCCGCCTCCATGAAGGCGCCGGAGGAGGTGGAGGCCTTCGCCGCGCTGGCGCTGGAGGCGGCGGTGGTGGTCGCCTACGGCCAGATCCTGCTCCCCGCCGTGCTGGACGCCCCGCGGCTGGGAGCCTTCAACGTGCACGCGAGCCTCCTGCCCCGCTGGCGCGGCGCCGCGCCCATCCAGCGGGCGATCCTGGCGGGGGACGTGGAGACGGGCGTGCAGGTGATGCGCATGACCGCGGGGCTGGACGAGGGGCCCGTGCTCGCCACCACGCGCGTCGCCATCGCTTCGGACGACACGGCCGCCAGCCTGTCCGAGCGGCTGGCCGCCGCGGGGGCCGCCCTCCTGGCGCCCACGCTGGCCGCGGTCGCGCGCGGCGAGGCGGTGGAGGTCGCGCAGGCGGGCGAGCCCACCTCTGCCGGGAAGATCCGGCCCGCCGAGGCCCGGCTGGACTGGACGCGGCCCGCCCGCGAGGTGGACCGGCGGGTGCGCGGCCTGTCCCCCTTCCCCGGCGCCTGGTTCGAGGCCCCCGACCGCCATGGCGGCCCGCCCGTGCGCGTGAAGGCGCTGCTCTCGCGCCCGGCGGAGGGCGCAGGCGCCCCGGGCGAGGTGCTGGCCGACCGCGGGGAGGGGCTGGTGGCGGCGGCGGGCGACGGAGAGGCGGTGCGCCTCCTCGTGCTCCAGCGCGAGGGTCGCGGCGCCCAGGCGGCGGGCGAGGTCCTGCGCGGCCTGCCGCTGCCGCCGGGGACGCGCCTCGGGTGACGCATCGCACCTTTCCCGCCCATTCGTGCGCAGGTGGGGACCTCGACCCTGGGCACGACGGTCGAGCCTGTCCCGGGGTCCCCGCCTTTACGGGGATGAGCGGGGCGAGGTGGCGAGCGCGTGCCCCGGTATAAGCTCACCCTGGAGTACGACGGCTCGCCCTTCGCCGGCTTCCAGCTGCAGGCGGGCGGGCCGCCCACGGTGCAGGCCGCGATGGAGCGGGCGGTGGCGGCCTTCTGCGGCGAGGCCGTGCGCGTGCATGTGGCCGGGCGCACCGACACGGGGGTCCACGCCACCGGGCAGGTCGCGCACGTGGAGCTCGCCCGCGCGTGGGAGCCGCGCACGGTGCGCGACGCGGTGAACGCCCACCTCGCGCCCGACCCGGTGGTGGTGCTGGCGGCGGAGCGCGCCGCCGACGACTTCCACGCCCGCTTCTCCGCGGTCGGCCGCCGCTACCTGTACCGCATCCTGGACCGCCGCCCGCCGCCCGCGCTGGAGCGGTCGCGCGTCTGGTGGCTCAAGACGCCGCTGGACGCCGCCGCCATGGCCGAGGCCGCCCGGGCGCTGGTCGGCCTGCACGACTTCACCACCTTCCGCGACGCGCACTGCCAGAGCGCCTCGCCGGTGAAGACGCTGGACGCCGTGGAGGTGGAGCGCGTGAGGGAGGAGGTGCGGCTGCGCTTCGCCGCCCGCTCCTTCCTGCACCGGCAGGTGCGCTCCATGGCGGGCAGCCTGGCGGAGGTGGGGGCGGGGCGCTGGTCGGCCGCCGACCTGGCCGACGCGCTGGCCGCCCGCGACCGCGGCCGCTGCGGCCAGGTGGCGCCGGCGCACGGGCTTTACCTCACTGGGGTGGACTACCCGCCGGACGCCTGACTCAGCAGGCGCAGGCGCGGCGGAGCCGCCAGTTGGCGATGTGCGCGAAGGCGAGCAGCAGGCTGCCGGCGACGGTGACGGGCGTCTCCAGCGGGCCCTCGCCCACGGCGAACGCCCCGACAGCCAGGAGCAGGAGCCCCATCGCCCCCACCCCCAGCGGGTAGGAGGCGCCATGCCGCGACCGCCCCTGCACCAGCGCGATCCCCGCGGCGGGAACGGCGAAGGCCAGCACCCAGACGTGGAACGACTCGGGCACGGCCAGCACCGCGGACAGGGCGGGCAGGGCCGCGATCAGGAGCGGCAGGGCCAGGCAGTGGACCATGCACGCCGCCGACGCGAACAGGGCGGCGCGGTCCAGCCAGTCGACGGGCTCGGCCCGGAGGTGTCTCGCCACGTCAACGCCGCCGTCATGCCGAAGGTGAGCTGTTACGGTATACACCCACTGACCTCCGCGCAACGCTCCCGCTCGCCAGGGCGCCGCCGGACGGCTACACAGCGGCGAACGGAGTGCAGGGGCATGCCCGAAAGGGGGCTGGCGGTGCGCGGTCCGCGCAGCCTGCTGCGCCAGATCCGCGAGGCGATGGCCGCGGAGGCCCCCGCCCAGGGCAAGCTCGACATGGTGGTGCGCACCATCGCCAACTCCATGGTGGCGGAGGTGTGCTCCATCTACCTGCGCCGGGAGGCGGGCGAGCTGGAGCTGTTCGCCACGGAGGGGCTGTCCGCCGCCGCCGTCCACCGCACGCGGCTCAAGCCGGGCGAGGGCCTGGTCAGCGAGATCGTGCGCATCGGCCGGCCGCTGAACCTGCAGGACGCGCCGCAGCACCCGCAGTTCTCCTACCGCCCCGAGACGGGCGAGGACCCGTTCCACGCGTTCCTGGGCGTGCCCCTGCTGCGCGGCGGGCGGCCCATCGGCGCCCTGATCGTGCAGAACCGCACGGAGCGCGCCTACACGGAGGACGAGGTCGAGGACCTCCAGACCATCGCCATGGTGCTGGCGGAGATGGTGGCCTCCGGCGACCTCACCGGCCTCACCGAGCTGAAGGGCGTGGAGCTGGCCCCCGCCCGGCCGGAGCGGATGAAGGGCGCCCGCCTGGCCGAGGGGCTGGCGCTGGGCGTGGCGGTGCTGCACGAGGCGCCCGTCCCCACCAGCCGCCTCCTCGCCGAGGACGCGGGGCAGGAGGAGGGTCGGCTCGGCCGCGGCCTGTCCGAGCTGCGCCGCCAGCTGGACGACATGCTGGGCGGCGCCCACGGGCTGGTGGGCCAGTCCTACGACGTGCTCGAGACCTACCGCATGCTCGCCCACGACCGCGGGTGGACGCGGGGGCTGACGGAGGGCGTGCGCTCCGGGCTGACGGCGGAGGCGGCGGTGGAGCGGGTGCGCTCCGAGCACCGGGCGCGGCTCGGCCAGGCGCGCGACGCCTACCTGCGCGACCGCCTGCACGACTTCGAGGACCTGGCCGACCGGCTGCTGCGCCACATCGGCGGGCTGGCCGACGGCCGCCGCGAGCTGCCGGAGAACGCGATCCTGATCGCGCGCAACCTGGGCCCGGCCGACCTCCTGGAGTACGACCGCACCCGGCTGAAGGGCCTCCTCCTGGAGGAGGGGTCGAGCGCCAGCCACGCCTCCATCGTGGCGCGGGCGCTCGGCATCCCCTGCGTGGGCCGCCTGCCGGGGCTGCGCGACCGGGTGAGCGAGGGCGACCCCGTGATCGTCGACGGCGAGACCGCCGAGGCCTACCTGCGCCCCCGCCCCGACGTGGTCTCGGCCTTCGAGGCGCGGGCCGCCGTGAGGGCGCAGCAGAGAGCGGAGTTCGCCGCCCTGCGCGACACCCCGGCGGTGACGCGCGACGGGGTGCGGGTGGCGCTCTTCATGAACGCCGGCCTCGCCATCGACCTCGACAACCTCCTCGAGACGGGGGCGGAGGGCGTGGGCCTGTTCCGCACCGAGTTCCAGTTCATGGTGGCCGAGACCATGCCGCGCCTGTCGGCCCAGACCGAGCTCTACGGCCGCGTGCTGGACCTCGCGGGCGACAAGCCGGTGGTGTTCCGCACGCTGGACCTCGGCGGCGACAAGGTGCTGCCGTACATGGAGGCCGAGCGCGAGGACAACCCGGCGCTGGGCTGGCGCGCGGTGCGCATGGGGCTCGACCGCCCCGCGCTCCTGCGCCAGCAGCTGCGCGCGCTGATCGCCGCGGCGCGGGGGCGCGACCTCACCGTGATGTTCCCGCTGGTGGCCACGGTGGACGAGTTCCGCACCGCCCGCGCCTTCGTGGACCTGGAGTGCGCCTGGGCCGTGCGGCGCGGACGGCCCGCTCCCGCCCACCTGCGCGTGGGGGTGATGATCGAGGCGCCGTCGCTGGTGTGGGACCTGGACGCGCTCCTGCCGCTGGTGGACTTCGTGAGCGTCGGGACCAACGACCTCCTGCAGTACCTGTTCGCCGCCGACCGGGGGAACCCGCGGGTGGCCGACCGCTACGACCCGCTCTCGCCGCCCGCGCTCCGCGTGCTCAAGGCCATCGCCGACAAGTGCCGCGAGCACGGCACCCCCGCCTCCGTCTGCGGCGAGCTGGCGGGGCGGCCGCTGGAGGCGTTCGCGCTCACCGCGCTCGGCTTCGACCGGCTGTCCATGCCGCCCGCGGGCGTGGGGCCTGTGAAGCGCATGGTGCTCTCCACCGACCGCGAGGCGGCGCGGCGGGGCGTGACGCGGCTGGTGGAGGGGGGCTCCGGGCCCATCCGCAACGAGATCGAAACCTTGGCGCGCAAGCTAAATGTCGCAGTGTGAGCGACTCCGCCGTCTGTTAATCAACGGGTCCCCCCACCGGAGGGCGCGCCCGCGCCGCGGCGTCCGCGCCGCCCTCCCCGCGAACCCAGGACGAGGACCATGGCGCCTCTCGATTCCGGAACGCTGACGCCGCACCTGCGGCTGGTGGACACGGCCGGCCAGCCTTCCGGGCCCACGCCGGAGCACTACGACACGCTGGGGGCCTTCCTGCGCGCGGTGCGCGAGCACCGAGGACTCACCCTCCCGGAGCTCGCCGCCGCCACCCGCATCCGCCGCCAGTACCTCACCGCGCTGGAGGACCGGGACCGCTCGGCCCTGCCCTCGCGCCCCTTCGCCATCGGCTACGTCCGCGCCTACGCCAAGGCGCTGGGGCTCGACGGCGAGTACGCCGTGCAGCGGTTCAAGACCGACTGGCCCGAGGCGGACGAGCCGCTCCGCAACCCGGTGGGCGTGCAGGGCGAGCGCACGCGCAACCCCGTGCTCACCGTGGCGGTGGGCGTCCTGCTGGCGGGGGTGGCGGTGTGGAACATCGCCCAGCGCATGATGACGGCGGAGGAGGCCTCGCCCGCGCTCTCCTCCGGGCTGCTCGACGCCCCGGCCGCGCCGGCGACGGCCGTGATGAAGGTGGCCACGCCCGCGGAGGCGCCCATCGAGTCCACCGTGCCGCCGCCCTACGTCACCCCCGGCCTCTTCCCCGCCGCCGCCGACGCGGACGG
>CAXSHO010000072.1:9912-11676 GCA_964237305.1 uncultured Caulobacteraceae bacterium
CCGCCGCCCCCCGCCATGTTCTCCAGCCGCGCCCCGGTGACGGGGGCGGCGAGCGGACGCGTGATCCTGCAGGCGCGGCGCTCGGTGGCGCTGATCGTGCGGGCCCCCGACCGATCCATCGTGTTCGCCCGCCAGCTCGCCCCCGGCGAAGGCTTCCGGGCGCCGCTCGGCCGCTCGCTCACCGCCGACGTCAGCGACGCCGCCTCCGTGGCGGTCTACGGCGACGGCGTCCTGAAGGGCGTGCTGTCCGCCCTGCAGACCCCGCTGGACGGGCTGGCGCCCGTGGCCGCGGCGCCCCAGGCCGGCTCCCAGCCCAGCCCCGCGCCGGCTCCCGCGACTCCTCGCTGACGGGCGCGCCGGGGCGGCCTGCGGGCCGACCTCCGCCCGCCGGGCTGCGCGTCCGCTCAGGTCTGCACGTCCGTTGTGCAGTGCGGCGCCTTTGACGCACCGGAGGCCGCTCCCCGTTCTGCGGCTCTTGCAAGGGATCGTTTGCGGCACGACGTGTGTTATGTCGCCGCAGCTTGACCGTACAGGGATCCATGCCTCCGCCTTCGCGCCCCGCCTCCGTCGCCCGCCTCCTGCCGTCGGAGGCGCTCAGCCACGTCGCGATGATCGGCAACTACCCCCCGCGGCGCTGCGGCATCGCCACCTTCACCAGCGACGTGCGCGAGGCCCTGGTCACCGCGCGGCCCGACCTCGTGTGCGACGTCGTCGCCCTGCGCGACCCCTCCGACACGGCGACCTACCCGGGCGAGGTGACCTTCGCCGTCCGCCAGGACGTCCGGTCCGACTACCTGGAGGCGGCGCGACGGATCGAAGCCTCGGGCGCCGAGGTGATCTGCGTCCAGCACGAGTTCGGCATCTTCGGCGGCCCCGCGGGCGAGCACGTCCTCACCCTTCTCGACCACACCTCGCTGCCGGTCGTGTCGGTGCTGCACACCATCCTCACCGAGCCGAACGACGACCAGCGCCGCGTGTTCGACCGGCTGATCGCCCGGTCCGAGCGCGTGATCGTCATGGCCGAGCGCGGCCGGGCCATGTTGCTGGACGTGTGGGGCGTCGATCCCGACAAGATCCTGCTCGTGCCGCACGGGGCTCCCGACGAGCCGCTGGTGGAGACGGCGCCGCACAAGGGCGCGCTGGGCTTCGAAGGCCGCGAGCTGCTCTTCACCTTCGGCCTGCTCTCCCCCGGCAAGGGGATCGAGACGGCCATCCGCGCGCTCCCCGCCATCGTCGCCGCCCGGCCGCAGGCGCTCTACCTCGTGCTGGGCGCCACGCACCCGCATCTCCTGGCGCGCGAGGGCGAGCGGTACCGCGAGTCGCTGAAGGCGCTGGCCGAGACGCTCGGCGTGGGCGAGCACGTGCAGTTCCTCGACACCTACACCGACACGCCCAAGCTCTTGGAGTATCTGCGGGCGGCCGACGTCTACGTCACGCCCTACCTCAACGAGGCGCAGATCACTTCGGGCACGCTCTCCTACGCCGCGGCGCTGGGCAAGCCGACCGTGTCCACCCCCTACTGGCACGCGCAGGAGCTCCTGGCCGACGGCCGGGGCGTGCTGACGCCGTTCGGCGACTCGGCGGCCATGGCGGCGGCGGTGATCGGCCTCCTGTCCTCCCCCGCCAGGCTGCAGGCCATGCGCGAGCGCATCCACGCCGCCACGCGCGACACCGTGTGGAGCGCCCTGGCGGAAAGCTACCTCGGCGCGCTCACCGCCGTGCGTCGCGGCCGGGTGGTGGACCTCACCGCCCACCGCGCGCCGC
>CAXSHO010000072.1:11686-16137 GCA_964237305.1 uncultured Caulobacteraceae bacterium
GCTGAACGCCATGCGCCGGCGCATCTACGACGCCACCCGCGTGACGGTCTGGAGCCAGTTCGCCGAGCGCTACCTCGCCACCTTCCGTCAGGCCGTGTCCAACCCGGTGAAGTTCACGCCGGTGCGTCGCCACGCGGTGGCGGGCGTGCGGCCGATGCCGTCGCTGAAGGGCGTCAAGCGCATGACCGACAGCTGCGGCATCCTCCAGCACAGCCTGTTCGGCCTGCCCGACCGCGAGCACGGCTACTGCGTGGACGACAACGCCCGCGCCCTGATCCTCATGCACCGCCTGCCGGGCGCCCCCGACGCCGAGCGCCGCGCCCTCACCTCCACCTACGCCGCCTTCGTCCAGCACGCCTGGGACCGCGACACCGACGCGTTCCGCAACTTCATGAGCTATGAGCGGACGTGGCTGGAGTCGCGCGGCTCCGACGACTCCAACGCCCGGGCCTTCTGGTCGGTGGCGGTCACCGCGGCGGAGGCGGCCCAGCCCGACCAGCGACGCTGGGCGCAGGCGCTGCTGCCGCGCCTGCTGCCCGCCATGCGGGGGCTCACCTCGCCGCGCGCGGAGGCCTTCGTCGTCATCGGCCTGTGCGGGGTGGCGGCGGCCGGCCTCGCCTCCGCCGAGATGCGCGAGCTGATCCAGCGCAAGGCCGAGCGCCTGGCCGCCATGCTCGACGACCGCTCCGGCCGGGACGAGCCCTGGTTCGAGCCCTACCTGTCCTACGACAACGCCCGCCTGCCGGAGGCGCTGATCCGCGCGGGGGCCGTGCTGGGCGACCTGCGGCTGAAGCTCCTGGGCTTCGAGGCGCTGCTGTGGCTCTGCGCCAAGCAGACGGCGCCCTCCGGCTGCTTCCGCCCCGTGCCCACCGAGGACTTCGGCCGCGGTCTGGACGCGGGCGGGCTGTTCGACCAGCAGCCGCTGGAGGCCTGGGCCACGGTGGACGCCTGCGCCGCGGCGCTGGACGCCGGAGGCGACGAGGTGTTCGCCGCGGAGGCGGAGCGCGCCTACGACTGGTACCTCGGCCGCAACGACATGGGCGCGCCCCTGGTCGACGCCGGGGACGGCGAGTGCTTCGACGGGCTCACCTGGGCCGGCGCCAACCAGAACCAGGGCGCGGAGTCGGTGCTCGCCTTCCAGCTTGCGACCTGCACGCTCGGCACGCTAACTCGCAGCCGACGCCCGCGCGCCCGCGTGGGCGACCGCTAAGCCCCGGGCGGCGCCGCGCCGCCCGGTCCCGCCGTCACCGGTCAGCCGCGAGCCGCCTTGTCCCACCTCACGTTGTCGCCGATCCGGCTGCGCCCGGAGCCCGGCCGGGTGGTGATCCGCCCCTTCCAGATCATGCCGGAGCAGGTCCCCGGCCAGCCCCCCGTCAAGCCGGCGCGGGCCCAGCGCATCGCCGACGCCGTGCTGGCCATGGACATGCGGACCTGCCAGGCGGAGGTGGCGCTCGTCACCCAGGGCTTCGGCGCGCGCCACTGGCAGACGCGGCGGGTGTTCCGGGAGCGGTTCGACCAGATCGACGCCGCGCTGCACCTGCCGGCCGACATACCCGAGATCAAGAAGGAGCTGATCGGCGCCTACTTCTGCCATGAGTACTCCTACACCTCCGCGGCGCTGATGAACCCCTCGGTGGTCCCGCACCCCGACCAGTCGGGACTGCAGGAGGGCTCCATGCGCTTCGTCATGTCGCTGCGCGCGGTGGGCGAGGGGCACATCTCCTCGATCGCCTTCCGCGAGGGGATCGTGACGGCGGACGGCCAGTTCGACCTCCTGCCCCAGCCGCCGTTCTCCATCGCCGCTCGCGCGACGGAGGCGGCGAGCGACAGGAACGGCCACTGCACCACCGCCGAGCGCTTCTACGAGGCCTCGCTCTCCGGCACAGTGATCTTCCCGGTCACCGACCAGCAGCGCAACGGGCTGGAGGACCTGCGGCTGGTGCGGATGGAGGACGACGAGGGGCCGATCTGGTGCGGCACCTACACCGCCTACTCCGGCCACGACATCGCCAGCGAGCTGCTGATGACGCGGGACTTCAAGAGCTTCCGGCTCTGCGCCATGTCGGGGCCCGCGGCGCGCAACAAGGGCATGGCCCTGTTCCCGCGCAAGGTCGGGGGCGCCTACGCCATGATCGGGCGCCAGGACGGCGAGAGCCTCTACTACCTGCGCTCCGACGACCTCCTCTCCTGGGGCGAGGGCGAGAAGCTGATGACGCCCATCCACCCGTGGGAGCTCGTGCAGATGGGCAACTGCGGCTCGCCCATCGAGTTGGAGGAGGGCTGGCTGCTGCTCACCCACGGGGTGGGCGCCATGCGGCAGTACGCCATCGGGGCGGCGCTGCTCGACAAGGAGGACCCGTCCAAGGTGCTGGCCCGCTCCCCCATCCCGCTGATCTCGCCCTCCGACGAGGACCGGGAGGGGTATGTGCCCAACGTGGTCTACACCTGCGGGGCCACCGCCATAGGCCGGCGGCTGTTCGTGCCCTACGGCGTCGCCGACAGCTCCGTGGCGTTCGGCTGGCTGGAGATCGACGACGTCCTGGCCAGCCTGACGTGAGCGCCCCGCGCCTGGATCTGGACGTCTGCGCAGAGGAGCCGATCCGCACGCCGGGCGCGATCCAGCCGCACGGCGCGCTCCTGATGCTGGACGCCGCGACGCTGCGGACGCGCCAGGCCAGCGGCAACGCCCCCGCCGTGCTGGGCGCCCTCCTCGACGAGGGGCGGGTGCCGGCGCTCGACGAGGTCCTGGCCCGCTGGCGCGACGGCGACCAGCCCACCCTGGTGCACCGCCTGAGCCACGACGGCGCGGAGTTCGACGTGGCCGCCCACCGCGTCGCCGACCGGCTCCTGGTGGAGTTCGAGCCCGCCGACGGCTCCGAGACGCTGGAGCGGCTCTACCCGCGGCTGCGCGACGGGGTGGACCGGATGCAGGCCGCCGACACGCTCGCCGCCCTGACGCAGGTCGCCGCGGAGGTGGTTTCCGGCCTCACCGGGCTGGATCGCGTGATGGTGTACCGCTTCGATCCCGACTGGAACGGCCGGGTGGTGGCGGAGCACCGGGCCGGGCCGCTCCCGTCCTACCTCCACCTGCGCTTCCCCGCGTCCGACATCCCCGCCCAGGCGCGCGAGCTCTACCGGCGCAACCGGCTGCGCCTGATCGCCGCCTCCGCCTACGAGCCGTCGCCCATAGAGCCCGCGACCGATCCGCAGGACGGCGGGGCGCCGGACCTGTCGGACGCCGCCCTGCGCCACGTCTCGCCGGTGCACCTCCAGTACATGAGGAACATGGGCACGGGCGCGTCCATGTCGATCTCCATCCTGATCGACGGCGAGCTGTGGGGCCTGATCTCGTGCCACAGCCGCGCGCCCCGGCGCGTCGCCGCGCCCGTGCGCAACGCCTGCGACCTGCTGGGGCAGGTGCTGGCCATGCAGATCGGCGCCCGGGACCGCGCCGGCTTCGCCGCCGAGCGCCTCGCGCTGAAGGATGTGGAGACCGAACTCCTCGCGCACATGTCGCGGGAGGCCGACTTCACCGTCGGGCTGGCCGACAACCCCGAGGCCTGGCTCCGGCTGACGGCGGCCGCGGGGGCGGCGGTGATCGGCGACGAGACGATGCGGTGCGTCGGGGACACCCCGCGGGAGGAGGACCTCGCCGCCCTGGCGGGCTGGCTGCACCGCGAGCGGCCCGGAGAGCTGTTCCACACCGACAACCTGTCCGGCCAGTTCCCGGGGGCCGACCGCTTCAGCGACCGGGCCAGCGGCGTGCTCGCCGTGTCGCTCTCCACCCTGCGCCCGCGCTACATCGTGTGGTTCCGGCCGGAGGTGGTGCGCACGGTGGCGTGGGGCGGCGACCCCAAGAAGCCGGCGACCGCGCCGGTGGGGGACGATCCTTCCGCCCGCCTGCAGCCCCGCGCCTCGTTCGAGCAGTGGAAGGAGCTGGTGCGCGCGCGCGCGGAGCCGTGGACGCCCGCGCAGGTCCAGGCCGCCGCCGACCTGCGCCGTTCGGTGATCGACCTCGTGCTGCACCGCGCGGAGGAGCGCGCGGAGCTGTCCGACGAGCTGCAGCGGTCGAACAAGGAGCTGGAGGCGTTCAGCTACTCCGTCAGCCACGACCTGCGCGCCCCGTTCCGCCACATCGCGGGCTATGCCGAGCTCCTGGGCGAGCGCGAGCAGCTGGAGGGCCCGTCGCGCCACTACCTGGCCTCCATCGTGGAGTCGGCGCTCTCCGCCGGCCGGCTGGTGGACGACCTCCTGGCCTTCTCGCGGCTGGGGCGCGCCAGCCTGTCGCGCTCGCGGGTGAACAGCGCCAAGCTTGTGGAGGAGGTGCGCCGCACCCTGGAGCCCGAGTGGCGCGACCGGGAGGTGGAGTGGCGCATCGGGCCGCTGCCCACCGCCTACGGCGACCCTTCCATGCTGCGCCAGGTGCTGCTCAATTTCGTGGACAACGCGCT
>CAXSHO010000073.1:0-7002 GCA_964237305.1 uncultured Caulobacteraceae bacterium
TGGCCACCTCCATCGCCGAGACCAGCCTGACGCTGGAGGGCGTGCGGGTGGTGGTGGACGGCGGCCTCTCCCGCGTCCCCCGCTACGATCCCGCGCGCGGCCTGACGCGGCTGGAGACGGTGCGCGTCTCCCGCGCCGCGGCCGACCAGCGCCGGGGGCGGGCGGGGCGGGTGGAGGCCGGGGTCGCCTACCGCCTGTGGGACGAGGCGGCGACGCGCTCGCTGCCCGCGTTCGACCGGCCGGAGATGATGGAGGCGGACCTCTCCGGCGTGGCCCTGGACATGGCCGCCTGGGGCGCGGCGTCGCCCGAGGCCCTGCGCTTCCTCGACCCGCCGCCCGCGGCCGCCTTCGCCGAAGCGCGGGCGCTCCTGCAACGGCTGGGGGCGCTGGACGCCCGGGGCGCGCTGACGCCGCACGGCCGGGCGATCTCGCGCCTGGGCCTCCCGCCGCGGCTCGCGCACATGGTGGTGACGGGCGCGCGGGCGGGGGCGGGGGGGCGCGCCGCCCTCCTCGCGGCGGTGCTGACCGAGCGGGGCGCAGGCGGGGTGGGCGCGGACGTCTCCGAGCGCGCCGGGCGGCTCGGGCGCGACCGCGACGGCCGCAGCCTGGAGGCGCGCCGGCTCGCCGCCCGCTGGGCGCGGGAGGCCGGCGGCGGGAGCGGGGCGGGGCTCTCCGACGGCCTGCTGCTGGCGGAGGCCTGGCCCGAGCGGATCGCGCGGCGGCGGGGCGCTCCCGGCGAGTTCCGGCTGGCCAACGGCCGCGGCACCCGGCTCGATCCCGGCGAACCGCTGGCCGCCGCCGAGTGGCTGGCGGTGGCGGAGCTCGGCGGCGGCGTGGCCAGCGACCGCATCCTGTCCGCGGCCGCGCTGGACGGGGCGGAGTTCCTGGCCGCCTTCGCCGACCGGATCACCACGGAGGAGTCGGTGGAGGCCGACGCCTCCGGCCACGTGCGCGCCCGCCGTCGCCGCCGGCTGGGCCGGCTGGTGGTGGAGGACCGGCTGCTGGAGCGCCCCGCGCCCGCCCTCCTGGCGCAGGCGCACCTGGAGCGGCTGCGGCGGGAGGGGATGGCGGTCCTGCCCTGGGAGGAGGCGACCCTGGCCCTGCGCGCCCGCGCGGCCTTCCTCCGGTCGCTGGAGCCGGACGGCTGGCCCGACCTGTCCGACGCCGCCCTCCTGGCCCGCGCCGACGACTGGCTGGCGCCGCTCCTCGCGGAGGTGGCGCGGCCGCAGGACCTGGAGCCCGCGGCGCTGGACGCCGCCCTGCGCACCCTGGTCCCGTGGGAGCTGCAGCGGCGGCTGGACGCCGAGGCGCCCGCGCGCCTCGCCACCCCCGCGGGCGGGAGCGCCGCGATCGACTACGGCGCCGAGGGCGGACCGCGGGCGGAGGTGCGGGTTCAGGAGCTCTTCGGCCTGCGCGAGCACCCCACGGTGGCGCGGGGCCGCGTCCCCCTGACGCTGGCGCTGCTGTCGCCCGCCCGGCGGCCCGTGCAGGTGACGCGCGACCTCCCGGGCTTCTGGGCGGGATCGTGGCGGGAGGTGCGCATCGAGATGAAGGGCCGCTACCCGCGCCACCCCTGGCCGGATGACCCGACCAGCGCCCCGCCCACCACCCGCGCCAAGCCGCGCGGGACCTGAGCGCCGGCCGCTACTTCGCGGTGAGCTGGTTGGAGGTGACCCAGCCGCGGTTGCCCGTCTCGTCGTCCACCTCCCACCAGACGCCGTTCTTCTGGCCGGTGGGGAAGACGGTGTCGCCCGCCTGGAAGCGCCGGACCAGCCTGCCGGTGGGCGACGGCGTGGCGCGCAGGCCGATGGAGGTGGTGGCCACGTAGCTCTGCACCGGCGCCGCCGCGGCGGCAGAGCCGGGCTGCGTCTGCTGCATGTAGCCGACGAGGTTGGTGAAGGCGGTGAGATAGGCTTGGCTGATCACCTGGCCGATGGAGGTGTTGGAGTAGCCGCCCCCCACCCCGGCCAGCACGCCGCCGAAGCCGCCGCCGCCGAAGGAGACGTTGGTCTTGGAGGCGGTGCCCTCCGCCACGTACTCCTGCTCGGTGGTGCGCACGTTGACGAGCGTGAGGAGCGCCCGCGCCGTGGACTGCTGCGTCCTGATGCCGCCCGCGATGGCGCCCACCGCGCCGAAGCGGCCGCCGATCAGCCCGCCCAGCCCGGCGCCCAGGCCGCCCTGGTTGCTGTTGGCGTCGGCCACGTCGGGCACGATCGTGTAGTCGGCGGCCTTGATCTGGCCGGCGCCCACGTTGGAGCCGCGCTGCAGCTCGCCGCCCAGCCCGCGCTCCACGCCGCGCATCTGCAGGCCCGCGCCCCGGTCCACGATCCGCAGGCAGCCCGACCGCGAGGCCATGAGCTTGATCAGCTGTTCGGGGCTGGAGAGGCCGTACTGCGTCCACCGCTCCCGCGCGGGCGGCGCGATGGAGGCGGTGCCGATGGCGCGGGCGCAGTGCGGCACGTCCGTGGGCGCGGGCGCCGAGCGGTTGAACTGCGCGGCGGCGGGCGAGGCGGCGAGCGCGACGACGGATGAGGCGGCGAGCGCCCCGGCGAACTTCAGCATCTTGAAACGGCCTCCCCAGGTCGCGTCGGATGTTAGCGGCCCCAAGGCCAAGCTGCAACGCGGCGTCTTCTCAGCGCCCCCGCTCCGGGCGATGCTGCGCCGGACGAGGGGAGGGCGCACGGCGTGACTCTGGTGTGGGCGATGCTCGCCATGGCGGCTCTGGCGCAGGATCCGCCGCGGGACGCGCCGCTGCGGCTGCGCTGCGACGGCGCGATCCACGTGCTGACGGAGAGCTCCTCCCTCCGCTTCCTGAAGAGCGGCGGCGTGTCGACCTCCACCCGTTACGGCACGCGCCGGGACGACGACTCGGTCCTCTTCGAGCTGAAGGACGGCGCCGCCCGCGTCCGCCTGCCCCACGCCATGCTCACAGCGGTGAACAGCGGCGGCGACGCTGACGGCTGGTGGCCCGTGGGCGAGCTGCGCGTCACGGAGGAGATGATCACCGGGCGGCTGCGCGAGAACCTCGTCAACAAGCCCGGCCTGCGCATCGACCGCATGACGGGCCGCATCGACCTGGGCGGGGCCTATCCGTTCCGCGGCCAGTGCGAGCGCGACACGCAGCTCGAGCGCAAGTTCTGACCTCACACCACGCTCTCCCGCGTGAGGCTGGAGCGATGGCCGGTGGGCGAGGCCGCCAGCGCCTCGAGCACGGACCGGCGCGCCGGGCCGCCGCCCGCCCGCACCGCCTCCAGCTCGGCCGCGGTGAGGAGGACGACCGGGACGAGCCTGATCGGGGCGGGAGCCCCCGACGCCTCCACCGCGAAGTCCGGCGGCGGCCCCCCGACCAGGACGCCCAGGGCGTCGTCGCCGGTGACGAAGCGTGGCGGCAACGCCTCCGACAGCGCCGGCGCCTCGCCCACCCCGCCGCTCTCGGTGGTGAGCGCGCCCAGGCGATCCAGGCGGGCGACGATGTCCGGCACGCCCGAGATGTCGCCGGCCGTCTTGCCCAGGATCCTGAACGCCCAGCTGGCGCCCAGCCGCCCCGTGTCGGCCGCCGTCTCGGGGGTGAGGTCGGCCGTCTCGATGAAGAGCTCCAGCCCGAGCCCCACGGGCCCCGCGGCGGGGTCGTCGGCGGCGTCGCTCAGGCCGTCGGTGGCGATGATCACCGAGCCTGAACGGCGCACCACGCGGTAGGCCTGGCGCAGCGTCGGCCAGTGCGGCCCACCCGCGAAGGAGGGCGAGATCATCGGGGCCAGCACGTCGCCGTCCACCGCGCCGACGCCCGCCCAGAAGGCGTCGCGGGCGGCGGCGCTGCTCCGGCGCAGGGCCTCGCGGTCGCCGGCGCCTCCGCCGGGAGGCTTGCCGCGCAGTCGATCCCACAGGCCCATCTTCATCTCCTCCGTCCAGAGCTCACTCGGCGGCCGCGTAGATCATGACCCCCGTGGCGACGGCCAGGTTGAGGCTGTCGGCGCGGCCGCGCATGGGGATCTTCACCGCCGTGTCGCAGGCCGCGGCGAGCTCCGGCGGCAGGCCCTGCGCCTCGTTCCCCATCAGCAGCAGGGTCGGCCGACCCCAGGCTGTGGAACGGTGGTCGTGCTCGGCGGTCAGGAGCGTGCCGACCACCGCGCCCGGCCAGCCGGCCCGCCAGGCGAGGAACTCGGCGACGGTGGCGCGGAACAGGGAGGTGGCGAAGATGGAGCCCATGGTGGCGCGCACCGCCTCCACGCTCCAGGGGTCGCAGCAGTCGCCCACCAGGATCACGCCGCCGCAGCCCGCCGCGTCCGCGGTGCGGATCACCGTGCCGAGGTTGCCGGGGTCGCGCACCTGCGCCAGCGCCACCCACACGGGGGCGGCGGCGGGGTCGAGCGCCGCCAGCGGCGTCCACCGCTGCGCCCAGGTGGAGACCACCGTCTGCGGGTTCTCCTTGCGGCTGACCTTGCTGAGGATGTCGCGGGTCACGAGCAGCGCCTCGCCCCCGTGGTCGCGGGTGTGGGCGAGGAGGCGCTGCAGCAGGGGATGGCCCGCCGTCTCCTGCGCGAACATGACGAGCCGGGGCGCGAAGCCCAGCTCCACGCCCTCCACCGCGAACTTCAGCCCCTCGGCGAGGAACAGCCCCGTCTCCTCGCGCGCCTTGCGCATGTGCAGCGCCCGGGCGGCCTTCACCCGCTCGTTCTGGAGGCTCGTGACGACGGCGGTCATCTTTCCTCTCCGCTCATCCCCGCGGACCTCGACCAGCGGGCGAAGAAGGAGAGGCCCACCGCGCGGGGGTCCGGCGACTCCTCCGCCAGGGCCAGCTCGCCCCAGTCGATCCGTCCGCCCGGCGCGGCGTGGGCGGCCACGGCGTAGGCCAGGCTGAGGCCGGTGACGCGCTCGGCGTAGGCGTTCACCAAGAGGAAGCCGGCGCGATCGGAGAGCAGGCCCGCGCACATCCGCAGCAGCTCGGGCAGGTCCTCGTGCAGCCGCCACACCTCGCCGCCGGGGCCGCGGCCGTACTTGGGCGGGTCCAGCACGATCGCCTCGTAGCGCGCGCCGCGGCGGGTCTCGCGCTCCACCCAGCGGCGGGCGTCCTCCACCAGCCAGCGCAACGGCCGGTCGGCGAGCTGCGACAGGGCGGCGTTCTCCTTGGCCCAGTTCACCGACTTCTTCGACGCGTCCACGTGCGTCACCGCCGCCCCCGCCGCCGCGCACACGAGGCTGGCCACGCCCGTGTAGCCGAACAGGTTCAGCACTCGCGGCGGCGCGCCCCCTCCGGCCGCGAGCGTGCGCACCGCCCCGTCCAGCCACGCCCAGTTGGTCGCCTGCTCGGGGAAGAAGGCCAGGTGGCGGAAGCCGGTGAAGCGCGCCTCGAAGCGGGCGGCGCCCCAGGCCAGCGGGAAGCGCTCGGGCGGGGTGCGGGCGAAGCGCCACCGGCCGGCGTCCTCGTCCTGCGGCTGGGGGTCGAAGACGGCGTCCGCCTCCGTCCACCGCTCTGGCGGCAGGCGGCGCGGCCAGAAGCACTGCGGCTCCGGCCGCACCACGCTGAACGGGCCGTAGCGCTCCAGCTTGGCGCCCTCGCCCGAGTCCACGAGCGCGTGGTCGGGCCAGGCGGTGGTGGTCAGCACGACGGGCTGTGGCGCGATGAGGGTCACGCTGCGGGCATAGCCGAGCGGCGCCGATGTCTCCATGCGCGCGGGTGGACATGCGCGAGGCCTCGCGGGGGCGGCCGGGCCGGGCCGGACGGCCGCACGCCGCGGCCGGGGCCGAGCCGACGGAGCGGCGGACGGGCGTGATGCGCATGCGGAGGGCGGGAGCGGACGGTCTTTCACCCCTCAACCTAACCCCGCCGGGCGGAGCGGGGATGAGCCGTCCCGGGTCTCGCGCCTTGTCCCGCGATGTCCCGCCTTGTCGCATCCCCATGTCCCGCACCCGGGGCGCGCCTTGACCTTGCGGCGGGCTTGGCCTTCAACCCCGCGATCCCGATTGAGTCTCTCTGTTGAAACGGCCGACGACCATGCACGCCTATCGCACCCACACCTGCGGCGCGCTCCGCAGCCACGACGCGGGCGCTGTGGTGAAGCTCTCCGGCTGGATACACCGGAAGCGCGACCACGGCGGGCTGGTGTTCATCGACCTGCGCGACCACTACGGCGTGACGCAGCTGGTGCTCTCGCCCACGACGCCCGGCTTCGACGTCGCCGAGCACGCCCGCGCCGAAAGCGTGATCCGCGTGGAGGGCGAGGTGGTCGCCCGCTCGGCCGAGACGGTGAACGCCGATCTGCCCACCGGCGGGGTGGAGGTGCGGGTGCGCGCGCTGGACGTCCTGGGCGCCGCGCAGGAGCTGCCGGTGCCCGTGTTCGGCGAGCCCGACTACCCGGAGGACCTCCGGCTCAAGTACCGCTACCTCGACCTGCGGCGCGAGACGCTGCACGCCAACATCGTGCTGCGGTCGCGCATCATCTCAAGCATCCGCCGCCGCATGGTGGAGGCGGAGTTCACCGAGTTCCAGACGCCGATCCTGACGGCGTCCTCGCCGGAGGGCGCGCGCGACTTCCTGGTGCCCTCGCGCATGCACCCGGGCGAGTTCTACGCCCTGCCGCAGGCGCCGCAGCAGTTCAAGCAGCTGCTTATGGTGTCGGGCTTCGACCGCTACTTCCAGATCGCCCCCTGCTTCCGCGACGAGGACGCCCGCGCCGACCGCTCGCCCGGCGAGTTCTACCAGCTCGACCTGGAGATGAGCTTCGTCACGCAGGAGGACGTGTTCCAGACCATCGAGCCCGTCATGCGCGGCGTCTTCGAGGAGTTCGCCGGCGCCCGCACCGTCACCCCCGGCGCCTTCCCGCGCATCCCCTACCGCGAGGCCATCGCCAAGTACGGCACCGACAAGCCCGACCTGCGCAATCCCATCGAGATGCAGGACGTCAGCGAGCACTTCCGCGGCGGCGGCTTCGGCGTGTTCGCCCGCATCGTCGACGCCGACCCGAAGAACCGCATCTGGGCCATCCCCGGCCCGGGCGCCGGCTC
>CAXSHO010000073.1:7012-16039 GCA_964237305.1 uncultured Caulobacteraceae bacterium
CGGCGGCAGTCGCGCCTTCTGCGACCGCATGGATTCCTGGGCCAAGGGCGAGGGCCAGCCCGGCATGGCCTACATCTTCTGGCGGGAAGGCGAGGCGGAGGGCGCGGGCCCCGTCGCCAAGAACCTCGGCCCGGAGCGCACGGAGGCCCTGCGCCTGCAGCTCGGCCTCAAGGCGGGCGACGCCGTATTCTTCGCCGCGGGCGATCCGGCGAGCATGTACAAATTCGCCGGCGCGGCGCGCACCAAGGTCGGGACCGACCTGGAGCTGATCAAGCCGGACGAGTTCCGCTTCGCCTGGATCGTCGACTTCCCCATGTTCGAGTGGAACGAGGACGAGAAGCGGGTCGACTTCAGCCACAACCCCTTCAGCATGCCGCAGGGCGAGATGGAGGCGCTGGAGACGATGGATCCGCTCGACATCCTCGCCTACCAGTACGACATCGTATGCAACGGCATAGAGCTCAGCTCGGGCGCCATCCGCAACCATCGCCCCGACATCATGCTCAAGGCCTTCGCCATCGCCGGCTACGGGCCGGAGGTGGTGGAGGACAAGTTCGGTGGCATGCTCAACGCCTTCCGCTACGGCGCGCCGCCGCACGGGGGCATCGCGCCCGGCATCGACCGCATCGTCATGCTGCTGGCGGGCACGAGCAACATCCGTGAGGTGATCGCCTTTCCGCTGAACCAGCAGGCCCGCGACCTCCTGATGCAGGCCCCCGCGCCGGTGGGCGACAAGCAGACGCGCGAGCTGCACATCCGGGTCAACCCGCCGGCGAAGTAGTCGTCCCCCGACATCGGGCGGAGGACTAGGGCCGGGGCGGACGCGGCGGGGCGGGCGGCGCCGGGGGCCCGATGTTGATGTTCACGGGGCGGCCGTTGATCACGCCGTTCATGTGGAAGCCGGGCATGGATACGGCGACCGCCCCCGGCGTGCGGCGGCAGCCCGCGGACCGGAGCCGGCCGGGCAGGCGGGTCGAGCCGTCCGTGCAGGCGTCGTCCAGCTGGTCCTGCGACAGGTTGCGCGCGCCGGAGAGGTCCGTCCCGCGCAGGTCCGCCCCCGTGAGTTCCGCCCCGCGGAAGTCGGCGTCGTCGAAGCGTCCGCCCGTGAGCCGCGCGGCGGTGAGGTCGGCGGCGCGGAACGACGCCCGGCTGAAGCGCCCCCGCCCCAGCTGCGCCCCGTCCAGCTCGGCGGAGGTGAAGTCGGCGCGGTCGAAGTCGCTGTCGGCGAGGACGGCCCCCTGCAGCTCGGCGCCCTTGAACACCGCCAGGGCGTAACGTCCGCCGCCCAGGCGCACGCCCTGCAGCGAGGCGCCCGTGAAGTCCGCCCCGCGGCCGTCCACCCCCTGCAATACGGCGCCTTTCAGGTCGGCGCCGATCAGCACCGCGTCCGCCAGGTTCGCGTCGGTGAGGTTGGAGCCGACCAGGGTGGCCGACTGCAGCTTGGCGCGCGTGAGCACCGCCCCGACCAGGCGGAGCGCGCGGCCGTCCATCCCGCTCATCTCGGCGCGGGTGAAGTCGGCGCGCGTGAAGTTGGAGGCGGTGACCCCCGCCGAGCGCAGGTCGGCGCGCGAGAAGTCGCAGGCGGTGAAGTTGGAGGCGGTCATGGCCGCGCCGCGCAGGTCCGCGCCCTTCAGGTCGGCCCCGCTGAAGTCGGCGGCGGTGAAGGTGGCCCCCGTGAGCTTCTTGCCCGCCAGCGCGCACTTCACGCACGAGCCGCCCAGCGACATGCGGCGCACCACCTCCTTGTCGGGCGCCAGCGCCTGCGCCCGTCCGCCGAGGGCGGCCGTCGCGAGGGCGGCGAGGAGGAGCGGGCGCAGGAGCACGGTGTGCAGATGCGGTGCGGGGGTGGCCGGCGCCAGTTAAATCGCGGTCAGGTGCTCAGCGGCACCGGGGCACGGGCAGGCCGCGGGGCGCGCGCGTCGCCTCGTCGCCGCAGGCGCGGGAGAGCTGGGCGGCGGTGAGCCCCCGGGCCCGCGACATCTCCGCCCCGGAGAGGTTGGCGCCGTCCAGCCGGGCCCCGGCGAGGTCCGCGCCCTCCAGGTAGGCGCCCACCAGGGTGGCGTTGGTCAGGTCGGCCCCGCGCAGGTCCGCCCCCGTGAGGACCGCGCCGTAGCCGTTGAGGTCGCGCAGGTCGGCGTGCGCCAGCCGCGCGTGCGCCAGCACCGCCGCCGAGGCGTCGGCCTGCCGCAGCCGTGCCCCGTGGTAGTCGCGCCCGCGCAAGCTCCGGTCGGAGAGGTCCGCCTGGAACAGGTTGCACCCCGGGCACGACGCCCCCGCCTGCACCCGCGCCACCTCCGCCGGATTCTGCGCCAGGGCGGGCGTGGCCAGCGCCAGGGCGGCGAGCAGGGCGGCTGCGGCGGACAGGTGGCTCACGGGCGTCTCCAGCACGCGGGGAGCTTGCCGCCGCACCGGTCAAGGAGCCCTTAAGCGGCCCCGCCGATCAGAGGTGATCTCCGACCCGCCGACGTCGCCCTCAGTCCTCGTCGGCGCCGCGGCGGAGCGGCAGGATGACGAGGTTGTCGCCCGCGCCGCGGCTGAAACCCTTGGAGATGAGGCGGGAGGCGGGGACGGGGCCGCCGTCGCCCTCGCCCTCCGCCGCGCCGGCGCCCAGGCCGTCGGCGTGCAGGGCGTCCGGGGCGCTGGCGAGGTCGTCGCGGCGCAGGTAGCTGACGCCCAGCTCGCGGAACACGTAGTCCAGGATGGAGGTGGCCGAGCGCACCTGGTCGTTGCCGGTCACCGGGCCCGCGGGCTCGAACCGCGTGTAGAGGAAGGCGTCGACGAACTCGTCCAGGGGCACACCGTACTGCAGGCCCAGGCTGACGGAGATGGCGAAGTTGTTCATCAGCGAGCGGAAGGCGGCCCCCTCCTTGTGCATGTCGATGAAGATCTCGCCCAGCGCCCCGTCGTCGTACTCGCCGGTGTGCAGGTAGACCTTGTGGCCGCCCACCGCCGCCTTCTGGATGTAGCCCTTGCGGCGGTCGGGCAGCTTCTTGCGGACGCGCTCGCGCTCGACCACGCGCTCCACCACCCGCTCGGCGGGCCGGGGCGGCGGGGCCGCGGCGGCGGGGGGCGCGGGGGCGGCGGAGCGGGCCTCCGGCTCGGCGGGGAGCGGCGGCAGGGTGCGGGCGTCCGGCCCGCGGGCGAGCCAGATCGGCGCGTCGGCGTGGGCGGCCATGAGGGCGGCGAAGGCGGCGGGGGCGATGTGGCCCGCTGTCTCGAAGCGGTGCAGCACGAGCCCGTCCTCCCCCGCCGCAGCGCGGGCGAAGGCGAGGGCCTGCGCCAGGTCCGGCCGGGCGAGGAGCGCGGCCGCCTCCGGCCCGAGCGCCGCGCCGGAGGGGTCGCCCAGGAGCCGGCGCTCCGCCTCCTCCACCGCCTCCGGCGACAGGGCGAGCGCGGCGAGGGCGTCGGGGGCGCCCAGCACGTCGCGGGCGAAGCCGTCGTCCAGCACCGCGGGGCCGAAGGCGTCGTGCAGGGTGCGGGCGGTGGGAAGCGCGGCCTCCACCGCGCCCAGCTCGTGCGCGGTGAAGCCGCGGGTGCGCAGGGAGGCGGGGTCCACGTGCGGCGCCCCCTCCAGCGTGCGGCGGCCCAGCAGCACCTCCACGGCCTCCGCGGGGGGGACGGAGAGGCGGTCGAGCCCCGCCAGCGCCGCCGCCTCCAGCCGCGGCAGGGCGACCCCGTCGGCGGTCTGCGCGACGGTGACCGCACCCGCCCACGGAGCCGCGCCCGCCGGTGCGCCCAGGCGCAGGGCGGCGTCCGGATCGTCCACGAGCGTGACGGGTCGACCGGCGGCCGCGGCGATCCGGCCGATCCGCGCCGCCGCCTCCGAACCGGCGGGGGAGGCGGGGGCGAGCCCCTGCGCCACCACCGCGGGCCACAGGCCGGCCAGGGCGAGCACGCCCGGCGTCCGCTCCAGCTCCAGCGCCTCGCCCCACAGGCAGGCCAGGCGCGTCAGCCGCGCCGCGTCCAGCACGCCCTCGTCGTCCACCAGCGCGGCGACGTTCAGCGTCGCGCGGGGGCCGGCGAGCGCGGCGGCGACGGCGCGGACGGCGGGGGCGGGCGCCGCGATGACCGATCCGGTGCGCCAGGCGAGCAGGGCGGCGTCGCCCGCCACCACCAGCGGCGGCGGCGGGGCCGCCCGCGCCGCCCGGGGCGGGGCGCCGCCCGCCATGGCGTCCAGCACCAGGGGATCGTCGGCGCCGGCGGCGCGGGCGGCGCGCACGGCGCGGGCGAGGGCGGGGTTCGACCGGGGGTCCGCGCAGGCGGCGGGGTCGCCCTCGCAGCGCACCACGGCCTGGTGCACCGCCTCCAGCCGGTCGGCCAGCACGTCGGCGGCGGCGGCCAGGCGCACGGCCGCGGCGGCGGCGGCGTGGCGGCGCAGGCGCCCCCGCCGGTCCCCGTCCGCCATGTCGGCGGCGGCCACGCCGCGCAGGCCCGGGCCCGGCGCGGCGAGGCCCAGCACCATGGACGCCTCCAGCTCCTCGCCCAGGGCGCGGGCGGCGGCGGGATCGCCGCCCCGGGCGCGCGCGGCGGCGGCCAGGCGGGCGGCGAAGGCGCGGGGCCCGCCGTCCAGCGGGCGGGAGGGGTCGGCCCCCGGCTGGGTCTCGGCCCAGTCCAGCCAGGCCTCGACCCGGGCGTCGGGCCATGCGTCGGGGGCGAGCACCTCGGCGGTCCAGCCCGGGCGCTCCACGGGGCGCAGCTCGAGGCGGACGGCGGCGGCGGCCTCGCTGAACGTGCGGTCGCGGGGCGGGGCGGGCAGGGGGACCTCCGGACGACTCGGGTCGGCGAGGAGGAGGCTAGGGTGCGTCGCGCCCGGGCGGAAGCGCTTGGAGCGGCCGCCCCTATGGTCCGCGCCGCGTCCAACCCCTCCTCCCCACGGGTCCTTCCGCCTTGCTCGACAAGATATTCAGCTGGTGGAGCGGCGCCACGCTCGGCGCGCTCTTCACCATCCGCCGCACCTCCGTCCCCGTGGGGGCGGACGAGTTCGGCAACCGCTATTTCGAGGCGAAGACCGACCGGGAGAGCTACGACAAGGGCCGGCGGCGCCGCTACGTGATCTACAAGGGCTACGCCGAGCCCACCAAGATCCCGCCGGAGTGGCACGCCTGGATGCACTACCTCACCGAGGAGCCGCCCACGGTCGCCCCCCTGCGCCGCCGCGTGTGGGAGCGCGACCACATTCCCAACCTCACGGGCACCGTCTACGCCTGGCGGCCGAAGGGCTCCATCGCCCGCGGCGGCGAGCGGCGCGCGGCGGTGGGCGACTACCAGGCCTGGAGCCCGGGCGAGTAGCATGGCCAGCGCGCAGACCTGGGCGGAGACGGCCACCGGCGCCGTGGTGCTGGGCGTGGCGGGCGCCTTCCTCGCCTATGCGCTGGGCTCCAGCGTGTCGGACCGCATGGGCGGCGGCTACGAGCTGTTCGCGCGCTTCGGCCAGGCGGGCGGCCTGGCGGAGGGGGCCGACGTGCGCGTGGCGGGCGTGAAGGTCGGGCAGGTGGAGCGGATCACGCTGGACCCCAAGACCTACCTGGCGCGGGCCAGCTTCCGCGTGAACGCCGGCGTCAAGGTGCCGAGCGACTCCACGGTGAAGATCACCTCCGACGGGCTCCTGGGCGGCCAGTACGTGGCGGTGCAGCCCGGCGGGGCGGAGGACGACCTCAAGGCGGGCGGCGAGTTCCAGAACGTGCAGGGCGCAGTGGACCTGTTCGGCCTCATCGGACAGGTGATCCGTCCTCAGGGAGGCGCGGCCCCGGCGGCCGCCCCCGCCGCGCCGCCTCCCGCGGCCGCCCCGCCCTCGGGCGCCTACGGGCCGACGCCGTGAGGCCGGCGGTGTGCGCGGCGGCGGCGGCGATGCTCGTGCTGGCGGGCGCCGCCCTGGCGCAGGAGGCGCAGCCGCCCCCGCCCGCGACGCCCCCGGCGGACGCCTCCGCCGCCGCCGCCGCGGACCTCGCACCCCCGCCGGAGGAGGCGGCCCCCCCGCCCCCCGAGCGCGCCGCCCGCGCCGAGCCGCAGGCGGTGGAGGCGCCGGAGACGCCTGCGCCTCCGCCCCCGCCGCTTCCCCGCCCGCGCTTCGCCGCGGCGGTGCTGCAGGCCACCGACAAGATCACGGCGGAGACGCTGCGGTTCGAGGCCAAGGTCAACCAGCCCGTGCGCTACAAGGGGGTCGTCATCACCGTCCACGCCTGCGAGACCACCGCGGCGGACGAGGCCGTGTCCGACTCCATCGCCCACATGGAGGTGTCCAGCCAGCCGGAGGGCCGCCCGGGCAAGCCCGCGCTCGCGCCCCGCCAGGTGTTCCGCGGCTGGATGTTCGCCGGCTCCCCGGCCATCCATCCGTTCGAGCACCCCGTCTACGACCTGTGGGTGATCGCCTGCAGGACGCCCGCCCCCGCCGCCGCCGCCGGCAGCGCGTAGAAGTCGCCGTCCAGCGCCAGCGCCGCGGCGAGGCGGCGGCGGTATTCGGCGCGGGGGATCTCCACCGCGCCCAGGCTGGCCAGGTGGTCGGTGCGGAACTGTGCGTCCAGGAGCCGGTAGCCCCCCGCCCTCAGCCGGCCGATGAGGTGGACAAGCGCCACCTTGCTCGCGTCGGTTGCGCGGCTGAACATGCTCTCGCCGAAGAACGCCGCGCCCAGCGACACGCCGTAGAGGCCGCCCACCAGCTCGCCGCCCTCCGCCGCCGGGCGCCGGCACTCCACGCTGTGCGCGGCGCCGCGCCGGTGCAGCTGGCCGTAGAGGCGGCGCACGGGAGCGTTGATCCACGTGTCCTCCCGTCCCGGGCCGGGCGCGGCGCAGAGCTCCACCACCCTGTCGAAGGCGGTGTCGACGGTGACGTCGAACGGGTCGGCGCGCACCGTGCGCAGGAGGCGGCGCGGCAGGGCGGGCGCGTCCAGCGGGAAGACGCCGCGGTTGGGCGGGTCGACGAGGTACAGCTGCGGATCGTCCCGCCCCTCGCCCATGGGGAAGACGCCGGCGCCATAGCAGGCGACGAGGTCGTCGGCGGTGAGGATCACGCGCGCGGACGGACCGAACCGCCTTCCGCGCGGGGCGTCGGCGGCGGGGAGGGGTGACGCTGCGCCACCCTCACCCCTGCGCGGCGATCCACTGCTCCAGCCAGTGGATGTGGTAGTCGCCGGCGAGGATGTCGGGCTGCTGCAACAGGTCCTGGAACAGGGGGATGGTCGTGTCCACGCCGCCCACGACCATCTCGTTCAGGCAGCGGCGCATCCGGCACACCGCCTCGTGCCGGTCGCGGCCGTGGACGATGAGCTTGCCGATCAGGGAGTCGTAGTACGGCGGGATGCGGTAGCCCGAGTAGATCGCGCTATCCAGGCGAACCCCCAGGCCGCCGGGGGCGTGGAAGTCGGTGACCGTTCCCGGCGAGGGCGTGAAGGTGCGGGGGCTCTCCGCGTTGACGCGGCACTCGATGGCCCAGCCCTCGAAGTGCACGTCCTCCTGGCGGAAGCTCAGCGGCTCGCCCGCGGCGATGCGGATCTGCTCGCGCACGAGGTCGATGCCGGTGATCGCCTCGGTGACGGGGTGCTCCACCTGCAGGCGGGTGTTCATCTCGATGAAGTAGAACTCGCCGTTCTCGTAGAGGAATTCGATGGTGCCGACGCCAAGGTAGCCGATCTTGCGGATGGCCTCGACCACCACCGCGCCGATCTTTTCGCGCTCCTCGGCCGAGATGGCGGGGGAGGGCGCCTCCTCCAGCACCTTCTGGTGGCGGCGCTGCAGCGAGCAGTCGCGCTCGCCCAGGTGCGCCACGTTCCCGTGGGCGTCGGCGATCACCTGCAGCTCGATGTGGCGGGGCTTCTGGAGGTAGCGCTCCATGTAGACGGCGCCGTCGCCGAAGGCCGCGGCCGCCTCGGCGGAGGCCGTCTGCACCGCCTCCTCCAGGCTGTCCGCGTCCTTGGCCACCTTCATGCCGCGCCCGCCGCCGCCCGCCGCGGCCTTGACCAGCACGGGAAAGCCGATCGCCTCCGCGGCCGCGAACGCCTCGTCCACCGTGGTCACCGCGCCGTCCGAGCCCGGCACCACGGGGATGCCCGCGCTCTTCACCATCACCTTGGCGCTGATCTTGTCGCCCATGACGCGGATGTGCTCGGGGCGCGGGCCGATGAAGGTCATGCCGTGCGCCCCCACGATCTCGGCGAAGCGCGCGTTCTCGCTCAGGAAGCCGTAGCCGGGGTGGATGGCCTGGGCGCCGGTGATCTCCGCCGCCGCGATGATGGAGGGGATGTTGAGGTAGCTCTTGGCCGCCGGCGCGGGGCCGATGCACACGCTCTCGTCGGCCAGGCGCACGTGCATGGCGGCCTCGTCGGCCTGCGAGTGCACGGCGACGGTGGCCACGCCCATCTCCTTGCAGGCGCGGATGACGCGCAGCGCGATCTCGCCGCGGTTGGCGATCAGGATCTTGTCGAACATGCGCCAGCCTCAGCCCAGGACCACCAGGGGCTCGCCGTACTCCACCGGCTGGCCGTCGCCGACGAGGAGCTGCATGACCACGCCCGCCCGCGGCGCCGGAATGGGGTTCATCGTCTTCATGGCCTCCACCAGCACCAGGGTCTGGCCCTCGGCCACCGTGTCGCCGACCTTGACGAAGGGCGGCGTGCCGGGCTGCGCCTGCAGATAGACGGTGCCCACCATGGGCGAGGCCACCTGCTCGCCCTGGGCGGGGGGCGGCGCCTCGGCGGCGGCGGGGGGCGGGGCGGCGACCTCCGCAGGCTGCGCCGCAGCCGCCGCCGGCGTCATGGCGGGCGTGGCCAGGGGCGCGGCCTGGACCATCACCTCGCGCGCCACGCGGATGCGCAGGCCGTGGTGCTCCACCTCGATGGTGGTGAGGTCCGTCTCCTTGAGGATCTGCGCCAGGTCGCGGACCACCGCCGTGTCGATCTGCGGGCCCGCGCCCAGGCCCGCGGGCAGTTCGTCGGGCTGCAGGGCGAAGGCCGGCTGGGCGGAGACGTCGGTCATGTCTGTCCTTCAGGCGGGGACGGCGGCGGCCGGAGCGGCGGCCAGCCGCACCGCCGCCTC
>CAXSHO010000074.1:0-638 GCA_964237305.1 uncultured Caulobacteraceae bacterium
CGCTGCGCGGGTCCGGCCCGCCCGTCGTCCTGGTGATCGGGCAGGACGTGCTGCGGACCGTCTCGCTGGACCTCGACCTCCCGTCCGACCGCCTCGCCTTCCGTCCCGCGGACGCCCCGCCGCCGCCGGGCGCGCAGACGGTGGGGGCGCGGCGGCGTGGGCGCGAGCTCTACGCCGCCGTGTCCGTGGAGGGCGTGGCGCTGGAGCTGGCGGTGGACACGGGCCTCTCCTCCACCCTGGCGCTGTCGGAGGAGCTGGCGCGCTCCACCGGCCTCCTGGCCCCCGGCCGCGACGTCCGCTGGACGCGCAGCGTCACGCTGGGCGGCGCCTCCCGCGGGCGCGAGGTGCTGGCCGAGCGCGTGGAGTTCGGCGGGCGCCTGCTGAAGCAGGCGCGGGTGGCCGTATTCGACCGGCCCGCCGCGAGCCTGCTGCCCGTGGGCCTCCTGGGGTCGGGCGCATTGCGTCGCTCGCGGGCGGGGCTGGACCTGGGCGGCGGCCGCATGTGGCTGGCGACGGGGACGTCGGTGGGGGTGTCGCGCGGCGGCTAGTCCGCCGCCGGCGCGAACATGCGCTTCAGCACCGCGCCGTAGCCCACGGGCGCGATCCGCTCGACCAGCGACAGCAGCCTGGCGTCGTTC
>CAXSHO010000074.1:648-1690 GCA_964237305.1 uncultured Caulobacteraceae bacterium
TAGATGTCCTTTATCTCGCCGATCAGCAGCCGGATCACGCGGGGGCGGCGGCGCACCAGCCCGTCGACGATGATCGCGCCCGCCTGCTCCGGCGGCATGCGCAGGAAGCGCTCGGCGGCGGCCTGGCCGGAGCGGATCGTCGCCGGGTCCATGGACTGCGACATCCGCGCGCTCTTGGCGATGTTGGTGGCGACGCCGCCGGGGTGGACGGTGGTGACGCCCACGCCCGAGCCCTCCAGCTCCTTGCGCAGCGCCTCGGAGAAGCCGCGCACGCCGAACTTGGAGGCGCAGTAGGCGGTCTGCCCCGCCGGCGCGATCAGGCCGTAGAGGCTGGACAGGTTCACCAGCTGCGCCTCCCCGGCCTCGCGCAGCATCGGCAGGAAGGCGCGCGTCATGCGCACCACGCCGAAGAGGTTGATGGACAGCAGCCAGTCGAAGTCGGCCTCGGTGGTCTGCTCGAACCCGCCGCCCAGCGCCACGCCGGCGTTGTTGACCACCACCGCCGCGCCGCCGTGCGCCGCCCGCACCGCGTCGGGGAGGTCGGCCACCGCCTCGCGATCCGCCACGTCGAGGCGGTGCGTCGTGGCGCGCACGCCCAGCCCCTGCGCCGCGGCGGCGGTCTCGGACAGCCCCGCCGCGTTCAGGTCCGCCAGCGCCAGGTGCGCGCCGCGCCGGGCGAGCTCCAGGGCTGTGGCGCGGCCGATGCCGGACGCGGCGCCGGTGACCACGGCGGTGCGGTCGCGGAGGGTGAGGGGAGGGAGGCGGGACATGCCTCCACCCTGCCCCTCCGCTCTCCCCCTGTCATCCCGGGCGCGCAGGGACCCGGGGCCCAGGAGTGACGGGCGCGTGCGTGGTCCTGGGTCCCGGGTCGGTTTCCGCCCGGGATGACAGTGGAGGATAAGGTCAGTGCTCGGGCTCGGTGGTGCGCTGGAAGGTGGCCACCGTCTCGCCCTTGGCGATCACGTGCCCCTGCGCCGCCGCCAGGATCTGGTCGCGCGTGGCTCCCAGCGGAGCGTCCAGCGCCTGGTCGAGCGCCAGCACC
>CAXSHO010000074.1:1706-15832 GCA_964237305.1 uncultured Caulobacteraceae bacterium
GGCGGGTCGCCCACCGGCGGGCGGGGACCGTACCATCCCACCTGGTTGCGGCTGGTCGGCCCCTGCATCGTCCCGCGCAGCTCGTCGGAGTCCAGCCGGTCGCGGGCGAGGAGCCCGGAGGGCAGGCGGGTGGTGGTGGCGGGGATGTTCCAGGCGGTCCAGTGGATCACCGGGCGGCGGCCGCCGTCCGGGTCCTCCACGATCACCGCGTAGCTCCGCGCGCCGGGCGCCGCCGACCACTGCAGGGGCGGCGAGGCGCGCTGGCCGTAGTCGGCGTAGGTGTCGGGCATCGCAGCGCCGTTCGCGACGCCCGGCAGGCTCACCGTCAGTGCGCCGGGGGCGCGCGTCTGGTCCCGGGCGAGCGCCAGGGGCACGTTGTCGCCGCGGGTGCGCTGGCGCTTCATGGCGTCGGCGGGCGGCTTGGCGGGGGTGAACGGGCCGGAGGCCCCTGTCTTCACCACGCGGTAGATCACCCCGTTGGTGTCGTCGCTGAAGAGGAGCGCGCCGTCCGCCGCCACCGCCATGCCGCACAGCCGGCCGTAGTTGCTGGCCCCATCGCGCGAGAGGAAGCCGGTGATGAACGGCTCCACGCTCTTCGCCTGTCCCGAGCCGTCGAAGCGCACGCGCACCACCTCGTAGCCGGAGGCGGGCTTCCGGTTCCAAGAGCCGCGCAGGCTGACGAAGGCGTCGTCCGCCACCTCCGGACCCATGGCGCCGCCGCCGGGATGGAAGGCCCACTGCATGCCCGCCGAGTGGGCGGTGAACATCAGCGCAGGGTTGGTGGAGGCCTTGGCCCACTGCGCGTTGGAGAGGCCGCCCTCCGGCTCCAGCTGCGGGTAGGGCTTGCCGTCCTCCATCACGTAGGGCCAGCCGTAGCGGCGGCCCCACTCGATGTGGTTCACCTCCTCGCGCTGCAGGTCGTTGCCGAGCCAGTCGATCCCCTGGTCCCACCCCCACATCTCGCCGGTCTTAGGATGCCAGCCGAAGCCGATGGTGTGGCGCAGGCCGGAGGCGAAGACGGCGCGGCCGCGCCCGTCCGGGCTGATGCGCAGGACGGTGGCGTTCTCCTGGCTCGACTCCGGGCAGGTGTTGCAGGTGGAGCCGACGCCCATGTAGATCGCGTCGTCCGGCCCCCACTCCATGTGACGGGTGAAGTGCTGGCCCGAGCCCGGCAAATCCTTGATCAGCCGCTCGGGCTCGCCCACGCGGCCGTCCGCGGCGATGGTCGCGCGGAACAGCTCGCTGGCGCTGGCGAAGTACAGCGTGTCGCCGTGCACCATGGCGCCCAGCAGCCCCGCGCGGCGCGCCACCACCTCGGGCGGGCCGTCGGCCACGCCGTCGCCGTCGCGGTCGCGCAGGCGGATCACGTCGGCTTGGCTGTTGCGGCTGACGTACACGTCGCCGTTCGCCGCCACCGAGATGAAGCGGGCGTTCTGCAGGCCGGAGGCGAAGACGCTCACCTTGTAGCCCGGCGCGACCTTCAGCGCGCGCGCGAAGTCCGGCCCCGGCTTCCTCGGCGTGGTCTCGTAGATGTAGCCGGTGATGGCGGGCGGCTTGTCGTCGTCGCCCACCGGCTGGCCGTGGGCGGGGAGGGCGGCCGCGGCCAGGCCGAACGCCATCGTCAACGCCTGTCGCATCCTTGAACTCCCCGCCTGTCGGCCTTGAACGCCGCGGGCGCCGCTGCGTTGCCCCGCTGAGTTGCGACCCGTTCTCAGACCGGCTAGTGCCCGCGCATGCTGGTCGCCATCCCCGACGTCCTCACGCCTGCCCAGGTGGCGCACGCCCGGGCGGTGCTGGAGCGGGGCGAGTGGGTGGACGGGCGCGTCACCGCCGGCGCGCAGTCCGCCCAGGCCAAGAACAACCTGCAGGTTCCGGAAGGCTCCCCCGCCGCGCGCGAGCTGGGCGACATGGTCCTGCGGGCGCTCGGGACGAACGAGCGGTTCGTCTCCGCCGCCCTGCCGCTGCGCGTGTTCCCGCCGCTGTTCAACCGCTACGACGTGGGCCACGCCTTCGGCGCGCATGTGGACAACGCCATCCGCTTCGCCGCGGGGCAGCGCTTCCGCACCGACGTCTCCTGCACGCTCTTCCTCACCGATCCGACCGCGTACGACGGGGGAGAGCTGGTGATGGAGGACACCTATGGCGAGCAGCGGGTGAAGCTCGCGGCCGGGTCGCTGGTGGTCTACCCCGGCACGAGCCTGCACCGGGTGGAGCCGATCACCCGCGGCTCGCGCTGGTCCAGCTTCTTCTGGGCGCAGTCCATGGTGGCCGACGACGGGCGCCGCGCCCTGCTGCACGGGTTGGACCGGAGCGTGATCGAGGCGCGCGTGAAGCTCGGCGACACCGACGCGACGGTGCTGCGGCTGACGGCGACCTACCACAACCTCCTGCGCCAGTGGGCCGACGCCTGAGCGCCTCCCGAGACACAGCCGTCGATCCTCTGCAAATCGTTCGCATTGTCTCTTGCATCCGCCGGGCGTCCAGCTAAGAGCGGTTCGCATTCGCGTTCAGCAGCCGTTCAGGTTCCGATGTCATCCAGCCTCTCCCGCGCCGCCCTGATCTCGGGCGTCGCCGTCGCCACCCTCGCGCCCATGGCGGCGTTCGCCGGGGAGGCGCCCGGCGAGGCGCCCGGGCCCGCGCCGGTGGGCGAGGTGATCGTCACCGCCCAGCCGAACGCGCAGAAGCACGAGACCGGGCTGGCCACCTCCATCACGCGTTCGGTGCAGGATACGCCGCAGGCCATCAACGTGATCCCCCAGGAGCTCATCAAGGAGCAGCGGATCACCACGCTCGAGCAAGCCCTGCGCGACGTGCCGGGCATCACCGTGGCGATCGGCGAGGGCGGCACGCTGGCGGGAGACCAGTTCAAGATCCGCGGCCTGGACGCCAACAACGACATCTACGTCGACGGGCTGCGCGACTTCGGCGTCTACACGCGCGACAGCTTCGACTACCAGGAGATCCAGGTGCTGAAGGGCCCCTCGGGCTCGATGTTCGGGCGGGGCACCACCGGCGGCGCCATCAACACGATCTCCAAGACGGCCACCACCGCGCGCGACTTCATCAACGTCGACGGCACGGTCGGGAACGGGGACTACTACCGCGGCACGGTCGACATCAACCACAAGATCAACGACACCACAGCCGTCCGCCTGAACGTGATGGGCAACTCCACCGGCGTGGTCGACCGCGACCGGGTGGGCTCCGACCGCTGGGGCGTGGCCGCCGAGGTGGGCTTCGGCCTGGGTACCAGCCGCACCTTCGAGCTGAACTTCCTGCACCAGGAAGACCGCCGCCGCCCCGACTACGGCCTCGTCATCGGCTCGGCCACCGGCGTGGTCGACGCGCTGCCGGTCAGCGAGTATGGCGTGCCGCGCCAGACCTACGAGCAGTTCACCAACGACCGCGACCGCACCCGCGCCGACATCCTCACCGGCCGCTTCCACTGGGACGTGTCGCCCGACTGGCAGATCCAGAGCGACACGCGGCTGGGCTCGTACGACCGCTACTTCCAGTACACGAGCGTGGACAGCTGCCTCGTCAACGCCGTCACCAAGCAGACCTGCGTGGACGCGCTGATCGACAACAACCCGAAGACCCTGCCGCTGATCACCTTCGGCGGCGGCGGCCCCTACGACCAGCGGGCCTGGGGCTTCCAGAACATCACCAGCGTGCACGGTCGCTTCGACGTGTTCGGCTTCAAGAACGAGGTGGTGGCCGGGACCGACTTCAACCACCAGGAGAACCGCAAAGCCTTCTACGCCTACACCTTGCCGCCCGTCTCCACGGGGTTGTATGCGCCCGGCGTCACCGCGCCCGCGCGCAACCAGATCGCCATCAACCTCCTCACCGGCGCGGGCGACCCGCCCCCCGGCTACGCGCCGTTCCGCCCGCCCGTGACGCCGGGGATCAGGGCCACGGGCATCGCCGCGACCTCCGTGACCACCAACACCTTCATCCTGAACTCGGTCGGCGACGGCACGGACTACGCCGGCTTCATCACCGACCGGCTGTTCCTGACGCCGCAGGTCTCGATCATCGCGGGCGCGCGCTTCGAGGAGTACGACGCCACCTATACGAACGTCCTGGTCTCGGGCGTCACGCAGTCCTTCCAGTCGGACAACGCCTTCGTCAGCCCGCGCGTCAGCCTGGTCTACGAGCCGACGCCCGACCAGACGTACTACGCGTCCTACGGCAAGTCGGTGACGCCCGTGGGCTCGGGCATCGTGGGCACCGCGACGCCGGTGGCCGGCGCCACCCAGGCCTTCGACCCCGACGAGGGCGAGACCTACGAGGTGGGCGCCAAGTTCTCGCTGATGGGCGGGCGGCTGGGGTTCGACACCGCCTATTTCCACGTCGACAAGTCCAACGCCAAGCAGACGGACCCGGTATCCGGCGAGATCTCCAGCCAGTCGAGCCAGAAGCAGACCTTCGAGGGCGTGGAGCTGGGCGTCACCGGCAAGATCACGCAGGACTGGACCGTCAACGCCGCCTACACCTACATCGACTCCACCGTGCGCCAGGACCTCTCCATCGTGGCGGTGAACGGGGTCTCGCGCGGCGTGCCCAACAACGCCACCACGGGACTGCCGGTGCTGCAGGTTCCGGAGAACGCCGCCTTCGTCTGGACCTCCTACAGGCTCAACAAGGTCCTGCAGGGCCTGTCGGTGGCGGGGGGCTTCACCTACCAGGACGGCTTCGTGGTGCGCTACACGACCCTGGGCGTCGCGCCCAACCTCGTGGTGACGCGCCGGGCGCTCGTGCCCGACACCTTCTCGCTCGACGGCCTGATCCAGTACGAGCACCGTCCCTGGCGCGCGGCGATCAACTTCTACAACCTGACCGACCGGCTGAACTACGCGCAGAGCTTCGGCAACCGCGCCGCCCCCGCCCAGGGCCGCACCTTCCTCTTCACGGTGGGCTACAGCTTCTGATCACGAGCCGATCTGGGCGTAGGTGATGCCGCCGTCCACCGCGATCGTGGAGCCCACCACGTAGTCGCCCGCGCGCGAGGCGAGGTAGACGGCGACGCCCTGCATGTCCTCGTCGCGGCCGATCCGGCCGGAGGGGATGCGCTGCGCCACCGCCTCGGCCTGATCCCGCGCGGCGCGGTTCATCTCGCTGGCGAAGGCGCCGGGGGCGATGGCGTTGACGCAGATGTTGTCGCCCACCAGCCGCGCAGCCATGCGCCGCGTCAGATGCACGAGCCCCGCCTTGGAGGCGTGATAGCTGTAGGTCTCCATCGGATTCGGCCGCAGCCCGTCGATGGAGGCGACGTGGATCACCTTGGCCGGTCGTTCGGCCGAAGCCGCGGCGCGCAAGGGTGCGATCAGCGCCTGGGTGAGGAAGAAGGGCGACTTGACGTTCAGGTCCATCACCTTGTCCCAGCCGCTCTCCGGAAACTCGTCGAACGGGGCGCCCCAGGCGGCGCCGGCGTTGTTCACCAGGATGTCGAGCTTCGACTCGCGCTCGGCGAAAGCGGCGGCGAGGGCCCGGCAGCCCTCCACCGTCGAGACGTCCTGCGGCAAGGCGATGCACTCGCCGCTCGAGGACAGCTCCTCGGCGGTCTTGAAGCAGACCTCGGCCTTGCGCGACGAGATGTAGACGCGCGCGCCCTGGGCCAGGAAGCCCTCGGCGATCATGCGCCCGATGCCGCGCGAGCCGCCTGTGACCAGCGCCGTGCGGCCCTGCAGGGAGAAGAGGTCGGTCAGCGGCATGGCGGGCTCCGGGTGGCTGTCGGACGACCCTACACGGCGCGTCGGCTCAGCGCAGGAGGTCGGCGATCTTGCGCTGGAGGTCGGCCATGGCGAACGGCTTGGTGAGGAGCTCCATGCCCGGCTCCAGGTGGCCGTTGCCCACCGCCGCGTTCTCCGCATAGCCGGTGATGAACAGGATCGGCAGGCCCGGCCGAAGCACCCGCGCGGCGTCGGCCACTTGGCGCCCGTTGAGCCCGCCGGGCAGGCCGACGTCGGTGATCAGGAGGTCGACGGCCACGTCCGTCTGCAGGATCCGCAGCCCGGTGGGGCCGTCCGGCGCCTCGATGGCGCGGTGGCCGTGGTCCGCCAGCACCTCGCACACCAGCATGCGCACGGTGGGCTCGTCGTCGATCACCAGCACCGCCCGTGCGGAGGGCGAGGCGGCGGCGCCGGCGGGCTCGGCCCCGTCCTGGTCCGGCAGCCCCGCGTGGTGGCGCGGCAGGTAGAGGCACATGGTGGTCCCGCGGTCCGCCTCCGAGTAGATGCGCACCTGCCCGCCGGACTGGCGCACGAAGCCGTAGATCATCGACAGGCCCAGGCCCGTCCCGGCGCCCAGGGGCTTGGTGGTGAAGAAGGGCTCGAAGGCGCGCTCCGCCACCTCCGCCGTCATGCCCGTGCCCGTGTCGGTGACGCACAGCGAGACGTACTGGCCGGGCGGGAGGTCGCGCTCGCCCGCGGCGCGGTCGTCCAGCCACTTGTTGGCGGTCTCGATGGTCAGGCGCCCGCCGTCGGGCATGGCGTCGCGGCCGTTGACGCACAGGTTGAGGAGCGCGTTGTCCAGCTGCGACGGGTCGATCAGCGTGGCCCACAGGCCGCCCGCCTGCACCACCTCCACCTCCACCGACGGGCCCACGGTGCGGCGGATCAGCTCCTCCATCCCCGCCACCAGCCGGTTGAGGTCGGTGGGCTTGGGATCCAGCGTCTGGCGGCGCGAGAAGGCGAGCAGGCGCTGGGTGAGGGCGGCGGCCCGGCGGGCGGCGCCCTGGGCGGCTTGGAGATAGCGGTCCAGCCCGTCGGTGCGGCCCTGGGCGATGCGCGCCTGCAGCAGCTCCAGCCCCCCGGTGATCCCCGTGAGCAGGTTGTTGAAGTCGTGCGCCACGCCGCCGGTGAGCTGGCCCACGGCCTCCATCTTCTGGCTCTGGCGCAGCGCCTCCTCCGCGCGCGCCAGGGCGGCGGCGCGCTCGCGCTCCTCCGTCACGTCGCGGCCGTAGCCGTAGATCGCCCCGTCCACGGGGTTGGACCGCCAGCGGATCCAGCGCGCCGAGCCGTCGCGGTGGCGGTAGCGGACGTCGCGGTCGCCCAGCTCGCGCACGGCCGCGTCCACCAGCCGCTCCGCCCCCGGTCGCCTGTCGTCCGGCCACATGTAGTCGAGGATGCTGCGGCCCTCCATCTCCTCCGCCCGGTGGTCCAGCACGTCGGTCCAGGCCGGGTTGGCGGCGCGGATGACGCCGTCTGGGCCGACCACGACCAGGAGGTCGCGCACGTTGCGCCACACGCGGTCGAGCTCGGCGGTGCGCTCCGCCACGCGGCGCTCCAGGGTGGCGTTCAGCTCGCGCAGGGCGTCCTCGGCGCGGCGCCGCTCGATGGCCGCGCGCGTGCGGCCCGCCACCTCCCGCGCGAAGGCCATCTCCCCGGCCGTCCACGACCGCGCGCGGGCGTCGGTGACATAGGCCACCGCCACCAGCCGCCCGCCCTCGAGGAGCGGGATGTTGAGCGAGGCGCGGGACTCGATGGTCTCCAGCAGGGCGGCGCCGCGGGTGGTCCTGCGGTCGGTGCGGGCGTCCCCGATGGCGATCGCCTCGCCGGCCTTGAGGCCCTCCAGGTGGGCGCCGTACTCGCGCAGCCGCAGCTCGCTGGTGAGCGGGCGCACGCCCTGCGCCCGCCAGCTCCCGTCGATGTGGAGGATGTCGGAGACGGGGTCGAAGGTGCCGTAGCCGGCGCGGCTGGCCCCGAGCGTGAGGCCCAGGGCGTCGGCGGCGGCCTGCGCCATGTCGGCCGGCGTCCCCAGCGCGCGCAGGCGGTCGCCGAACTCCATCAGCGCGCGGGCCCGCCCCTCCGCCGACTTGCGCGCGGTGATGTCGATGGCGGTGCCGAGCGCGCGCACGCACCGGCCGGTGTCGTCGAACACGCCGCGCCCCTTGGCGGCGATCCAGCGCACCGCGCCGTCCTCCTTGCCCACCGTGCGGTACTCCACCTCGTAGGTGGCGCGCACCGCGGGATCGACGGCCGCGGCGAAGGCCGCGGTGACGGCGTCGCGGTCGCCGGGATGCAGGCCGGCGTAGAAGTCCACCATGGCGGTCGGCGCGTCCGGCGAGATGCCGAACATGGCCTTGGTCCGCGGCGGCCAGACGAGGGTGTCCGTGAGGAGGTCGAGGTCCCACGTCCCCACCTCCGCCGCCTCCGTGGCGAGCCGCAACGCCGCCTCGCCGACCTCCAGACGGGCGCCGGCGGCGGCGCTGTCATCGGTGTCGGCGGGGTTCAGCGGAGGCTCCGGCGACAGGTCTCCGCGACCGTGTGACCCGTCGGCGGAGTGCAGCCCACACGGTGCACCGGCGCGCGAGGGTCTTTCAAGAGCGGCCCGGCCCGCCGGTGGCGGGCGGGCCCGCGGCCGTGTCGTCCCAACCGCCGCCGAGCGCCTTGTAGAGGGCCACCACGTCGGTGGCGAGGGCGCCGTCGGCCTGCGCCAGCTGGTCCTGGATGGAGTAGAGCGAGGCCTGGGTCTGGTAGACATTGGCGTAGGTCACGAGGCCGACCGCGTACTGCTGGCGTGAGATCAGATCGCTGCGCTGCGCCGCCTGGAAGGCGTCCACCAGGGCGGCCCAGCGCTTCTGGTCGGCCTGGTAGCGCACGATGGCGTCCTCCACCTCCTGCATCGCCTGCAGGCCCGCGGCCTTGTAGGCGGCGAACGCCTCGTCGTAGGCGGCGCGGCTCCCGCGGATCTGCGCCAAGCGCGCGCCGCCGTCGAACAGGGGCTGCGAGCCCTGCGCCAGGCTGAGGAGCGAGCGGGTGGGCTTCTGAAACATGTCGCTCACCGCGATGCGCGAGTAGCTCGGCAGGAAGGTGAGGTTCAGCGTGGGGAACAGGGCGGCGATGCTCACGCCCACCTGGGCGTTGGCGGCGGCGAGACGCCGCTCGGCGGAGCGGATGTCGGGCCGGCGCCGCAGGAGGTCGCTGGGAAGCCCGGCCGGGATCGTGGGGGGCACGGGCGGCAGGCCCTTCACCGGAGCCAGCTCCGTATACAGCGCCTCGGGCGTCAGTCCGAGGAGGGTGGCGACGGCGTGCGCCTGCGCCTCGGCCTGCGCCTCCACCTGGGGGATCTGCGACTGGGTGTTGGCCAGCTGGGTGCGCTGCTGGTCCACGTCGAGGTTGGTGACGAAGCCCGTGCGGAAGCGGTCGCCGATCAGCTTGAACAGCGCCTCCTGCCGCTGGAGGTCGAGCCTGAGCACCGCCGCGCGCGCCTGGTTCAGCCGGAGCTGCAGGTAGGCGTTGGCCACCTCGGAGGCCACCGACACCTGGGTGTCGCGCGCGCTCCACTCCGCCGTCTCCGCCTGGGCGCGCGCGCCTTCGGTCTGGCGGCGGACGCTGCCGAACAGGTCCAGCTCCCAGGCGGCGTTGAGGCCGAGCATGAAGACCTCGGCGCGGTTGAAGCCGCCGACGCCGCCGGAGGAGGCCGCCCCGCCACCGCCCGCCGCGCCGCCCTGGGCGCCCTGTCCGCCCAGGCCGGTGATCGTCTGCGACTGTGTGTCGATCCGCGCGGCGGTGGTGCTGGCGCCCACCACCGGCAGCCCCGCCGAGCGCGCCACGGCCACCTGCGCGCGCGCCTGGCGCACCCGCGCCCGGGCCTGGGCGAGGGTGAGATTGTCGGCGAAGGCGCGGCGGACGAGGTCGTCCAGGACGGGGTCGTTGAACCGCGTCCACCAGCGGTCGAGCGTGGCGGTCTCCGCGGTGACGGCGGAGAGCGGCGCGCCCACCGTCCTGTCCGCCTTCTCGCTGAAGGCGGGCGGGGCGGGCAGGTCCGGCTTGCGGTAGTCGGGCCCGACCGTGCAGGCGCCCAGCACCGAGGTGGCGGCGAGCGCGGTGAGGATGATGCGCTTCACGCCGCGCCTCCTTGTCCGCCCTTGCCGCCGCGGAGCAGCAGGGCGGTGGGTGTGACGAAGGCCACGAACAGCATGAGTGCCCAGAACACGTCGATGTAGCTCAGCATGGCCGCCTGCCGCGTCACCGACTGGTAGAGCTGCGCCAGCGATCCCGTCATCGCGCCAGGGGCGCCGAGCGGTCCCTGCAGCCCCGCCTGCGAGGTCCGCATCGCCTGGTCGTAGACCGGGTTGAGCGGGCTGAGGTTCTCCACCAACCGCGACTGGTGGAACTGCTCGCGCTGCGCCAGGAGCGTCTGCACCGAGGAGATGCCGATCGTGCCGCCCAGGTTGCGGCTCACGTTCAGCATGGCCGAGGCCTGATTGGTGGCCTCCGGCGGCAGGCCCACATAGGCCGCGCTGGTGATGGGGATGAAGAGGAACGGCAGCCCCACCGCCTGCCACACCCGGGCGAACGACGCGTCCCAGAACCCCATGTCGGTGGACAGCCCGCACATGTTGAGGAGCGCCAGCGCCTCCACCACCAGTCCGAACGCGATCAGCCACCGCGGCTGCACCTTGTTGGACAGGAAGCCCACCACGGGCATGAAAATCACCGTGGCGATCCCGCCCACGGTCATGGCCAGCCCGGCGTTGGTGGCGGTGTAGCCCAGCACCTGCTGCAGGAGCTGCGGCAGGAACTGCGTCGTGCCGTACAGCACCACCCCCGTCACCGCCATGATCAGGTTGGTGACGCTGAAGTTGCGGTTCTTGAAGAGGGTCAGGTCCAGCAGCGTGTCCTTGCGCTTGACCAGCTCCCAGATCACGAAGCCCACGAGCCCCGTCACCGCCAGCACGCCGCAGATGGCGATGGTCGGGCTGGCGAACCAGTTGTCGCGCTGTCCACGGTCGGCGAAGATCTCCAGGGTGGCGAGGCCTATGGCGATGAAGGCGAAGCCCGTGCCGTCGAACTTCAGGCCGCGCGCCTTCAGGCCCTTGGCCTCCTCCTGCAGCGCTTTGGGCTCGGTGACGAGCGCCTGCACCAGGAACAGCGCGCCGATCCCCACGGGCACGTTGATGAGGAAGATCCAGCTCCAGTTGATGTTGTCGGTGATCACGCCGCCCAGCGTCGGCCCGATGGCGGGGGCCACCACCACGGTGAAGGCGAACAGGGTGAAGGCCGCGCCGCGCTTCTCGGGCGGGAAGCTGTCCACCAGCATGGACTGCGACGAGGGCTGAAGCCCTCCTCCCGCCGCGCCCTGCAGGATGCGCGCGAGGATCAGGCAGGTGAGGTTGGGCGCGATCCCGCACAGGAAGCTGGCGATGGTGAACACCAGCACGCTGAGCAGGTAATAGGTCTTGCGGCCCAGGACCGACGACAGCCATCCCGAGGCGGGGATCACGATGGCGTTGGCCACGAGGTAGCTCGTGAGCACCCAGGTCGCCTCGTCGTAGGAGACCGCCAGCCCGCCCGCGATGTGGTCGAGCGCGACGTTGGCGATGGAGGTGTCCAGCACCTCCATGAAGGTGGCGATGGAGATCACCACCGCGATGATCCACGGGTTTCGCCCGCCCGCCGCCGAACGGGCGGGGGTCCAGCCGGCCACTAGGGCAGCACCCGCACGCGCGGGCTGACGCTCATGCCGGGGCCGAGCGGATGGTGCAGGTCGTCCAGGTTGTCGATCACGATCTTCACCGGCACGCGCTGCACCACCTTGACGAAGTTGCCGGTGGCGTTCTCGCTCGGCAGCACGGCGAAGGCCTGGCCCGCCCCGCGCTGGAACGAGTCGATGTGGCCGGTGAACTTGTAGTCGGGATAGGCGTCGAACTTCAGGTCCACGTGCTGGCCCACGCGCATGTTCTTGAGCTGCGTCTCCTTGAAGTTGGCCGTGACCCAGAGCTCGGTGGGCACGATCGCCATCAGTTCCTGCCCCGGCTGGACGTAGGAGCCGACCTGCACGTTCTTGCGCGCCACATGCCCGATCAGCGGCGCGGTCAGCCGGGCGTAGGAGACCTGCGTGCCCGCGCTGGCCACCTGCGCGTCCGCCGCGGCGATCTGCGCCTGCGCGCCGCGGATGGTGGCGTCGGCGGCGGCCACCTGCGTGCGGGCCTGGGCCACCTGCGCGGCGGCGGCGTCGCGGGCCTTGCGCTGGGCCTGGGCCTGGCTGGCCGTCTGCTGCGCCTGGGCGTGCGCCTGGTCGAGCTGCTGGCCGGAGACGGCGAGCCGGTTCACGCGCAGAAGCTCGCGATAGCGCGCGTCGTCCCTGGCGGCGGCCACGGCCTGGGCCTCCGCGCCCGGCACCTGGGCGGCGGCCTGCTGGTAGGTCTGGGCCTGGGTGGCGATCTGCGCCAGCGCCTGCACGCGCTGGGCCTGCGCCTGGTCGCGCTGCGCCACGGCCTGGGCGCGCTGGGCCTGCGCCTGGGCCACGCGCTGGTCCTGGTCGATGGGGTCGATCTGCACCAGCGGCTGCCCGGCGCCGACGAGCGCGTTGTCGCCCACGTAGACCGCCTGCACCCGCCCGGCGATCTGCGGCGCCAGGTGCACGATGTGCGTGTCGATATAGGCGTCGTCCGTCGACTGGAACTTGCGCTGGTGGCTGAAGAACAGGAAGGCCAGGACGAGCAGGACCGCGACGCCGAGCACCACCGCGATCACCACCAGCGGGTTCTTGAACGGGCCGGGCTTCTTCCCGCCCCCCTTCCCGCCGTCGGCCTTCTCCTCGCCGCCGCCCTCCTCCTTGGCGTCGGCTTCGGCGTCGTAGCTGCGGGGATCCCTCAGTTGCGGCTTGTCGCCGCCCGATCCGCTGTCGCTCATGACGTCCCCGCGCACGCCGGGAGGGTCACCTCACCGGACGGCTTGCTGCGGAATGAGAGAAGGGGAGTGTGGTTCCCATGCCGCCCACGCGAAGGCGCCGAACGCCCCTGTGGATCGCGGAGCGGCCCTGCACCGTTGCACTCCCCGCCATGACCGACATCCCCGCACCTCAGCCCGAGCCCCCGCCCACCGACCCGCCGCTCGCGCCGCCGACGCCCAAGCCGGCGGGCTGACACGCCGCGGGCGCGCGCCGCCCGGGCTTGGCGGGAACGGATCTTCGTGATGGGATCGGGCGCCACCGCGGCGATGACGGTGGACGATCACGGGAGCGCCTCGGCATGCCATACATCTCCGCACCGGCGTTGGCGGCCGCACTCCTCCTGGCCGCGCCCGCCGCGCCGCACGCCGGGACACCCGCCGCGTTCACGCCCGCCCGCAACGCCTTCGGCCAGCCCGATCTCGGAGGCTACTGGACCAACGTGAGCCTGACGCCGGAGACCCGGGCGCCCGGGGCTCCCGCCGCCTACACCGAGGAGCAGGTGAAGCGGCTGGAGAGCGCCGTCGACAAGGAGGTCGCCGACGGCAACGCCCCCAGCGATCCCAACGCGGGAGCTCCCACCGCGGGGGGCGACAAGCCGAAGGAAGGCACCCGCGCGGAGTTCGCGGCGGCGGGCGGCGCGGTCGGCGGCTACGACCGCGGCTGGCTGGACCCGGGCTCGCGCGTGATGCGCGTGCGGGGCGAGGCGCGCTCGTCGGTCCTCACCACGGCGGACGGGCGCGTGCCGAAGCCCAAGGCCGCCGACGCGGCCGCCCCAGAGTACCGCGGCGGCCTGGGCAGCTTCGACAACCCGGAGAACCGCAGCCTGGGCGAGCGCTGCATCATGGGCTTCGGCCGCAACGCCGGGCCGCCCATGCTGGCGAACGGTTTCTACAACAACGACTACCAGATCATCCAGACGCGCGACCAGGTCGCCATCGAGATCGAGATGGTCCACGACGTACGCCAGGTGCGCCTCAACGCACCGCACCGCACCGACGGCGTCCGACCCTGGATGGGCGACTCGGTGGGCCGCTACGAAGGCGACACGCTGGTCGTCGAAACGACCAACATCCCCAAGTCCATGGCCTACCACGGCTCGTGGCGCGACCTGAAGGTCACCGAGCGGTTCACCCGCCTGGGACGAGACCGGCTGCTCTACCAGTTCACCGTCGACGACCCCACGGTGTGGGACAAGCCGTGGGGCGGCGAGTACGAATTCCATCCGCTGCAGGGCGTCATCTACGAGTACGCCTGTCACGAGGGCAACCACGCCCTCGGCAACATGCTCGCGGGCGCCCGCGCCGAGGAGGCCCACGGCAAGGCCGGCGCCGACTGACGAGGGCGCCGGGTCGCGCCGGGGCGGGAGAGCCGGCCGGGGCCGCTCCCCCCGCCCCTTGCGGGTCAGGCGGCCAGGTCGTGGGCGATGGGCGAGGGGTCGCCGC
>CAXSHO010000075.1:0-15711 GCA_964237305.1 uncultured Caulobacteraceae bacterium
CCAGCACCGGGGTCTTGGATTTGTCCAGGTGGCGCACGAAGGCTTCGACGCCGCCCTCGTAGTGCATGATCTCCTCGAACGGCTCGGCGCCGCGCAGGTCGCGGAAGCGGATGGTGACGCCGGAGTTCAGGAAGGCGAGCTCGCGCAGGCGGTGCTCCAGCGTCTTCCGGTCGAAGTCGATGAAGGTGAAGGTGCCGTCCTCCTCGCCGACCTTCAGCGAGGGCATGAAGGTGACGCTGGTGCCGGTGAGCGGCTCGCCCGCTTTCTCGCCCTCGGTGCGGATCGGCGCGTCGCCGGTGACCGCCAGCGAGGTGACCGCGTCGCCGCGCTCGAAGCGCATCTCGTGTTCTTTGCCGTCGCGCCAGATCTTCAGTTGAAGCCAGTCGCTGAGGGCGTTGACCACCGAGACGCCCACGCCGTGCAGGCCACCCGAGACCTTGTAGCTGTTCTGGTCGAACTTCCCGCCCGCGTGCAGCTGGGTCATGATGACCTCGGCCGCGCTGACGCCCTCGCCCTCGTGGATGCCGGTGGGGATGCCGCGGCCGTCGTCGATCACCGTGGCCGAGCCGTCGGCGTTCAGGCGCACCTCCACGTGGGTGGCGTGGCCGGCCAGGGCCTCGTCGATGGCGTTGTCCACCACCTCGTAGACCATGTGGTGCAGGCCCGAGCCGTCGTCGGTGTCGCCGATGTACATGCCCGGCCGCTTGCGCACCGCGTCCAGGCCCTTCAGCACGCGGATGCTGTCGGCGCCGTACTCGGCGGGCTCGGCGGCGTCTTCGGGCGGGTCGATGGGGGCGTCGGTCATGTCAGGTCCAGGTTTCCGTCATCCCGGCCGGAGCGGAGCGGAGAGCCGGGACCCAGGAGTGACGGTCGCGCGTGTGGTCCTGGGTCCCGGATCGGCTGCGCCGTCCGGGATGACAGCGGTAAGGTGCGGGTCCGCCCCGCTGCGGCTGCGGAAGCACTCTAGTCCGCTTCGAGCCCGCCGTCGCGCACGTGGATCATCTGCGCGCGGGCGCCCAGCGCGGCGAACAGCGCGCGGTCGGTGCCCGTGAGGAAGGCCTGCAGGCCCAGCGCCGTGATCTCGTCGAACAGGGCGGACCGGCGCTCGGGGTCCAGGTGGGCGGCCACCTCGTCCAGCAGCAGGACGGGGTGCGGCGCGTCCGACGCCCGGGCCAGCCGCGCCGCCTGGGCGAGCGCCAGGTTCAGCACTAGCGCCTTCTGCTCGCCCGTGGAGCCCTCCGCCGCCGGTCGCCCGTTCAGCCGCAACACCACCCGCAGGTCCGCCCGGTGCGGGCCCGTGAGCGCGCGTCCCGCCGCCCCGTCGCGCCCCCGCGCCTCGCGCAGGGCGGCGGCCAGGCGGGGGGCGTAGTCGGGCAGGGGCGCGCTCCAGTCGCCCTCCAGCGCGATCCCGGCCTGGGGGAAGGGCCGGTCGGCGCGGGCGTCGATCTCCTCGGCCAGCGCGGCGACGGTGCGGGCGCGGGCGGCGGCCACCGCCTCGCCGCTCTCCGCCATGCGCGCCTCCAGGGCGTCGAGCCAGGCCCCGTCGGCCGGGCGACCGCTCTCCCGCGCGTCGGCCAGGAGGCGCGTGCGCTGGCGCAGCGCCCCCTCGTAGGCGGCGGCGTGGGCGGCGTGGGCGGGCTCCGCGGCGAAGGCGAGGCGGTCGAGGAAGCGTCGGCGCTCGCCGGCGGGCTCCTGGAACAGCCGGTCCTGCGCGGGCGAGAGCCAGACCAGCCGCAGGTGCTCGCTCAGGCGGCCGGGCGCGGCGGGTTCTCCCTCGATCCGCACCGTGCGGCGCGCGGCCCCGGGCTCCAGCCCCGTGCCGAGCCGCACCTCGCCCTGCGCCCCCGTGGCCACGGCCGACACCGCCCACGGCCGCCCGGCGGGCTCGCCCGGCGCGCGCCGCCCCACCTCGTCGGCGGCGGCGTTGCGCAGGCCCTTGCCCGGCGCCAGCAGCGACACGGCCTCCAGGAGGTTGGTCTTGCCCGCGCCGTTCGGCCCCCACAGCGCCACCGGCCGCCCGTCGAGCGCCGGCGCCGCCGCCCCGTAGGAGCGGAAGTCGGTCAGCTGGAGGCGGAGGAGGGCGGCGCGGGGCATCGCCGCCCCTGTCTAGCAGGCGCTCCGCCCGGCGTCCGCCCGCGCGGATGCTGCATTGCGGCATTTTAACTTGGCGGCAAGAGGGAGGTGACATATATCACGTCCAGCTCTCGGCGGGGACGAACCTACCCGCGAACTGTGTGAAGCGGGCACGGTCTCACCTGAGACGCCCTCGCCGGAGCTCAAGAGAACGGGGATAGACCATGACCACGCTGACCACCTGGACCGAACGCTCCGGAAACATCGCCCTCGCCCTGATGCTGGCCTCGCTCGTCGCGGGCATGGTGGGCTTCCTGACGCACTGACCTCGGTGCGGGCGCTCCCTCGCCCGCCTCGAACCGGTCCTTTTTCGAACGCGCTTCGGGGGGACCTGGGGCGCGTTCGTGCTATCGGGCGGCATGTCGACCTCGCCTCCCGGCGTCCGCACCGCCTGGCTCCTCGGCGTGGCGGGCCTCCTGCCCTTCTTCGCCGCGGCTGTCGCGCTGTGGGCCGGGCCGGGGCGGTTCGGCCCGGCGGTGTTCTACGCGCCCATCGTGCTCCTGGCCTACGCCGCCACCATCGCCAGCTTCCTGGGCGGGGTGCGCTGGGGGGCGGAGATCACGCGGACGGAGGGGCCGCGGCCGCTGTTCCTCGTCGCCTCCACGGCGCCGCAGCTGGCGGCGGTGGCGCTGGTGGCCGCGCCCCTGCCCGCGCTCGACCGCTATGCGGGGCTGGTGGTGGTCCTCCTGGTGCAGGGCGTGGGCGACTTCCTCTCGCCCGACCTGCCCGACTGGTATCGCCGGCTGCGCATCCCGCTCACCGCGGGCGCGGCGGCGGCGGTGGCGGCGGGCTTCGCCTGGGTGCTGTCGGTGACGCCGCGCGCCTGAGCCGCACTCTCGCCGCACGCGACGCCTTCCGCGGAAGCCCGCGCTTCGGCTAGTGTCCGCGTCCTTTACGTCGACGCGCCGGACGGCTCCCGAACCGCCCGCGCCCACGCCGGACCCCGCGATGAAGCTGACCATCGAACGCGCCGCGCTCCTCAAGGCGCTCAGCCACGTCCAGAGCGTGGTGGAGCGGCGCAACACCATCCCCATCCTGTCCAACGTCCTGGTCTCGGCCGACGGGCACGGGGTGAGCTTCTCCGCCACCGACCTCGACATGGAGATCGTGGACGAGGCGCGCGGCCGCGTCACCGGCGAAGGGCAGATCACCGCGCCCGCCCAGACGCTGTACGAGATCGTGCGCAAGCTCCCCGACGGGGCGGACGTGGAGCTGAAGTTCGCCGGGGAGGACCCGCGCCTGTCGGTCACCGCCGGCCGCTCGCGCTTCAACCTGCCCGTGCTGCCCTCCGGCGACTTCCCGCAGATGTCGGGCGACGGGCTCTCCGGCAAGCTGACGGTGGAGGCCGACGACCTCGCGCGGCTGATCGACAAGACGCGCTTCGCCATCTCCACGGAGGAGACGCGCTACTACCTCAACGGCCTCTACCTCCACACGGTGGTGGTGGACGGGCAGACGCGCCTGCGCTGCGTCGCCACCGACGGCCACCGCCTGGCGCTGGCGGAGATGCCTGCGCCTGAGGGCGCCGCCGGGCTGCCGGGCGTGATCGTGCCGCGCAAGACGATCGCGGAGGCCCGCCGCCTGCTGGACGACGCGGGCGAGGTGGTGGAGCTGCAGATCTCCTCGGCCAAGGTGCGCTTCCAGTTCGCCGCGGGCGGCAAGGGCCCAGGTGCGGGTGCGGCCGCGGACGACGGGGCCGAGCCCCTGCGCGGGGCGGCGCTGACCAGCAAGGTGATCGACGGCGCCTTCCCCGACTACGTCCGCGTGATCCCGCGCGACAACCACAAGATCGTCAAGGTGGACGCCCGCGTCTTCGCGGCTGCGGTGGACCGGGTGGCCACCATCTCCGCCGAGAAGAGCCGCTCGGTGAAGCTCGCCATCGAGACGGGGAAACTGACCCTCACCGTGCGCAACATGGAGGCCGGCCAGGCGGTGGAGGAGCTGGAGATCGACTACGAGGGCGACAGCTTCGAGATCGGCTTCAACGCCCGCTACCTCCTGGACGTGTGCGGCCAGATCGGCGCCCCGGAGATGGAGCTCCGCTTCGCCGACCCCGCCAGCCCCACGCTGGTGCTCGACCCGGGCGACGCCGGCGTGCAGTACGTGCTGATGCCGCTGCGGGTGTGATCACCCCCTTCGTCATGCTGAGGAGCGGACCCTCAGGTCCGCGTCTCGAAGCACGCACCCGCGGTCAGCGCCCGGCGCGCGAGGCCAGGCGCGAGATCAGCTCGTAGTCGCCCGCGATCAGCGCCTCCTTCTTGGCGCGTGACCAGCCCTTCAGGTGGCGCTCAGACCGGATCGCGTCTTGGATCGTCTGGAACTCCTCCGTCCAGACCAGCTCCACCGGCAGCCGCGTGGAGGTGTAGCCGCCGCGCAGGCCGGACCTGTGCTGGCCCATCCGCTGCTCGAGGTCCGTGGTGCAACCGACGTAGAACGAGCCGTCGGCGCAGCGGAGCATGTAGGCCCAGGACGCCATGGCGCGGGTGCGTGCTTCGAGACGCGGTCTGACGACCGCTCCTCAGCATGACGAACGGGGGTGGGCTGGGGCAAGGGTGGGCGGCGAGGCGTCCCTAGGCCACCCGCACGCGCGCCGCGCTCTCCGGCAGGTCGGTTCCGAAGGCGCGCTGGTAGAACTCGGCCACCGTGGGGCGTTCCAGCTCGTCGCACTTGTTGAGGAAGGTCATGCGGAAGGCCGTGCCCAGGTCGCCCGCGAAGATCTCCGCGTTCTGCGCCCAGGTGATCACGGTGCGGGGGCTCATCACCGTGGAGATGTCGCCGTTCATGAAGGCGTTGCGCGTCATGTCGGCCACCCGCACCATCGCGGCCAGGGTTCGGCGGCCGTCCGGCGTATCGTAGCCCGGCGACTTGGAGAGCACGATCTCGGCCTCCACGTCGTGCGCCAGATAATTCAGCGTGGTGACGATCGACCAGCGGTCCATCTGGCCTTGGTTGATCTGCTGCGTGCCGTGGTAGAGCCCGGTGGTGTCGCCCAGGCCGATGGTGTTGGTGGTGGCGAACAGGCGGAAGTACGGGTTCGGCCGGATCACGCGGTTCTGGTCCAGGAGCGTCAGCTTGCCCGCCTGCTCCAGCACGCGCTGGATCACGAACATCACGTCCGGCCGCCCGGCGTCGTACTCGTCGAACACGAGCGCGATGGGCCGCTGCAGCGCCCAGGGCAGCATGCCTTCGCGGAACTCGGTGACCTGCCGCCCCTCCTTCAGCACGATGGCGTCCTTGCCGACGAGGTCGATGCGCGACACGTGGCTGTCCAGGTTCACGCGCACCAAGGGCCAGTTCAGCCGGGCGGCCACCTGCTCGATGTGGGTGGACTTGCCGGTGCCGTGGTAGCCCTGCACCATCACGCGGCGGTCGTGCGCGAAGCCTGCACAGATGGCGAGCGTGGTCTGCGGGTCGAAGCGGTAGGCGGGGTCCACGTCCGGCGCGTGGCTGTCGCGCGCCGAAAAGGCCGGGACCATCATGTCCGAGTCCACCCCGAACAGCTCGCGCACCGACTTGGACAGGTCGGGCCGGGTCGCCAGCAGCGCGTCGGTGTCGGCGGGGGCGATGTCGAGGGCCATGGCGTCCATATAGCGGACGTGTCCGCTCGGGAAAGCGCGCCGGGAGGTCAGGCGGTGAGCTTCGCCTTCTGCAGCGTCTTGTAGGCGCGGATCACGCGCTGGAGCTTGTCCTCCGCCGAGCGGTCGCCGCCGTTGGAGTCCGGGTGGAAGCGCTTGACGAGGTCGAGGTAGCGGGCGCGGATCACTGGCCCGTCCGCCTCGCCCCCGAGGTCCAGCTCGCCCAGCGCCTTGCGCTCGAGGACGCCCAGCTTGCGGCCCGCCGCCTCCGCCGCGCGCTTGGGGTCGCTCCCGCCGCGGCCCAGCACGTCGAAGGCGTCGGTGTAGGCGCCCGCGCCCTTGCCCGCCGCGCCCGAGCCGAACTTGGCGGCGAAGGCGGCGGCTTCGCGGCTGAAGCGGCCCGCCTTGAACTCCCAGGTGGGGCGCCCGCCGGTCTTGGCCTGGTCCTCGCGCCAGGCGGCCACCTGGTCGTCGCTCATGCCGGCGAAGTAGTTCCAGCCCTTGTTGTACTCGGCGGCGTGCGGGGCGCAGAACCAGTAGAACTCGTTCATCATGTCCCGCCCCTTGGGGGCGCGGGCGGTGGCGGGGCTGAGGCAGCCCTGGTGGTCGCACGCCCGCTCGCCGGGCTTCAGCCCCGGGCGCGGCGCGTCCGCCACCTCCTCGCCGGCCTTGGGGGGCCGCACGCGGATGTCGACGAACTTGGGCTTGTAGGGGAACGCCCGGGGCATGGCGGGACTCTATGGTCGAGAAACTTCGGTTCAAGAATTGACGGAGCGCTTTCCATGGCCGTGGCCGACACCCTGCGCGAGAAGCTGACGGCGGCTTTCCAGCCCACGTCGCTGGAGGTGATCGACGACAGCGACAAGCACGCCGGCCACCGGGGCGCCCGGCCGGAGGGCGAGACCCACTTCACCGTGCGCATCGTGAGCGCCGCCTTCGAAGGCGTCTCCCGCGTGGACCGCCAGCGCCGCATCTACGACGCCCTGAAGGCCGAGATGGCCCCCGACGGCATCCACGCCCTGGCGCTGAGCGCCCACGCTCCGGGCGAGGATGCGGCGGGCGGGAGCCTGAACCCGGCTTGACCGCGCCTAGATCATGACACCGCTGGTCGTCGCCCTCCTCCTCGCCTCCAACCCGAGCGCGCCCGATCGTCTCGAGATCTTGTCTTGCGGCCGGACAACGACGTTCAACGGCGCGGCGCAGATCGCTGTGAGCGAGATCCCCAAGAAGATCGAGGCCCGCTCGTCTGCGAACATAGCCTACTGTGACTCGTCCGCGTGTCTGCCCGTGTTCTCGGTTCCCAGGGGGCGGCCGTTCAGGCTCCAGTGGTCGGCCGGCGCGAAGACGGTGGTCGTCAGCGCGGACTATACGGAAGCGCGCGTCATCGTGGGGCCGCTCGGACAGTCGCCCCGACTTCCGACATTCTCCTTCCAGACGTTATCAGCGTACAGCGCCGGCGCGGGCGCCGACTTGTACGCCTATCCGCCGCGCGAACACTGCGCTGACGCGCCGCCGATCTCTCCGAACAGGTAGATGAGGTTCACGTCTTCAGCGAAGGATCTCGTCATCTCTGTGCGGGTCTGTGAGGGCATGGCGGAATGATGTTGTTTCTCGAGCTTCCTTCAAGCACCTCACCGACAACCAGCGTCGGCGCGCAAAAAAGACCAGCTGTCGTAGCACCGATACCGGTGGCCAGGCATGTCGATTACGCGGCGCCTTCTCCAGAAACCACTACCAAAGACGGTAGATGTTATAATCTAGACTTTCACGTCGTGGCGATGTTCCAGTCCTCCAACTACGTCATACCGGTCAAGGGGTTCTGGGGAGCCGCCAGGATAGACAGGGAGATCGTCCGCCCCACGGACAGCCCGGGCCGGAACATCACCCTGAGAGCGATCTCCGTCAGGTGTTCACCGGCGGTGCTGAAGATATCGGCGCTGTTTTCAGACCCCAATCTTCCTCCATCGGTCATCCTCGACGAGGTGACGATCGCCGTGGATCGTTGATCGGCGTCACTCCACCGGCTTGAGCTCCAGACGCACCAGCCCGCGGGCGGAGCGGGCGGGGCGGCGGTCACCCTCCACCACCAGCTTGAACGGACCGTCGTGGTCAGACAGGGCGTGGTCGCCCGGGGCGGGGTCGGCCTCACCCGCGGAGAGCGCCACGGATCGGGCGCACGCGGCGGCTCCGGTCAGGCGGCGGGCACGTCCAGGGGGGCGGAGACGCGCAGGCGGGTGACCTGGTTGCGCTGGCGCTCCAGCACCTGGAAGCGGTGGCCATGGAAGATGAAGGTCTGGCCGGGCTCGGGGATGGCCTGCGCCTCGTGGATCACGAGGCCCGCGGCCGACACCCACTCGTCGTCGGGCAGGCTCCAGCCCAGCGCGCGGTTCAGGTCGCGGATGGAGACGGCGCCGTCCACCTCCGCCCCGCCCTCGGGGAGCGGTCGCACGCCCTCGATGGTGACGTCGTGCTCGTCCTCGATCTCGCCCACGATCTCCTCGAGGATGTCCTCCAGCGTCACCAGGCCCTGCAGGGCGCCGTACTCGTCCACGATCAGGGCGAAGTGGTTCCTGGTGCGCAGGAACGCCTCCAGCTGGTCCTTCAGGCTCGTGGTGTCGGGGATGAACCAGGGCTCGCGCGCCACCTCGTCCACGCGGAGCCGCTCCACCTCGCCGCCCAGCGCCAGGAGCGCGCGGGCCACGTCCTTGCCGTGGAGGACGCCGACGATGTTCTCCGGCTCGCCGCGCCACAGCGGCAGGCGGGTGTAGGGGGCGGCCAGGGCCTCGGCCACCAGCTGGCGCGGGGGGAGGTCGGCGTCCAGCAGCGCGATGGCCTTGCGGTGGACCATGACCTCCGTCACGTCCATGTCCGCGAGGTCCAGCACGCCGCCCAGCATCCGGCGGTCGCGCGCCTCCACCAGGCCCTCCGAGTGGTGGTACTCCACCGCGCCGCGGATCTCCTCCTGGGCCACGGCGGCGTCGGCCTCCGCGGCGGGGCGCACGCCGAACAGGCGCAGGGTGGCGCGCACGAACAGCTGCACCACCACGATGATCGGGCCGAACAGGCGCACCACCGCGGTGGCCGGGCCGGACAGCGAGCGCGCCACGTCGTCGGGCCGGTCGATGGCCAGCGTCTTGGGCAGCACCTCGGCGAAGACGAGCACCAGGACGGTGGTGATGGCGGTGGAGACCGCCACGCCCCACACACCGGGGAGGGAGCGGCCCAGCGTCTCGGTGATGAGCGCGGAGGACAGGATGTTGATCAGGCTGTTGCCCAGGAGCACGGAGCCGATCATCAGCTCCTGCCGCTCCAGCAGGCGGTTGACGCGCCGGGCGCGGCGGTCGCCCTCCTTCTCCAGCTGGTGCATGCGCGCGCGGCTGGCGCCGGTGAGCGCCGTCTCCGCCGCGGAGAACAGGGCGGCCACCGCGAGCAGGACCACGATCACGAGGGCGACCACGCCCAGCACGGCGCTCATGCGGGGGCGACCCCGAGCGGGCAGGGAGCGTGAGGCTCGATCTCGATCTGGATGGTGGCGTGGTCCACGCCGAAGCGGGTGTGCAGCGCCTCGGCGGTCTCGGCCAGGAAGCCGTCGCCGGGGTGCCCGCCCGGGGTGACGAGGTGGGCGGTGAGCGCCGTCTCGGTGGTGGACATGGCCCACACGTGCAGGTCGTGCACCGCCGACACCCCCGGCCGGGCGCCCAGGAAACGGCGCAGCGCGTCGAGGTCGAGGTCCGCAGGCGCGGCCTGCAGGCTGAGCCGCACCGACTCGGACAGGAGCCACCACCAAGAGGCTCGTGGCCGGATCGATCCAGCTGCGGCCGGTGACGAGCACGAGCACGCCCGACGCGGCCACGCCCAGCGACACCCCCGCGTCCGACGCCATGTGCAGGAAGGCCGCACGCACGTTTAGATCGCCCTTTCCGCCGCGCGCCAGCATCAGCGCCGAACCGCCGTTCACCGCGACGCCGGCGAGCGACATGCCGATCACCAGCCACGCGCTCACCGGCGCGGGGGACGCGAGGCGCTGCACCGCCTCCACCGCGATCGCCCCCACCGCCACCAGCAACAGCACCGCGTTGGCGAGCGCGGCCATGATGGAGGACGAGCGCAGCCCGTAGGTGAACCTCCCCCGGGGCGGTCGGCGCGAGAGAGCGGCGGCGGCCCAGGCGATCAGGAGGCCCGCCACGTCCGACAGGTTGTGCCCCGCGTCCGCCAAAAGCGCCACGGAGTGGCCCACCCAGCCGGCGGCCGCCTCCGCCGCCACGAAGGCGAGGTTCAGCCCGGCGGTGACCGCGAAGGCGCCGCCCATGTCCTGCGCCGGCCCGTGGTCGTGCGCGTGGCCGTGGTCATGGCTGTGCAGATGGTGCGGACGCCCGTGCGGGGGGCCGTGAGCGTGGGCGCCGCCCAATGTCAGCTCCGCCAGCGCAGGGTTGCGGCCTTGACCGGGTTGGCGAAGGGGCGGCCCTCCGCGCGGCTGCGCGTCCACTCGCGCTTCAACGCCTGGTACCACTTGGCCTGCCGGTCGGCGTCGTCGATCCACAGGAGCGGCGGGTCGAAGCGCAGGCCCTTGTTCTGAAGCTCCACCATGTCGCCGTCCTGCTGGAGAAAGGCGCGCACCGCCAGCCGCACGACCGGCTTGAGCAGGGTGAAGGCCCAGTGGTCGCTCCAGAACACCTGGACGATGCGCGTGCAGGTCTCGGTCTCGGGCGTCAGGCAGGTGAGCGCCAGCACCTGCTTCGCGCCGACGCGGATGTGCTCCCAGCGCAGCGCGGGCAGGCGGAAGGTGATCTCCGTGACGGGCGCGCCGCCCAGGACGCGATAGGCGTAGCTGTTGGACGAGGGGGCGTGGGCGGCCATGGCGAAGCCGAACGGGCGCGGCTCGAACGCCTTGGCCTTGTCGTGCATGGAGTGCTTGGAGCGCCACCACCACTGCTGGTGTACGTAGGGTCCATGCGCGGGGTCCATCAGCCCCACCACCGCGTGGTCCACATGGCTCCTGAAGCGGGTGGTCTCCACGAGCTTGGGCGCCCCGCCCACCGCGCCGGCGAACTCGGGCGGCTCGTGGTCCGGGCCCGAGTCGGAGGCGGAGGGGGCGCGGGGGTCGGCGGCCATCCAGATCCAGACGAGGCCCTGGCGCTCGAGGAGGTCGTAGCGCCGCACGCGGATGCGCTCCACGTCCGTCTCCTGCCCGGTCGCCAGCGAGGGGACGGCCGAGCAGGCGCCGTCGCCCGTGCGGAAGGTCCAGCCGTGGTACGGGCAGGCCACGGCGGGCGCCCCGTCCGGCCCGTCCACCAGCCGCCCGGCGGAGAGCGGCGCGGCCCGGTGCGGGCAGATGTCGCGCAGCGCGAAGGCGGCCCCCGTGCGGTCGCGGCCCAGGAGCACGGGCTCGCCCAGGATCATCCGTCGCTCCAGCCCGCCGCGCTTCAGCTCGGGGGCGAGGGCCGCGACGTACCAGCAGTCGTGCAGGAAGCCGCGGCCGACGCCCGCCACCGCGACGGCGCGCGGGGAGGCTTCGGGCTCGGGCGGAGGCGTAGAGCCGTCGGGCATGGCCCCTTATAGGGCGCGCCGCGGGCGGACGCGACATTGACACCCTCACGCCGCCAAGGTGCAAGGCGGCGATGGACGATGCGGGCGCACCGGCGGGAGGGCGGACGGGGGGCGGGGTGCTCGCGCTCGGCGACCTCCCGCTGGACTGCGGCCGCACGCTCGCGGGCGTGGAGCTGGCCTACAAGACCTACGGCGCGCTGAACGCCGACCGATCCAACGCCGTCCTCGTCCACCATGCGCTCACCGGCGACCAGCACGTGGCCTCGCCGCACCCGGACAGCGGCCGCCCGGGATGGTGGCCGCGCATGGTGGGGCCGGGCCGGCCGGTGGACACGGCGCGCGCCTTCGTCGTCTGCGCCAACGTGCTGGGCGGATGCGGGGGGTCCACCGGCCCCGCCTCGCCCGACCCCGCCACCGGCCGCGCCTACGGGCTGAACTTCCCCGTGATCACCGTGGGCGACATGGTGCGGGCGCAGGTGCGCCTCCTGGACGCGCTGGGGATCGGGCGGCTGGCCGCCTCCGTGGGCGGCTCCATGGGCGGCATGCAGGCGCTGGCCCTGGCGGCCGTCCACCCCGAGCGCACGCGCGCCTGCGTCGCCCTGGCCTCCGCCGCCCGCCACACCGCGCAGAACATCGCCTTCCACGAGGTGGGCCGCCAGGCGGTGATGGCCGACCCCGACTGGCGCGGCGGCGACTACGGGCAGCTGGGCGTGCGGCCGGAGAAGGGGCTGGCGGTGGCGCGCATGGCGGCGCACGTCACCTACCTGTCCGAGCAGGCGCTGGGCCGCAAGTTCGGCCGGGGGCTGCAGGGAACGGAGGGGCTGTCCTTCGGCTTCGACGCCGACTTCCAGGTGGAGAGCTACCTGCGCCACCAGGGCCAGACCTTCGTCGACCGCTTCGACGCCAACAGCTACCTCTACATCACCCGCGCCATGGACTATTTCGACCTCGCCGCCCCGCACGGGGGCGTGCTGGCGCAGGCCTTCGCCGCGTCGCGCAACGTGGAGTTCCTGCTGGCGAGCTTCACCTCCGACTGGCTCTACCCCACCGCGGAGAGCCGCCGGGTGCTGCGCGCCCTGAACGCGGCGGGGGCGCGGGCGAGCTTTGTGGAGATCGCCAGCGACAAGGGCCACGACGCCTTCCTGCTGGACGAGCCCCTGCTGGAGGACGCGGTGCGCGGCTTCCTGGCGGGGGCGCGGGCGTGAGGCGCGGCGCTCCAAAGCCGGTCCTCCCCCGATTTCGGGGGAGGGGGACCACGCGAAGCGTGGTGGTGGGGGTGTCGCCACGTCGGAGATGTCGCGCCACCCCCTCCGTCGGCTTCGCCGTCACCTCCCCCGAGATCGGGGAAGGACGAGAATGACCGTGCGCCACGACTTCGCGGAGATCCTGCGGCTGGTGCGCCCGGGCGCCCGGGTGCTGGACGTGGGATGCGGCTCCGGCGAGCTCCTGGACCTCCTGCGGCGCGAGAAGGACGTGGACGGGCGGGGGCTCGAGCTCGCGCCCGAGGGCGTGGCCGCCTGCCTGGCCAAGGGGCTCGCAGTGATGCAGGGCGACGCCGACCGCGACCTCCTGGAGTTCGGGGCGGACAGCTTCGACTACGTGATCCTGTCGCAGACGCTGCAGGCCACCCAGCATCCGCGCAAGGTGCTGAGCGACCTCCTGCGCCTGTCCGAGCGGGCGGTGGTGTCCTTCCCGAACTTCGGCCAGTGGCGCGTGCGGATGTCGCTGCTCCTGCGCGGCCGCATGCCGGAGACCCGCGCCCTGCCCGAGCCCTGGTGGGCGACGGCCAACATCCACCTCTGCACGCTGAGCGACTTCGCCCGCCTGGCTCAGGAGCTGCACCTGGAGATCGAGGCCGCCGCCGCCGTGTTCCGCGACCGCCCGGCGCTCCCCATCGACGCGCGCTCGGCCCTGGCCAACCTGCGGGCCGAGCAGGCGCTGCTGCTGCTGCGCCGGGGCGCGCGCGAGGCGCCGGGCGCCGCCGTGCTCCCCCCGCCGACCAAGGACCTGTTCGGCTGACGACGCCCCGCGCTCAGCCCACCAGGGCGGCGGCGTCGCGTTCGCCGGTGCGGATGCGCATGGCCTGTTCCAGGTCGAGCACGAACACCTTGCCGTCGCCGATCTTGCCCGTGTTGGCGGCCCTGCGGATCGCCTCGCACACGGGCTCCACCAGGTCGTCGTCCACCGCGGCCTCCAGCTTCACCTTGGGCAGGAGGCGCACCTCGTACTCCGCGCCGCGGTAGACCTCCGTCTTGCCGCGCTGGCGGCCGTAGCCGCGGACCTCCGTGACGGTGAGGCCGCTGGCCCCCGCCTCGGTCACCGCGTCCAGCACCGCGTCGAGCCGGCTCGGCTTGATGACGGCCATGATGAGCTTCAAGGGCGGGCTCCCGCGCGATCGTGCGCCTGAGCTATGACGCAGAACCCCCGCCCCGCCAAGGGATGCGCCGGGCGGGCTCGGCCACCAGCGCGGGCCGGGCGCGGCGGCGGACCGGGGCGGTCGCCCGGTCCGCGACGGGTGCGAAGGTGCGCTTGGCGGCCTCCAGCATGAGGAGGCCGGACAGGGCGGGGAGCAGGCGCGAGCCCGCCACCTCCAGGAGGTCGGACGCCCCGGTGAACAGCGCGTGCGGCGGGGTGTGCAGCGCCCGCGCCCAGGCCACCGGCTCCAGCCCCGCCGCGCGCACCGCCCGCTCCAGCTGCCGGCGCGAGTAGGGGCGACCGTGGCCGAAGGGCGTGGACTCCGCCCGGCTCCACAGGCCGTCGCGCGCGGCCACCACCAGGACGACCCGGCCGGCGGCGGTGACCACCCGCGCGGCCTGCGCCAGCGCGGCGGCCGGGGCGTCGCTCTCCTCCAGGAGGTGCGCGATCAAGACCCGGTCGAACAGGGCGTTGGGCAGGGGCAGCACGTCCTCCGGCGCGAGGGCGGCGCGGTTGCGGCCCGCGGCGGGCCAGGGCTCCGCGCCCTGGAGCTCGGGCATGACCGCCACCACCCGCCGCGCGGCGGTGAAGCCCGCGGCGAACGGCGTGCCGTAGCCCCACAGCAGCACGTCCATCCCCGCCGCCTCGCCCCAGGCGGCCTGGAGCCTGCGGCCCACCGCGTCGCGCACCACCGCGCCCAGCGGCGAGGCGTAGAAGCCGCGCAGGTCGTCGACGGTGCGACGCATCCTTCCTCCCGGCCGGCGGTTCCGACGCAGCGGGCACCATAGCCCGATCCGGCGACGGGGGAGCGACGATGGCGGTGGAGGTCAGGCTGTTCCCGGCCCTGCAGGACAACTACGGCTTCCTGGTGCGCGACCGGGCCACCGGCGTGGCCGCCGCGGTGGACACCCCGGACGCCGACGCCGTGCTGGCCGCCGCGCAGGCGGCGGGCTGGACGCTGAGCTACGTCCTCAACACCCACTGGCACGCCGACCACACGGCGGGGAACGCCGCGGTGAAGGCGGCCACGGGGGCGCAGATCATAGGCCCGGAGGAGGTGCGCCGCGCCGCGCCGCTCGACCGGGCGGTGGCCCCCGGCGAGGTCGTGGAGCTGGGCGGGACGCGCTTCGCCGTGATGGAGACGGGCGGACACACCCTGGGCCATGTCAGCCTCCACGCCCCGGAGGCGGCGGTGGTCTTCACGGGCGACGCGCTGTTCTCCATGGGCTGCGGCCGCATGTTCGAGGGGACGCCCGAGCAGATGTGGGCGGGGCTGGAGCGGCTCATGGCCCTGCCGGAGGAGACGGTGGTCTGGTCCGCGCACGAGTACACCGCCGCCAACGCCCGCTTCGCGCTCTCGGTGGACGACGACCCGGCCGTGGCCACGCGGGCGGCCGGGGTGTTCGCCGCCCGCGGGCGCGGCGAGGCCACCACGCCCTCCACCATCGGGCTGGAGGTCGCCACCAACCCCATGCTGCGCGCGCCTCGGCTCCACCCCGGCCTCCTCCCCGCCGCCGCCTTCGCCGCCGTGCGCAAGGCCAAGGACGACTTCAAGGGCTGAGGGTCACCGCCGCACGAGCGTCATCTGGATGCGGCGGCTGGAGGGGCGGCCCGCCAGGCCTCGGTCCACGTCGATGGTGATGCGCACCACCGCCCCCTCCAGCGCCACGTCGGCCTTGCGGCCGGGGAGCAGCCGCACGGTGGAGAAGCGCGACGCCAGGGCGCGGCGGCCGGCGGCGGCCGTGCGCGCGAAGGCCTCCGCGGCCAGCTGCGCGGCGTCGGCGAACAGCCAGTCCGCCCGGGGGCTCACCTCCGGCGCGTCGAACAGCACGGAGCGGCCCGCCGCCCGCGTGGCGCGGACGCTGGCCTGCGCCAGCACCGCCAGCAGCGCCTGCGGGCCGATCGGCGACGCCGCCCTTAGCGCCAGGGCGCCGCCCTCCAGCGCCGCGACACGTTCCTCCAGCACTGCCTGCGTCGGGTTCATGATGCGGGTGTAGATGTTGCCGAAGGCCTGCAGCCCGAACAGGTTGGCCGCGTGCTC
>CAXSHO010000076.1:0-8324 GCA_964237305.1 uncultured Caulobacteraceae bacterium
CTTGCTGATCACCACGCTCTATCGGCTCTCGCTGTCGATCGCCACGACGCGGATGATCCTGATCCAGGGGCACGCGGGCAACATCATCGACACCTTCGGCAACCTGGTGGCGGGCGGCAACCTGGTGGTCGGGATGGTCGTGTTCCTGATCATCACGATCGTGCAGTTCATCGTCATCGCCAAGGGCGCGGAGCGCGTGGCGGAGGTGGCGGCGCGTTTCAGCCTGGACGCCATGCCGGGCAAGCAGCTCTCCATCGACAGCGACCTGCGCTCCGGCCTGATCGACAAGGACGAGGCGCGGCGGCGGCGGCGCCTGCTGGAGCTGGAGTCCAAGCTGCACGGCTCGCTCGACGGGGCGATGAAGTTCGTCAAGGGCGACGCCATGGCGGGCATCATCATCGTCATCGTCAACATCCTGGGCGGGTTGGCGGTGGGCGTCATGCAGAAGGGGCTGTCCTTCGGCGATGCGATCCAGACCTACTCCATCCTGACCATCGGCGACGGGCTGGTGACGCAGATCCCCGCGCTCCTGGGCGCCATGGCGTCCGGCCTGATCGTGACGCGCACCAGCGGCGACGACGACCAGACGCACCTGGGCGAGGCCATGCGCCTGCAGCTGGGGGGCAAGCCCCGGGTGTGGCTGATGGCGGGCGGGCTGATGCTGGCCATGGCGCTGGTGCCGGGCTTCCCATGGCCGATCTTCGTGGTGATCGGGTTCAGCTCCATCGCGCTGGGCGTGTTCATGACGCCCGAGCTGCGGGCGGTGGTGGAGCGGCGGCTGCGCCCGGTGAACGTGGCGCTGGGCCGCGAGAAGCCCCGCCGCCTGCAGGAGGCCGCCACGAAGGCGCTGGAGTCCCGTCCCATGCTGCCGCTCCACCTGGAGCTCGCGGGCCGGGGCGTGCAGGCCATCGACTCGGCGCGGCTGACCGCGGCGCTGGAGCTGGTGCTCGACCGGTTCGACATGGAGCTGGGCGTGTCGCTCCCGCGCATCTCCGTCCATGCGCTGGAGACGGAGGCGCCGCCGAGCTGGCGCCTCCTGGCGTACGAGGCGCCCGTGGGGGCCGGCGACCTGGAGGAGGGCGACGCGGTGGAGCCCGTCGCGGGCGCCGTGGCGCAGGCGCTGCGCCGCCACATCGGCCTGTTCGTGGGCATCCAGGAGGCCAGCAACATGCTGGCCCGCGTGGGCGTCGACTACCCGGAGGTGGTCAAGGAGGCCGCCCGGGCGCTGCCGGTGGCCCGCATCGCGGAGGTGCTGCGCCGCATGGTGGAGGAGGAGGTTTCGCTCCGCAACCTCCGCGACGTGCTGGAGGCGCTGGCGGAGGCCGGGCAGCGCGAGAAGGATCCGTTCAACCTCACCGAGTTCGCCCGGGTCGCGCTGCGCCGCCAGCTCAGCCACCGCTACGCGCCGGACGGCGTGCTGCGCGCCGTGACGCTCTCCACCGAACTGGAGGCCAAGCTGCGCGAGGCGGTGCGCACCACCACGGGCAGCCCGCAGCTAGCGCTGGAGCCTCAGGACGCGGCCACGACGCTCGATGCGATGATCGCGGCGGTGGCGCGCACCGGCGTGGGCGTGGTGCTGACCCCGATCGACCTGCGCCGCCACGTGCGCAAGCTGATCGAACCCGATCTTTTCGATATCGCGGTGCTCTCCTTCCACGAGCTGATCCCCACGCTGAAGCTGGAGATCGTGGACCGCGTGACGACCGAGGCCCGCGTGGCGGGCGTTCTTGAGGCGGCCGAGTGATGACGTTCGGGTTGAAGAGGCCGCTGCGGGCGGCGCTGCTGGCGGGCGCGCTCACTGCGGCCGCGGTCACCGGTGCGCAGGCGGCGGCCCCGCCGTTCGGTGCGTCCACCGTGTCGATCACCGCCCGCGAGCAGCCGATCGGCGACTTCCTCAAGGACCTGTTCGCCCAGTCCGGCCTGACGGTGGTGCTGAGCCCCGACCTGACCGGCCAGGTCAACGGCGCCTTCAAGGGCCCGGCCGGCCGCGTCTACCAGGGCGTGGCGCGCGCCTTCAGCCTCCTGACCTACTACGACGGGGTGGCGGTCTACGTGTACCCGTCCACCCAGATCAGCTCGCGCGCGGTGGAGGCCCCGGTGTCGGACGCGCCGCGGATCCAGGCGGCCGTGCGCCAGCTGGGCCTGCCGGACGCGCAGAACCAGGTCAGGGTGTCCAACCACCTGCTGGTGGCCACGGGCTCCAAGCGCTTCCTCGATCAGGTGGACGAGTTGTCCAAGACGAGCGGCGGATCCGGCCCGGGCGCTCCGCAGGCCTACGTCGCGACCGCGGCCGTCGTGGCGCCCGCGCCCATGCAGTACCGCGTCTACTACCTGCGATACGCCTGGGCGGAGGACGTCACGCTCACCTTCAGCGGCCGCCAGGTGACCTTGCCGGGCGTGGCCTCGCTGCTGCGGAGCCTCCTCACGGGCGGTCCGGGGGTGGCGGCGCAGCGGTTGGACAGCCCATCGCAGGGGGCGATGAGCGGCCTCAGGGGACAGGGGCTGAACCCCTCCGGCGGCCGCGACCTCGGCACGCTGGGCTTCAACCTCGCCGCCTACGGCAACATGCCGCCGCCGCAGAACGCCGACGCTTGGGCGAACATCGCGGCCAACACGGCCAACCAGTCGGCGGGTCAGGCGGCGGCGATGATGGCCGCGGCGGCCCCCGCCGGCGCGCCCGACCAGCCCCGCGTGGTGGCCGACAACCGGCTGAACGCGGTCATCATCCGCGACACCAAGGAGAAGCTGGCCACCTACGATCAGCTGATCCGCGCCTTGGACATCGAGCCGCAGCTCGTCCAGATCGACGCCACGGTGATCGACATCGACACCAACAAGCTGAAGGAGCTGGGTGCGGGCTTCCAGCTCTCCGACCTCACAGGCCAACAGCAGTTCAGCCTGGGCGTCACCTCGGCGGGGGCCGGACCGGGCGCGCTCGGCGGCGGCGGCGTTCTGAACGCGCAGATCTCCGGCGGGGCCGTGCGTTTCCGCATCGGCATCCAGGCGCTGATCGAGAAGGGGGCGGCCACCGTCGTGGCCCGCCCGCAGGTGCTCACCCTGTCGGACGTGGAGGCGGTGTTCGACAACACCCGCACCTTCTACGTGCGCGTGCCGGGCTACGCCGCCAGCGACCTCTACAACATCAACGCCGGCACCACGATGCGCGTCACCCCGCACGTGACGCGCGACAACGGCGAGACGCGGGTGCGCCTGCTCATCGCCATCCAGGACGGCGCGGTGACGGGCCAGAGCGTGGACCGCATCCCCGTGGTGCAGAACTCCGGCATCAACACCCAGGCGCTTCTGGTGGAGGGCCAGAGCCTGCTCCTGGGCGGGCTGGTCACGCAGGCGAACTCGCAGGTGACCGACAAGGTGCCGCTGTTCGGCGACATCCCGGGCCTGGGCTTCTTCTTCCGCTCCTCGCGCAAGGAGTCCGCCCATACCGAGCGGCTGTTCCTGATCACGCCGCACCTCGTCGGCGTGGGCGCGCCCAACGGCCTGCCGCCGGGGTCGCAGACGCCGTCGGAGCTGGGGCCGCAGCGCGCGCCCGGGCTCACGCCGCCTCCGCCGCCTCCGCCGCCGCCCTCCACGCCGCCGACCGCCACGACCAGCCCCGCCAAGCCCTGACGTCATGGCGGAGGCGGGGCTGAGCGACGTGCAGGACGCCCCCGCTCCGGCGGGGCGGGAGCTGCGCGTGCTCGCGGGCCGCAACACGGGCGCCCGCACCGTGCTGGAGGCGGGCCGCTGGACGGAGGTGGGCTACGCCTTCTCCTCCGACGTGGTGCTGCGCGACCCCGGGGCCCGGGGCGTGCGGCTGCGGCTGCGCCCGACGGAGGACGCGGCGGACCTGGACGTGATGGAGGGCTCGGTGGAGTTGCTCGGCCATCGCGTCGCCGCGCCCGCCACCGTCATCCTGCCCGGCTACGTCCCGCTGTTCCTCGGCGACTGCGCCATCGCGCTGGGGGCGGCGGACGGAGAGCGCTGGCCGGAGGCCGACCGGCTGGTGCGCGCCGCCCGCCCCTCCGACGAGGTCCCGGACGCCGCGGAGGAGGAGGGCGCCCTTGTGGAGCCCGCCGGCCTCCCCGCCTGGCGTCTGATCTCCCCCGCCGCCTCCGTCCTGCCCAAGCTCGCCCCGGCGGCCGTGGTCGTCGGAGGGGCGCTCGCGGCGGTGGTGCTGCTGCTGTTCGGCTGGACGGCGGTGTCGGCTTGGCTGAACGCCACGCCCACCCCCGACAAGGCGCAGGCCGCGCTGGAGGTCGACGGATTCCACGGGCTGCAGGTGCGTCCCGGGCCCGACGGGCTGATCGTGGAGGGTGTTCTCGCGCGCGGCTCCGAACTGGCGCGGCTGCAGGCCGACGTGGCGCGCCGCCGCTGGCCGGTCGTCCTGCGCGTGAGGACCAACGACTCCCTGGTTCAGAACGTGTCGGACATCCTGCGCACCAACGGTTACGAGGCGGAGGTGCACGCCCTGGGCCCCGGCCTCCTCACCGCGGCGGTGCACGGCGGCGACCCTGCGAAGCTGGACGTGCTGCGGCGCACGAGGTGCCGGGCCTGCGCCAGCTCCTGATCAACGGTTCCGCGGCGGACGATACGTCACTGCTCGTCGCCGGCGATCTGAACAAAAGAGTGGTCTCGGTCGTTGGTGGGGAAGACGGCTATGTCCAGACGCGGGACGGCTCCCGGTATTTCGTCGGTGCAGTGTTGCCCGACGGTCATACTGTGACCGGAATCGAAGGTCAGACTGTGACTGTCCAGAAGGACGGCCGAACCACCAATCTCACTTTCTAAGCTGAAGAAGGAAGATCGCCGTGAGCACCGGACCCACTCTGAACAGCAGCGGTTTGAACGTGGACGTGATGGCGCTCGGCGCCTCGCCCACCGCCACCAACAGCAAGGGGCGCAGCGGCGGCTCGGGCTCTTGGTTCGAAGCGGTGGCGGAGGCTTGGGGCCAGACGCTCGACGGGCAGGCGCAGAAGATCGAGACCATGTCGGACGGCATCGGCGACGGCAACGAGAAGCCCTCGCAGCTCGCGGAGCTCTCCGCCGAGTCGATGCGCATGAACTTCATGGCGAACAGCGAGAACACGTCGGTCTCTTCGATCGGCCAGTCGCTGGAGACCATGGCCCGCAAGTCCTGATCGGAGGCTGACCGATGGACGCTTCCGCCGCGGCGCAGGCCTTCGCTCCCCCCGTCGACCAGTTGCAGGCCGGCGGGGCCGGCCCTGGCGGCGCGGGCGGGGCGCAGCAGTTCAACCAGGCGCTCCAATCGGCGGAGTCCGCCGCGGGCTCGGCCCACGCGCAGGGCCCGGGCGGGCTGGATTCTCTCCAGCCCGCCATGAAGGGGATGATGCAGACGCTGGAGAAGGTGAACGGGGAAGCTAACCAGCTCGCCCAGATCGCCGACGCCGCCAAGGCCAAGGGCGCCAACATGCAGCCGGGCGAGATGGTCATGATGACCGTCAAGTGTCAGGAGTTCATGTTCCACTGCCAGCTCACCTCCAACATCGCCAACCGCACCTCCGACGGCCTGCAGCAGCTCTTCCGCCAGCAAGGGTGACGGTCATGAGGGGGGCGAGGGCCGGGCTCTTGGCGTGCGCGGCTGCGGCCGTGCTGGCGAGCGGATGCAGCCGGGCGGAGCTGTTCACCGGCCTCACGGAGAAGGAGGCCAACGAGATGGTCTCCGTGGTGCAGTCAGGCGGGTTCACCGCGTCCAAGACCACCAAGGACTCGGGCAAGACGTGGACGATCGTGGCGCCCACCGGGCAGTTCCCACAGGAGGTGGCGCTTCTCCAGGCGCGCGGCTACCCGCGCGAGCGGTTCCAGAGCCTGGGCGACGTGTTCAAGAAGCAGGGCTTCGTCTCCTCCCCTACCGAGGAGCACGCCCGGCTGACCTATGGGCTGTCGCAGGAGCTGGCGCACACCCTGACCGACATCGACGGGGTGGTGGACGCGCGCGTGCACATCGCCATTCCCGAGGCCGATCCGCTATCGGAGACGGTGAAGCCGTCCTCGGCTTCCGTCTTCATCAAGTACGATCCGGCGGTGGACCTGAACAGCCAGGTGGGCTCCATCAAGGCGCTGGTGGTGAACGGGATCGAGGGCCTGCCCTACGACAAGGTCACGGTGGTGCTCAGCCCCGTGCGCGCCCCGCCCGCCGCGCCGCGGCCGCCCACGGTGGCCGCCGTGGGCGCCCCAGCCCTCGCCGCGGTGGCGGTGATGGGCGGAGCCCTGGGTTTCGGCTTCTGGCGGCTGCAGCGCCGCAAGCGCGGCGGAGGCCGGGAGCTCGTCGCGTGAGCCCCGCGGCCGCCCGCGAGGGATTGTGGAGCCGCGCGCGAGCGCTGTCGGAGGTGGCCGGCGCCGACCTTTCGCCCCGGGCGCGGCGCCTGGCCTGCACGGGTGACCCGCCGCTCACCTGCACCGACGTGATGGCCACCCCCGACTGGGCGTCCGCGCACGCCGGCGAACGGCTCGCCTTCGCCCGTCTGACGGGCGGGGTGCTCGTCTCGCGGAGGTGGAGCCGCGCCATCGACGGCGCATTGCTGGGGCGTGCGGCGGCGGCGGTGGGCGACGCGGAGCTGGACGCCTTGATCAACCTGCCCGACGTGGTGGCCCCGTCCGTCCCCGACCGGGCGGCGGAGGACGGCGAGGCGGCGGCGGTGGAGCGGCTGGGCGCGTCCGCGCTCATGGCGGCGGAGCGGCCGGGCGCGGCGCTCGGCGCGCGGCTGTCGCGGCTGTTCCCCGCGGGCTTGGCCGGCGGGATGGACCCGGTCCGGGCGCTCACCGCCCGGCACACGGCGGAGAGCGTGCGGCGCGAGCTCACGGGTTCGGCCGCATGAGCTTCATCCTCCTCGGCGAGGCGGGCGCGCCGGCGGTGCTCGGCTCGGGCTGGCGCATCCCCGCCGCCGACGTGCGGCGGCTCCCCGACGCCCTGGGCCTCGCCGCCGAGCTCCGGACGTTGCGCGACCGGGCGCAGGGCGACCTGGACGCCGCCCGCGAGGAGGCGCGCGAGCAGGGCCGGCGCGAGGGGCGCGAAGAGGGACGGCGCGAGGCCGCCGAGGCCGTCGCCGCCCAGGCCGCGTCGCTGTCCCGCGACGTCGGAGGCGAGTTGTCGGCGCTGCGGGCGCGCCTGGGCGCGTTGTCGCTCGACGTGGTGCGCAGGGTGGCGGGCGAGTTCGGGACGCAGGCGACGGTGGAGGCGGTGGCCGAGCGGGCCGTGCGCGAGGTCCTGTCCGACGCGCCGCTCGTCGTGCGCGTCGCGCCCGAAGCGTCCGCCGGGGTCGGCCACAGGCTTGCAGCCTTTTCAGAGAGCGTGGAGGTCGCCCCCGACCCGTCGCTGGCGGGCGGCGACTGCGTGGTGGTCAGCCGCCGCGGGGCGGCGCACGCGGGGCTGGAGGTGCAGCTCGCCGCCCTCCACCGCGCCTTCGCCGAGATGACGCCGTGAGCGGGATCGACCTGAAGCTGCGCGAGACGCTGCAGCGCGCCCGCACGCTGGAGCGGCGCGGCCGCGTGGTGCAGGCCTTCGGCACCACCGTGCACGCCAGCGGGCTGGAGGTGCGGATCGGCCAGTCCTGCGAGATCATCGATCCGCCTGCTGGGCCGGGTGATCGACGCCCACGGCCGGCCGATCGACGGCAAGGGGCCCATCGCCGGCGAACTGCAGCCCCGCCCCGTCTACGCCGAGGCGCCCGGCCCCTTCGAGCGCACGCCGATTTCGCAGGCCTTCCCCACGGGCGTCCGGGTGATCGACGCGCTCCTCACGGTGGGCGTCGGCCAGAGGGTGGGGGTGTTCGCGGCGGCGGGGGGCGGCAAGTCCACGCTCCTGGGCATGCTGGCCCGCCACTGCGAGTCGGAGGCGAACGTCATCGCCCTTATCGGCGAGCGCGGCCGCGAGGTGCGCGAGTTCCTGGAGGACGCCCTGGGGGAGGAGGGCCTCGCCCGGTCCGTGGTGGTGGTCGCCACCTCCGATCGTCCGGCCATGGAGCGCGTGCGCGCCGCCCACGTGGCCAGCGCCATCGCCGAGGGCCTGCGCGACGGCGGGCGCAGCGTGCTCCTGATGATGGACAGCGTGACCCGCTTCGCCCGCGCCCTGCGCGAGGTGGGGCTGGCCATCGGCGAGCCCGCCGTGCGCCGGGGCTACCCGCCCTCGGTCTTCGCCGAGCTGCCGCGGCTGTTCGAGCGCGCGGGGTGCGCCGCCACCGGCGCGATCACCGCCTTCTACACCGTGCTCCTGGAGGAGGAGGACGCCTCCGACCCCGTGGGCGAGGAGGTGCGCTCGATCCTGGACGGCCACGTCTACCTGTCGCGCAAGCTGGGCGAGGCGGGCC
>CAXSHO010000076.1:8334-15515 GCA_964237305.1 uncultured Caulobacteraceae bacterium
AGCCGGATCTCGTGATCTGGCAGGTCGGCACCCACGACGCCCTCGCCCGGGTCGAGCTCGACGCCTTCACCGACGCCCTGACGGAGACGGTGAAGTGGATCAAGAACCGCTACCCGGCGGTGGACGTCTCGGCCAGCCTGTCGCGCCTGTTCCCCCGCGTGTCCGACCCCGCCCAGCGCGCGGCGGCGGGGCGGGTGCGCGCCTGGCTCGCCAAGCACGCCGAGATCGAGTTCATGCTGCAGATCGGCGAGTACAAGCCCGGCGGCGATGCCGCCGCGGACGAGGCGATCGCGCGCATGCCGCGCATCGAGGCGCTCCTGCGCCAGGGACCGGACGAGCGGGCCCATCCTGCGCTCACCCTGCAGGCGCTGGCGGAGACGGCGGCGTGAGCCCCGCGCTCCTCGCCCGGCGACTGCCCACCGCCAAGCGCATCCACGCCCTGCGCGAGCGGCGGGTGCGCGCGGCGGAGGCGGAGCTGGCCGCCGCCCAGGCCGAGGCGCTGCGCTGTGAAGAGGGCGTGCGCGCCGCCCAGGCGCGGCTGGCGGAGGTGGACAACCGCCGCCGCGAGCTGGAGGACTGGTTCACCCACCGCCTCGATCCCCGCCACATCGACTCCGCCCTGGCGCGGCGCGGCGCGCTGGTCGCCCAGCGCGAGCAGGCTGCCGACATGCTCGACACGGCGCGGGAGGAGCTTACGGCGGCGCTGGGCCTGCGGGCCGCGGCGGCGGCGCGGTTGGCCAAGGCGCAGGGGCGTCTCGACCTCGCCGCGCAGCAGGTGGCGGCGTGCCGGCGCGGGCGCGAGGCGTTGGCCGAAGCCGACGCCGAGGCGGAGTACGAAGACCGGGGGCGTCGCACGTCGTCCGGCGGCATGACGGGAGCGATGGCGTGAGCGACACCTCGGGCGTCTCCGGCGGCTCAGCCCCGCCCCCCGCAACCCGCGCGGAGCCGCCGCCCTCCGGGCGCGGCGCCGAAGCCGGGCGCGACCCGCGCACCGACGCCTTCCGGGCGGCGCTGCACGAGGTGGACCGCGGCGACGCCCGCGAAGACGACGAGGACGGCGCCCGCAACGGCGACGACGCCCGACCCGGCGGCGCCCGCAAGCGCAAGGCGGGGGAGGGGGGCGGCCTCGCCTCGCTCCTCGGCCTCAAGGCGCCGCCGCACGGGCTGGGCGGGCCGGTGTCGCTGAAGGAGACGAAGGAGGACGCCGACGGGGCGCTGGCGGGCCTAGGCGCTTATACCGGCGGGTCGGCCTCGGCCGGTCCCGCCGCGGAGGCCGAGGGCGCCTCGCCCGCCGACCTGTCGGCCTTCACCCAGATGATGGAGGCGGCCGCCGTGCGGGCGCAGGCGGCGGCGGAGGGCGCGCCGATCACCGTGTCGCTGAACGATGCGGGCTCCATGCTGGAGAGCTTCCAGGTGAGCCGCTCGGCGGACGGGTCGCTCAACTTCACGCTCCAGGCGGCGCCCGGGTCCGCGGAGGAGGTGTCGCGCTCGCTGGACACGCTGCGCCGCCGGCTGGAGGCGCGGGGCCTGTCGCTGGGCGGCCTGCAGATGTCGGCGGACGGGCCGGGGCCGCAGGCCGTACAGGCCGCCGAGGCCGGCTGAGGTCGCGTGCGGGGCGGGGGCTCAGCGCGGCAGGCGGGAGAACGGGTCGCGGTCAAGCGCGGCGCGGGTGCGGCGAGCGATGTCCTCGGGGGCGCCGCCCGCCTCCCACGCCTCCACCAGGGTGCGGAGGAGGGCGCGGCCCTCGCGGTCGTAGAGGCCCTCCACCGGGCTCTCCACGTCGCCGGCGAGCTTGGCCTGGTAAAGCACCGCCGCGCGGGGGCTCGCGTCGAACAGGCGGAGGAGCCAGGTCAGGGCCGTCTCGAACGCGTCCGCGTCCAGCGGCTCGGAGGCGAGGTCGCGGCGCGCCCACAGGCACAGGAACTCGATGGGCCCCACGCTTCGCAGGTTGGTGAGGAGCCCCACGCTCCCGGGCGGGCCGAAACGCAGGCCGCCGCCGCCCCAGGCGGGCACCTTGATCGCCGGCAGCTTGGAGGTGGCGAGCGCGTGGGCGAAGGCGTCGGCGGCCAGCGCCCGCGCGGGCGCGTCGCCGAAGCGCGCCACCGCGGCCAGGAGCTTGAGGAAGGCGGGGTATACGGCGTCGCCGAGCTCCGCCCGGCAGGCGTCGATGACCTCCACCCGGCCCTCGGCGTCGGGCTGCACCTCCAGCGCCGAGACGAGGGCCTGGGCGGCGGAGACCCAGTCGGGCTCGGCCTTGAGCGCGTGCAAGCCGCCTCAGCCGTCGACGAGGAAGCCGACCACGGTGCGCGCGGCGTGCACCGCGTCGATGGAGGCGCGCTCACGCCCCACGCCCACCTGCCCGTCGGCCGAGCCCGCGAAGGCGGAGAAGTCGCCGAACCGCTCGCCCTGCGGAGCACCGCCCGCGCGCAGCTCCGCCGCCGAGGTCGCCGCCTGGAAGGCGGGGGCGAGGCTGGGCAGGCTGTCGGTGCGCATGACGGCGAAGCACTCCAAGGCGGGCGTACGGATGGCCGCCGATGTTTGGAGTTAGCGCCGCCGCGGCGGCCGCGCCATCAGGGTTATCCCTAGGTGGGGGGCGACGGGGCGGAGATCGCGGCGGCGCTGGACGCCCTGGGGGTGCGCGCCGCCACGGCGGAGGCGGACAGCGGGCGCGTGCTGTGGCGCTCCGGCGGGTTCGACGCGGCCCTGCCGGGCTTGCGGACGCTCACCGAGCCCGGGCCGGACGTGGCGGGCCTCGCGGAGGCGTTCGGGGACTGCCGGCTGGCGGGGGCGACCGTCTCGGCGCTCGTCACCCTGCGCGGCGCCAAGTCGGTCTACGACGCGCGGCTCACGCCCTCGCCCGACCGCACCCGCATCCACGTGGAGCTTCAGGACGCGGCGGAGCGCCGGGCCGACGAGCGTCGCCGGCTGGAGGACCGGGAGAGCCTGCTCCTCACCTCGCGCGTCCTCTCGGTGGGCGAGATGGCGTCCATGATCGCGCACGAGCTGAACCAGCCCATCGGGGCGGTGACCAACCTGCTCCGCGGACTCAAGGCGAAGCTCGCGCGCGGCACGCTGGACGCCGCCTCGGGCCTGGCGGCCATCGACAAGGGGGTGGAGCAGGCGCTCTACGCCTCGGAGGTGATCGCGCGCGTCCGCTCCTTCGTGGACCAGCGCCAGCCGCACGTGGCGCCTTTGGACCTCGCCGGCTTGGCGCGAGACACGCTCGGACTCCTGGATTGGGAGATCCAGCGCGACGGGGTGGAGGCGCGGGCGGAGGCCGCGGCGGAGGGCCTGCCCATCGTGCTGGGCGACAAGGTGATGATCCAGCAGGTGCTGGTGAACCTCGCTCGCAACGCGTTGGACGCCATGCGCGGCTCGCCCCTCCCGCGCACCCTGGTGCTTTCCGCCCGCGACGGTGGCAAGGAGGTGGAGGTCCTGATCCGCGACACGGGTCCGGGGGTGGAGGAGGAGGCGGCCGCGCGGATGTTCCAGCCCTTCTACTCCACCAAGCGCGACGGGATGGGCGTGGGCCTGGGCGTCTGCCGCTCCATCGTCGAACTGCACGGCGGCCGGCTGTGGCACACGGCGGCCGAGGGCGGCGGCTCCATCTTTCACCTGGCGCTCCCCCGGGCGCAGGCGTGAGCGCGCCCGGCCGCGTCTGGCTCGTGGACGACAACGCCGAGTTCCGCGACTCCGCCGCCTGGTGGCTGGAGGGGCTGGGCTACGAGGTGACGAGCTTCGACGGTCCGCACGCCTGCCTCCTCGCACTGGACGGGGCGGGGGAGGGGGCGCCCGCCTGCCTGCTCCTGGACGTCCGCATGCCCGAGATGAGCGGGCTGCAGCTCCTGGACGCGGTGCGCGAGCGGCGGGTCGCTTGGCCCGTGATCTTCATGACAGGCCACGGCGACGTGCCGCTGGCGGTTGAGGCCATGCGCAAGGGCGCGCTCAGCTTCCTGGAGAAGCCGTTCCAGGAGGCGGCGCTGGAGGACGCGCTGGGCCAAGCCTTCCGCGCCGCCGCCGCGCCGCCGCCCGCCGCCGCGGACGGCGCCGCGCCGCCGCCCGCCCCAGGTCCCGACCCCGAGCTTCAGGCGCGGCTGGACGCGCTCACCCCGCGTGAGCGCGAGGTCATGGACCTCGTGGTGGAGGGACACCCCAACAAGGTCGTCGCGCACAACCTGGGCATCAGCTCCAAGACCGTGGAGCTGCACCGTTCGCGCGTGATGGCCAAGACGCAGGCGCGCTCGCTCACCCGCCTCGTGCGCATGCTGCTCAACGGGAGGGCCGATGCCGGAGGCTGAGGCGAGGTCGCTGCACGCCGCTCTGCCGCGGGTCGAGCGGGAGGCCGCCCAGGCGCTGAACGCCGTGCTGCGCGCCCTGAACGGCCGGCGTGGGCCTGCGCCCGCTCACGGCGGACGGCGCGCCCTGCGCCTGGACGACCGCCGCCGACTCGCCCGCCCTGCCCGAGGCGCTGGTGGAGCTGAGCCGGCTGGAGCCCCTGATCGCGGCGATGGAGCGCGCCCTCAACGTGGCGCTGGAGCCCCTGGGCGTGGCCGAGCCTGCGCCCGGGGGCCTGCACCTGCGCGTCGAGTGGGAGGCCGGCGACCTGCGCTTCGCCGCGGCGGCCGCCTTCGACCCGCGCTTCGCCCCCGCCCCCCCGGCGCGTCCGGCCGCCGTGGTGCGGCTCGGCCCGGCGGCGAGGGCGTGCACGGCGGCGCGGCTCGTCGTGGAGGGGCCGTCGGCGCCTGCGCACGAACTCCGCTTGCTCGCGCCGGGCGATCTCGTGCTTGTGCCGGGGCGGTCGGGCGGCCTGCGCGCCACGCTGTCATGCGGATCGCGCGGCGCTGTGGGAACATGGGATCCGGCGCAGGGGCGCTTCACGGGCGAGGACGGGATGGACGGTGTGACGGACGGCGGCGAGGCGAGGACGGGAGCGGGCGGCGCAGGGCTGCCGGGCGACATCCCGGTGCGCCTCCACGTGGAGCTCGCCGCCTTCGAGCTGCCCCTGTCGCAGGTGGCCGCCCTCGCCCCCGGGGCGGTGCTCGCCGTGCCGGTGGAGGGTGACGCGCCCGCCGTGCGCATCACCTCGGGCGGCTCCCCCGTGGCCACCGGCCGGCTGGTGGCGCTGGGGGCCGGCTACGCCGTGCAGGTGGACGCGGTGGAGCTCAAGCCCGCCGGGGCGGCCCCGTGAACCTCTCCACCTTCACCCCCGCCTCAGCGCTCATCACCGTCGTCTTCCTGGGGCTCGCCCCCTTCGTGGCGGTGATGGTGACCTCCTTCACCAAGATGGTCGTGACGCTGAGCCTGCTGCGCAACGCGTTGGGCCTGCAGCAGACGCCGCCCAACGTGGTGATCAACGGGCTCGCGCTGATCCTGACGCTCTACGTCATGTACCCGGTGGGGCTGCAGATGCAGGCGCGCATGGCCGTCATGCCGCCCGCGGCCGCCGAGGCGTCCGGCGACACGGGCCGGATGCTGGCCTATGCCGACGCGGCCAAGGAGCCCCTGCGCGACTTCCTGATCAAGCACTCCAGCACGCGCGAGCGCGGCTTCTTCCTCCGCACGGCGCAGCGCGTGATCCCGCCCACCAAGGCCGCCTCGCTCACCGACCGCGACTTCATCGTGGTGGTGCCGGCCTTCACCGTGGGCGAGCTGACGGCGGCGTTCCAGATCGGCTTCCTGATCTTCCTGCCGTTCCTGGTGATCGACCTCGTGGTGTCCAACATCCTCCTGGCCATGGGCATGATGATGCTGTCGCCGACGACGGTCAGCCTGCCGTTCAAGCTCCTCCTGTTCGTGCTGATCGACGGGTGGGTGAAGCTGGCCCACGGCCTGGTCCTGTCCTACCAATGATGAACGCCCGCGCCCTGCAGCTGATGAACGAGGCCCTGTGGCTCGTGCTGCTCCTGTCCGGGCCGCCGATCCTGGTGGCGTCCGCGGTGGGGCTGGCGATCGCGGTGTTCCAGTCGGCCACGCAGCTGCAGGAGCAGACGCTGCAGTACACGGCCAAGTTCGTGGCCATCGTCCTGACCATCTTCATGACGGCCGCGCTCCTGGGCGGCACGCTGTACGCATTCGGGGACAAGGTGTTCACCCAGTTCCCGGCCATGATCCGGCCCTGACCGCCCGTGGAGATGGGAAGCCTCCTCGGCGGCGCCTTCGACCAGGCGCTGGTGCTCGCCATCGGGATCACCCGGGTGGCGGCCGCCTTCCTGCTGCTGCCGCTGTTCACGCCCGAGCTCGTGCCGGCGCTCGTGCGCAACAGCCTGTTCGTGGGCTTCGGCGTGATCATCATCGCGCTCCAGCCCGACCTCGCCGTCCTGCGCCTGTCCGGGCCGCAGTGGGTGGGGCTGTTCGCGCGCGAGGCGATCATCGGCATCGTGATCGGCTTCTTCTTCGCCACCATCCTGTGGGCCTTCGACGCGGCGGGCCGGATCATCGACGCCAAGTCCGGGGCCACCATGGCGCAGATCGTGGACCCGCTGTCGGGCGAGACCACCTCGCTGAACGGCGCCTTCCTGGGGCGGCTGGCCAACTTCGTCTTCATGTTCTCCGGCGGGCTGCTGCTGCTGGTCACCGTGCTGATCTCCTCCTTCGCCATCTTCCCCATCTCGCCCGGCATGCCGCGGCTCGCCATGCGCGAGACGGGCGTGTTCGAGGCCGAGTTCTCGCGCTTCATGTCGCTGGCCGTCGTCGTGTCGGCGCCGGCGCTGGTGCTGCTGACGGTGGTGGAGGGCGGGATGGGGCTGGTGAACCGCTTCGCCCCGCAGCTGAACGTGTTCAGCCTGTCGCTGTCGATCAAGTCGTGGCTGGCCACCGCCATGGTGCTCGCCACCTCCGGCCTCCTCGTCCAGACGCTGGTGAACGAGATCGGCTCGCGGCCCGGCGTGGTGCTGAACCTGCTCAGAGGCCTGGTGCGCGCGGGGGGCGGGCCGTGATCCAGGGGCCGCCGTACGTCGACATCGGAGAGCCCGCCTACGAGCCGGCGCCCCCCGCGGCGGCGGGCCGCGGCTGGACGCAGCTCGGGGCCTACCACACCCGCCGCAAGGCGGAGGAGGTGGTGCGGGCCTGGCGGGCGGGCGAGACCGACCCGCCGCCGCTCCGCGTGCGGGAGGTGCGCCTTCGTTCGACGACCTGGTTCCGCGTTGTCGCCGGGCCCCTCCGCCTGGAGGACGCGCGACGGC
>CAXSHO010000077.1:0-15476 GCA_964237305.1 uncultured Caulobacteraceae bacterium
CAGGCGGGCGGCCAGGGGGTCGGCCCCGCCCTCGAAGCGGATCAGCGCGGGGGCGTTCACGCTCATCCGCACCCGCACCCGCCCGCCGTGGTGCAGGCCGATCAGGGGGTCCACGCCCGAGAACTTGGTGGTGAAGCGCAGGCCGACCTCCGCCTCCCACGCCCCGAAGAATCGCACCGCCTCCGCCACGCTGCCGGTGAGGTGCTCCACACCCAGCGGGTCGGCGTAGCAGGACGCCTCGAAGGTCGTGCCCTCCGCCGCCCGCGCCGCGCTCGCGCTGGTGACGCCGCCCCGGCCCACATAGTCGGCGAGCCCGGCCAGGATCTCCTCGGTGTTGGCGTAGACGCGCGTGATCGGCGGCCCCGCGAGCGAGCCCGCCAGGTAGCAGTACTGGCAGTGCGCGTGGCATCCCTCCGCCAGGTCGAACCGCCAGTCGGCCGAGGGCGGGATCGGCTGCAGCCGGCGCTTGGCCGGGGAGGCGACGGTGACGGCCAGGGTGGACTTGGCGGCGCGGTAGTCGGCCCGGCCGTCGCCGGTCTTCGGCACGACCACGCGGTCGCCGGCCAGCTCCACCACCTCAGCCCCCAGCGCCGCGGCTCGCGCGGCGATCTCCCGGCCGCGGACGTGGCCGCGCGCCGCGCGGGTGACGAGCACGCGCTCGGGCCGCCACAGGCGCGGCGGCGTGGGAGCGGCCGGGCGGTCGCGCAGGGTGAGGACGGCGGTCACCCCCGTATAACACCTGCTCCCCGCGCTTGCGTTCCCCGGGCGCGGGATGTGAGCGTCGGGTGGGACGGCGGAGACCCGGGCATGGGCGGAGCGGTGCGGCTGGAGGCGGCGGACGGCCCGTTCGACGCCTGGCGCGAGCCGCCGGGGGAGGCGCGGCGCGGCGGCCTCGTGATCCTGCACGCGGTGTGGGGCGTCACCCCGCACCTGCGCGCGCTGGCGGCCGAGTGGGCCGCGGAAGGGTGGGAGGTGCTGGTCCCGGCCCTGCTCGACCCGCCGGGCGCGCCCCTTCCCGCGCTCGACCTGGACCCCGCCCTGATGGCGCGGCGACTGGCGTCGGCCGAAGCGTCCGGCCACGGCGAGGCGGTGCAGCCGCGCGTGCGGGCGGCGGTGGAGGCGCTGGCGTCCCCCGTCATGCTGATGGGCTTCTGCTTCGGCGCGACAACCGCGTGGCTGGCCGCCTGCCGCGGCGACGGGGTGGGCGCGGCGGCCTGCTTCTACGGCGGGCACATCGTGCGCTTCGCGGACGAGACGCCGAGGTGTCCCACCGTGCTGCACTTCGGGCGCTCGGACGAGCTGATCCCGCCGGCGGACGTGTCGCGGATCGCGCAGGCCCATCCCGACCTCCCGATCCACCTCTACGACGCTGGGCACGCCTTCGTGGCGCCTGGCGGTCTGCACGCCGACAGCGCGCGGCTGGCCATGCTGCGCACGCGCCGGCTGTTCCACCGCGCCGCGGGAGGGCGCGAGCACGGCGCGTGAGCCGCCTCAGGCCTGCTGCTCGATGATCTCCCGAATTTTGGGCTCGCGCTCCAGGGCGCTCACCAGCAGGAGCTGCGCGAGGAGGACGCCGAGCCCCGCGGCGTAGGCGGAGAACGCGCCCGCCGGATAGGGGCCGCCCTGGGCCGCGGCGTGCGTGCGCCAGTAGATCAGCCCCGCCGCGGCGGCCAGCACGCCCAGCCCCGTCAGCACCGAGATGGCGCTCTGGCCGAAGCCCGCGGCGAACGACAGCCACACATAGCGCTTCAGCCGGCGCCGCACGGCGGGCAGCTGCAGCGCCACCAGCAGCACCGCCATGGTGTGGACCGCGGGGAAGATGAGCAGAAATGCCCGCTTGGCTGCGGCGGTCGCGGGCACGGCCTCCCAGGCGTGGACGGCCGCGGCGGCGTAGACGAGCGCGGCGAACAGGGCGGCGGCCGCCTGCATGCGCTTGAAGTCGCGCCAGGCGCGGACGTGGCGGGCGGGGTCGGCCGGGCCCGGGCCGGACGGAAGCGACATCGCGATGACATAGGCCACCCGCCGCCCCCGCCCAAGGCCGAGGCTTGCGGGGGAGGAGGACGGGTCCTAACCCGGAGACCTGGCGGGGGAACGGCGATGGACGGTTCGGCGAAGCGGCGGGCGGGCGCCCTGGCCATGGCGGCGGCGGCCGCGGGCGTGGCGGCGGTCGCCGCGGCGCAGATTCCGGGCGCGCCCCCGCCCAAGGCGCCCGCCATCGCCCAGCTCCTGTTCTGGCCGCAGCCGGTGCGCGACGCGAAATTCCGCAGGATGGAGACGCTCACCCCCGTCCACGTGGTGAAACGCGGCGCGCGCGTGCGGCCTCTGCCCGCGGGCAGGCCCCTTCCCGCCCCGGCCTGGAGCTTCCAGGGCGCTCCCCAGACGGTGGACGGCTACATGGCCGGCGAGCACGTGTCGGCGGTGATCGTGCTGCAGGACGGGCGGGTGCGGCTGGAGAAGTACGGCCTGGACTACGGCCCGCAGGGGCGCTGGACGTCCTTCTCCGTGGCCAAGTCGTTCACCTCCACGCTGGTGGGGGCGGCGATCCGGGACGGCTACATCAAGTCGGTGGAGGACCCGATCGTCCGCTACCTGCCCGAGCTGAAGGGTTCGGCCTACGACGGCGTGAGCATCCGCCAGGTGCTCACCATGACCTCGGGCGTGAAGTGGACGGAGGACTACACCGACGCGAACTCCGACGTGGTGAAGTCCGGCGCCGCGCAGGCGCCGCCCGGCCAGGACCCGGTCCTCTACTACATGTCGCGCCTGCCTCGGGAGGCCGCGCCCGGGACCAAGTGGGTCTACAAGACCGGCGAGACGAACCTGATCGGCGTGCTGGTCACCCACGCCACGCGCAAGACGCTGGCCGACTACCTGTCGGAGAAGGTGTGGCGGCCCTACGGCATGGAGCAGGACGCCGCCTGGATCACCGCGGCCAACGGGCAGGAGTTCGGCGGCTTCGGCCTGTCGGTGGCGCCGCGCGACTACGCCCGCATGGGCCAGTTCATCCTGGAGGGCGGCCACGGCGTCCTGCCCGCGGGCTGGAGCGACAAGGCGTTCACCAAGCAGGCGGACATCGGCGCGCCCGGACAAGGCTACGGCTACCAGTGGTGGACCCACGATGACGGGACCTACGACGCGCGCGGCATCTTCGGCCAGATGATCCACATCGATCCCAAGCGGCGCCTGGTGGTCGTCATAAACGGCGACTGGCCGACCGCCATAGGGCCGGAGCGCTCGGCGCGACGCCAGGCGTTCGTGGACGCGGTCGCGGCGGCGGCCGACAGGGGCTGAGGCTCAGCCGAAGCGGCCGGTGATGTAGTCGGCCGTGCGGGTGCAGCGCGGGTTGTCGAACAGCCGGTCGGTCTTGGCGAACTCGATCAGCCGGCCGAGGAACATGAAGGCGGCGTTGTCGCTGATGCGCGCGGCCTGTTGCAGGTTGTGCGTGACGATCACGATGGTGAGGTCGTGCTTCAGCTCCACCAGCGTGTCTTCGAGCTTGGCGGTGGAGATGGGGTCGAGCGCGGAGGCCGGCTCGTCCAGGAGCAGCACCTCCGGCCGCACCGCCACGCCGCGGGCCACGCACAGGCGCTGCTGCTGCCCGCCGGAGAGGCCCTGGCCGGAGGTGTGGAGCTTGTCCTTCACCTCCTCCCACAGGGCGGAGCGGCGCAGGCTCTCCTCCACCCGGGCGTCCATGTCGGGCTTGGAGAGCTTCTCGTGCAGGCGCACGCCGAACGCCACGTTGTCGTAGATGGACATGGGGAAGGGCGTGGGCTGCTGGAACACCATGCCCACCCGGGCGCGCAGCTGCGTCAGGTCGGTGCCGCGGCTGAGGATGTTCTCGCCGTCCAGCATCACCTCGCCCTCCGCGCGCTGGCCGGGATAGAGGGCGTAGATGCGGTTCAGCGCGCGAAGCAGCGTGGACTTGCCGCAGCCGGACGGGCCGATCAGCGCGGTGATGGCCTTGTCGCGGAACGGCAGGCTCACGCCGTGCAGGGCCTTGGACTTGCCGTAGAAGAAGTCGAGGTTCTTCGCCTGCAGCTTGATCGTCTGGTCGCCCATGGGCTCCGACCAGCTCTCGTAGTGGTCCGGGTCGGTGGAGGCGGGCAGCGGCAGGACGGCGGTCATGAACGGCGGCTTTCGCGGGCGAGGAGGCGGACGGTCACGTTGATGGCGAGCACCGCCGCGGCGATGAGCAGCGCGCCCACCCAGGCCAGGCGGCGCCAGTCGTCGTAGGCCGACAGCGCGAAGTTGAAGATGGCCACGGGCAGGCTGGCGGTGGGCTTGCCCATGTCCAGGCTGAAGAACTGGTTGCCGAGCGCGGTGAACAGGAGCGGCGCGGTCTCGCCGGAGATCCGCGCGAAGGCCAGGAGCGCCCCGGTGATGATGCCTCCCGACGCCGCGCGCCAGATGATGGAGCGGATGGTCATCCACATGGGCGAGCCCAGCGCCATGCCGCTCTCGCGGAGCTGGCGCGCCTGCAGCTTCAGCACGTCCTCCGTGGTGCGGGTGACCACGGGCGCGGCCAGGAGCGCCAGCGCCAGCGCCCCCGCCCAGCCGGAGAAGCCGTGCAGCTGCTTTACGACGATCTCGTAGATGAAGAGGCCGATGAGGATGGACGGGGCCGACAGGAGGACGTCGTTCACGAACCGGACCACCGAGGCGTAGCGCCCGTCGCGGCCGTACTCGGCGAGCCAGGTGCCCGCCATGAGGCCCACCCCGATCGCCAGCACCATGGCCACCGCGCACATCATCAGCGAGCCGAGAATGGCGTTGCGCAGGCCCCCGACGGAGCCCGGCGCGGGCAGGTCCTTGGTGAAGACGTCCAGGTTGAGGCCGCCGACGCCCTGCGTGACGAGCGAGGCCAGGATGGCGATCAGCGCCGCGACGGCCAGCGCGGTCGCCCCCGTGCAAAGGCCGATGAACACGCCGTTGGAGACTTTGCGGCGCAGGGTGCGGGCGGCGGACACGGGTGGCGCTCCTCAGACCGGCGGCTTGCGGCCGAGGAGCGCGCGCGCCAGCGCCAGCACCACGAAGGTGATGATGAACAGCACCAGCCCCAGCGCGATCAAGGCGGAGGTGTGCATCTCGGTGGAGGCCTCGGCGAACTCGTTGGCGATGGTGGACGAGATGGTGGAGCCCGCGTCGAACAGCCCTTGCGGGAAGCCGTGGCTGTTGCCGATGACGAAGGTCACCGCCATCGTCTCGCCCAGCGCCCGGCCGAGCCCCAGCATCACCGCCCCGATCGCCGAGCGCCGCACGTAGGGCAGGCTCACCGACATCACGACCTCCAGCGAGGTGCAGCCCACGCCGTACGCGCTCTCGCGCACCTTGGCGGGCACGGTGAGCAGGAGTTCGCGCAAGGTCGCGGCGATGAAGGGCAGGATCATGATCGCCAGGATCAGCGACGCGGTGAGGATGCCCGACCCGTTGGGGACGCCTGTGAACAGCTTCTCCCAGATCGACCCGGCGGGAGCGGCCGACATCAGCGGCAGCTCGATGTACTTGGCGAAGATCGGGGCGAACACGAACAGCCCCCACATGCCGTAGACGATGGACGGCACGCCCGCGAGGAGCTCCACCGCCGTGCCGATGGGCCGTCGCAGCGAGCGCGGGCAGAACTCGGTGAGGAAGACAGCCACCCCCAGCGACACGGGCAGCGCGAAGACCAGAGCCAGGAAGGCCGTGACCAGCGTGCCCACGATGGGCCCCGCCCCGCCGTAGACCTCCGTCACCGGATTCCAGGTGGTGGAGGTGAAGAAGCTGAAGCCGAACTTGGCGAAGGCCGCCCATCCGCCGATGAGGAGCGCGACGAGGAGCCCCGCGATCGACAGCAGCAGCGCCGTCGCCGCCACCCCGCAGAGGACGGCGAAGGGCTGGTCGAGGTTGGCGCCGCGCGGGTGGGCGCGGCGCACCGGCTGGGACGCCGGCGGGGGCGTCAGGGTCGCGTCGGTCATGGCGGCCGCAGCCTTCCCCTCGGCCGCGGCGTCAGCGCGAGACGTAGACGGGCTTGCCGCCCTTGTCCTTGATCTCGGCCACCCAGCTCTTGCGCACCTGCGCCTTCACGCCCGCGGGCAGGGGCACGTAGTCGAGCTGCGAGGCCAGGGCGTCGCCCTTGCCGTAGGCCCAGTCGAAGAACTTCAAGACGCCCGCGCCCTGCTCGGGGTTGGCCTGCGTCTTCTGCATCAGGATGAAGGTGGCGCCCGAGATCGGCCACACGTCGCCGCCCGGCTGGTCGAGGAGGAGCTGGTAGTAGCCCGGCGCATGCGCCCAGTCGGCGTGGGCGGCGGCGGCGGCGAAGCTCTTGGCGTTCGGCTGGGCGAAGCCGCCCTGGCGGTTCTGCAGCGACACGTGCTCCAGCTTGTTGGCGCGGGCGAACACGTACTCGACGTAGCCGATGGAGCCGGGCGTCTGGCGCACGAAGGCGGCCACGCCGTCGTTGCCCTTGCCGCCCTGCCCGGTGGGCCAGGCCACCGCGTCGGCCCCGCCGACCTTCTGGCCCCACTCCGGGCTCTTGATGGCGAGATAGGAGGTGAACAGGAAGCTCGTGCCCGATCCGTCCGACCGGTGCACCACGGTGATGGGCAGGCCCGGCAGCTTCATGCCGGGGTTCAGCTTGGCGATGGCCGGCTCATTCCAGCGCTTGATCTTGCCGAGATAGATGTCCGCCAGCACCGCGCCCGTCAGCTTCATCTGGCCCGGCTGCACCCCGGCGAGGTTCACCACCGGCACCACGCCCAGGATCACTGTGGGGAACTGGAACAGCGAACCCAGGTCGCCCGGCTTCAGCGGCTTGTCCGAAGCGCCGAAGTCCACGGTGTTGGCCTGGATCTGCTTGATCCCGCCGCCGGAGCCGATCGCCTGGTAGTTCAAGGCCTGGCCCGACTGCGCCTTATAGGCCTCCGCCCACTTGGCGTAGATGGGGGCCGGCGCGGTGGCGCCCGCGCCGGAGATGCCGGCGGCCTGGGCGGACGCCCCCAGGGCCACGGCGGCGGTGAGCGCCAGGGCGAGCGACTTGATCATGGAGGTGGTCTCCGCAGGGGCCGCGGCCCGTTGTCCGGCTTGATGTAGCGGGGCGCGATCATGCTTTTGTGACAGGCGCCGGGCCGCCGTCACGATCGCGCCGGAAGGATGGCCGGCCGGCCCGAAGACCGGCCGGCCGGTGAAGGAAGGCGCCCGCCGCGCCTCAGCGCGCCGCGTAGACGGGACGGCCGCCGGCGGTGATCTCGCTCGCCCACGAGCGGCGGATCTGGGCCTTGATGACCGCGGGCAGCGGCACGTAGTCGAGGTTGGACGCTTGCGCGTCGCCGTTGGCGTAGCACCAGTCGAAGAACTTCAGCACCTCCGTGGAGGCGGCCGGGTTCTTGGGGTTCTTGTACATGAGGATGAAGGTGGCGCCCGAGATCGGCCAGGCGGTGGCGCCCGGCTGATTCAGCAGCAGCAGGTAGTAGCCGGGCGCGTGCGCCCAGTCGGCGCGGGCGGCGGCGGCGGCGAAGTTGGCGGCCGAGGGCTCCACGAAGGCGCCGGACGCCGTCTTCATGGCGACGGAGGCGAGCTTGCCCTGCTTGACGTAGACGAACTCCACATACCCGATGGCGCCGGGCGTCTGGCGCACGATGGCCGCCACGCCGTCGTTGCCCTTGCCGCCCTGCCCCGCGGGCCACTCCACCGCGTCATTCGCGCCGACGCGGCCCGCCCAGCCCGCCGAGACCTTCGACAGGTAGGAGGTGAACAGGAAGCTCGTGCCCGATCCGTCGGAGCGGTGCGCCACGGTGATGGGCAGGCCCGGCAGGGCGCGGCCGGGGTTCAGGGCGGCGATCTTGGGGTCGTTCCAGCGCTTGATGTCGCCCAGGAAGATCGCCGCCAACGTCGGCCCGTCCAGCCGCAGCTGGTTGGAGGTGACGCCCGGCAGGTTCACCACGGGGACGACCCCGCCGATGACGGTGGGGAACTGCGTCAGGCCGGCGGACGACTGCTCGTCGGGCTTCAGCGGCTTGTCGGAGGCGCCGAAGTCCACGGTGGCGGCCTTGATCTGGCGGATGCCGGCGCCGGAGCCCACAGCCTGATAATTCAGGGCGACGCCGGTCTTGGCCTTATAGGCCTCCGCCCACTTCGCGTAGAGCGGAGCCGGGAAGGTGGCTCCCGCCCCCGTGATGGCCGCGGCGTGCGCCGCTCCGGCCACGGCGAGCGCCGCAGCGCCCAGCGCCGCGGTGATGATCTTCAGCATTGCGTCCCCCGCAGATTGCGTCGACGCAACCTATGGGCCGTGTCGCTCAGAATTGTGACGTTTCCGTCCACCTTCCATGACAACGACACACCTGCGGACTGTCACATAAGTTGCATGAGAATGTCGCCGGAGTGCAGCGGAACTCTTCTACACGCGGCCCCGATCGACGGAGGTCTCACACCGTCGGCGGGGGATCATCATGCGAACGAACCATCTGATGGCGCACGCGTCGGGCTGCGTCATCGCTTCCGCGCTCATGCTGGCGGCCGGACCGGCGTCTGCGGCCGTGCAGGGCTATGCGGGCGGCAACCAGGCCTCCAGCCAGTCGGCCGCGCCGGGGGCGCCCGCCGGATCGCGGGGAGCCCGGGCGTCGGACCAGAGCCGCCAGGACAACCAGGCGTCCAGCCAGTCCTCGGCGCCCGCGCCGGCGGACATGCCGCAGCCGACCGCCCCTTCCGGCGCCTACGCTCCCGCCGAGGTCGCACCCGAGCTCCGCACCTCCATGACGATGCAGGAGATGCAGGACAAGATCGAAGAGATGCAGCGCCAGCTCGAGTTCATGAAGCAGGTCGCCGCCGAACAGTCCGCGGGCGTGGCCACGGTGCAGGCGCGCCCGGCGCTGACCCTGCCCAACGGCAAGCCGACCTTCGCCACATCCGACGGAAACTTCACCGCCACCATCCAGGCCGTGGCCCAGTTTGACGCTGGAAACTACTACCAGGACGACAACCTCCCCGCGCAGATCGCCGGGACGGCGCGCGACCTGAACGGCGGCACCAACGCCCGGCGCGCCCGCTTCGGCGTGGGCGGCAAGGTGTTCGGCGACTTCGACTACAATTTCCTCTACGAATTCGGCGGTTCCGGCACCGAGGGAGCAGGCGCCATCCAGGAGCTGTGGTTCCAATACACGGGAATACTGAAGCCCTTCCACGCCCGCGTCGGCTACTTCGAGCCGCTGGTGGGCATGGAGGCGAACGTCTCGACCAACTCCATCGCGCTGATGGAGCGCGCCTCGCCCGCCGAGGCGGCCCGCAACGTGGCGGCCGGCGACGCCCGCGCCGCGCTGCAGATCTTCGGCAGCGACGACTTCAAGAAGGCGACCTTCGCCAACGGCGCGGGCAAGGTGCACTGGCTCGCCGCCGGCGCGGTGACCGGCAACAGCGTCTCCACCGTGAACTCCGCCGGCGCCTTCGCCACGCAGCCCTTCGACGAGCAGTTGGCGTTCACCGGCCGCGCCGCGATCGCGCCGTACCATGGGGCGGACTGGACCGTGCACCTGGGCGGCAACGTCCAGTACGTGGTCCACACCAACGACGCGACAGGCAAGGGCACGGCCATCGCCGGCCGCGACACCATCCAGATCCGCGACCGGCCCGAGCTGCGCATCGACGGCACGCGCTTGGTGGACACCGGCGCGCTCAGCGCCGACCACGTGACCGTCCTGGGCGCGGAGTTCGGTGCGCAGTACAAGAACTTCTGGGGCCAGGTGGAGTACTTCCACTATGGCGTGGACGGGAAGCAGATCAACGCCTTCACCCGCTTCCAGCCCAACTTCGACGGCTACTACTTCGAAGGCTCCTGGATCCTGACCGGCGAGAACCGCGTCTACAACCCGGCCAACGGCGCCTTCAACGGACCGGTGCCGCTGAAGCCGTTCAACCCCAAGGAAGGCAACTACGGCGCCTTCGAACTGGCGGCCCGCTACTCCGACCTCGACCTCGACTCCAACCCGGGCGTGGCCGGGGCGGCGACGCCCTTCGGCGGCGTGCGCGGCGGCGAGCAGAAGGTCTTCTCCGGCAGCCTGAACTGGTACCTGAACCCGGTCGTCCGCTTCATGCTGCAGGGCCAGCACGTGGAGATCGAACGCCTGAACGGGGCGGGCCTGAGGCTCGACCAGGACTACAACACCCTCGCGGTCCGCAGCCAGCTGGCCTTCTGACCCGCCGCGGCCTGCGCCGCGACAGCCAAGGGCCTCCCCGGTTCGCGCCGGGGAGGCCCTTACGCGTCGTAGGCGAGCTTCAGTCCCGGCCGCGGCCAGCGCGTCCGGTAGAGCCGCCCCGTGGCGGACGCGGTGATCCAGGCGTCCCGCATGTCCGCGCCGCCGAACGCGATGTTGGTGGTGATCAGGTCGGGCACGGCGAAGTGCTCCACCTCGCCCTTCGGCGTCACCGCGCTGATGCCGCCGTTGAGGATGGTGGCGACGCACACGCGCCCGTCCGCCTCGACCGCCAGGCTGTCGAACAGCTGGAGGCCGGGCAGCGTCACCACCACCCGGCCCGGCGCGCCGAGCGTGGCGGGCGCGAGCTCGCCCTCCCCCGTGACGTCGAACGCCCACAGCCGGCCGGTGAGGGTGTCGGCCATGTAGACCACGCGCCCGTCCGGCGAGAGGCCCACGCCGTTGGGCGTGTAGAGGCCGTGGCGCGCCCGCACGATGCGGGAGCCGTCGGCCTTCGCCCAGTACAGCGCCCCGTGCCGGCGGCCCTCCGCGTCAGAGGTGCCGTGGTCGGTGAACCAGAAGCCGCCCGCTCCGTCGAAAACGAGGTCGTTGGGCGCCAGCAGCCGCCGACCCTCGCAGGCCTCGTAGACCGTCTCCACCCCGCCCGTGGCGACGTCCACCCGCTGGATCGAGCCGCCCACGTGCTCGGGCGGGGTGTCGCCGGGTATGAGCAGGCCGTCCACCTCGTGATAGCTGAAGCGCCCGCCGTTGTTGCAGACGTAGAGCGCGCCGTCGGGGCCGACGGCCAGGCCGTTCGGACCGCCGCCCACCTGCGCCACCGTGGTCCTGGCCCCGTCGGGCGCAACGCGGGTGAGCACGCCCGTCATGATCTCCGTGACGATCACCGAGCCGTCGGCCATGGCCACCGGCCCCTCCGGGAAGCGCAGGCCCTCGGCGACGAGGTGGAGGTCGAGGTCCATTCAGCGGCGCTCCAGCAGGCGGTAGGTCCAGGGGTGCTCGTCCCCCTCCCCCGCAGCATGGACCTCGCGCCGCACCTCGCGCCAGCCCGCCTCGTCGAGGGGAGGCAGCCGCACGTCGCCCTCGGGCTCGGCGTCGACCTCGGTCAGGTGGAGCCGGCGGGCGAGCGGCAGCGCCAGGGCGAACACCGCCTCGCCGCCGATGACGCACACCTCGTCCACGCCGTCCTCGGCCGCCTGCTCGCGGGCGATGGGCAGCGCCTCGTCCCACCGCTCGCAGACGATCGCCTGCGCGGGCTCGAAGGCGCCGTCGCGGGAGAGCACGATGTTGGTGCGGCCGGGCAGCGGCTTCCTGGGCAGGCTGTCCCAGGTGCGGCGGCCCATGATCACGGGCTTGCCCAGCGTCACGGCCCTGAACAGCGCCATGTCGCCGCGCAGCCGCCAAGGCAGCCCCCCGTCGCGCCCGATCACCCCGTTGCGCGCCCGGGCGACGACCAGGGAGACCATGGGCCCGCGGCTCACACCGCGACCGCGGCGCGGATCGGCGGGTGGGGGGCGTAGCCTTCCAGCACCACGTCCTGCGGCTCGAACAGCGACAGGTCGGCGTGGGGCGTCAGCAGGAGCTGCGGCGGCGCCTTCGGCGTGCGGGCGAGCTGCAGCCCGGCCTGCTCCAGGTGGTTCAGGTAGAGGTGCGCGTCGCCCAACGTGTGGACGAAGTCGCCCACCTGCAGGCCGGTCACCTGCGCCAGCATGTGGGTGAGGAGCGCGTAGCTGGCGATGTTGAACGGCACGCCCAGGAAGATGTCGGCCGAGCGCTGGTAGAGCTGGCAGGACAGCCGACCCCGTCCGTCCGCCCCCGGGGCCACGTGGAATTGGAACAGGCAGTGGCAGGGCGGCAGCGCCATGTCGTCCACGTCCGCCGGGTTCCACGCGCTCACCACGTGGCGTCGGCTGTAGGGATCGGTGCGGAGCGCGGTGACGAGGGCTGCGACCTGGTCGATCACCCGGACGCCCCCGTCCTTGGCGGGCGCCGCCCAGGAGCGCCACTGGCGGCCGTAGACCGGCCCGAGCTCGCCGTCGGCGTCGGCCCACTCGTCCCAGATCGTGCAGCCGCGCTCCTGCAGCCAGCGCACGTTGGTGGAGCCCTGCAGGAACCACAGGAGCTCGAGGACCACCGACTTGAAGTGCACGCGCTTGGTGGTCAGGAGCGGGAAGCCGCGGGCGAGGTCGAAGCGCATCTGCCGTCCGAACACGCCGCGGGCGCCCACCCCCGTGCGGTCCATCCGCTCCACGCCGGTGTCCAGCACCTCGCGCAGGAGATCGAGGTAGGGCTGCTCCAGCGCGGGCTCGTCCGCCGGCGGCGGGGGGGCGGGCGCGAAGGCGGCGTGCGCGTGCAGGGTCATGGGCGCGTCTTCCGAGGGCTCGCCGGGACGCTGGGCTGATTCGCGGCGCGGGCGGCGGGCGTAGGCTAAGCGCCCTGTGGACGGCCGGGCGACCCGGCGGGGTCGGGCGTGCGGCTGTGGAGGAAGCGCGCCATGTCGGCCCGCACGCTCGCCTTGCCGCGGAAGGTGCGGGTGAGCGCCAGCACCACGTCCTTGTGGTCGAGCCCCGCATAGACGTGCGACTCCACCGGCACGCCCGCCGCGCGCAGCCTGGCGGCGAGGTGCTCGGTGTTGCGCACCTTGACGGTGGTGTCCCTGGAGCCGTGGGCGAGGAAGGTGGGCGGGTCCTGCGCCCCGGCGAAGGTGATCGGCTGGGTGGCGGCGGGATCGGGCCAGGCCCCGAACGCGTCCTGCGACGCCTTCACGTCGAAGGGGAGGAAGTCGTACGGCCCGGACAGCCCCGCCCAGGCGCGCACGACGCCCGGGGGCGCGCCCGCCCGCGCCAGGTAGCCGGGGTCGAGCGCCAGCATGGCGGCGATGTAGGCGCCTGCGGAGTGGCCCGCGAGCACCAGCCGGGACGCGTCGCCGCCCCAGCTCCCCGCATGGGCCATGGCGTGGATCACCGCCGCGGCCCCGTCCTCCACGAAGGCGGGGAAGCGCACCTCGGGCACCAGCCGATAGTCGGGCACCACCGTGACGAAGCCCTCCGCCGCGAGCGAGCGCCCCGCGAAGGCGTAGTCCGCCTTGGCTCCGGAGGCCCAGCTCCCGCCGTAGAAGAACACCAGCACCGGCGCAGGCTCCGCCCCCGGGCGGTCGGGGACGTAGACGTCCAGCGTCCGACGCGGGCCCGGGCCGTAGGCGACGTCCTTCACCGCCACCCGCGCGGCGTCGGCGGGCAGCGCGTTCAGGAGCCGGAAGGGCGAGCAGGCGGCGGCGCCCCCGGCGGCGAGGGCGGCGAGAAGGGTTCTGCGGTCGCTCATCGTGCTTGAACCCTCCGGCGGCGTCGCGGGTTCACAGGTCGCAACCCCGCCTGCGCCGGAACCCGCCATGTCCAACCGCTCCACCCATCTCGCCCACCCGCCGCACGCGAAGGAGGAGGCGCCCGCGCCCGACCACTCGGGGGGTGTCCTCACCATCCTCAAGGTCCATCCGTATGAGGGCGAAACCGTGGTCGTCACCTCCGCCGCGGTGGGCGTCGACGGCCGCCTGGACCCGACCTACGCGCAGGAGGGCGACGACCTTTCGCCCCCGCTCGCCTGGTCGGACGTGCAGGAGGCGCAGGCCTGGGCGGTGGTGGTCGAGGATCCGGACGCGCCCGCCGTCGACCCGGTGCTGCACTGGGCCATCTGGGACATCCCGGCGGGGATCACCGCCCTGCCGCAGGGGATCGAGAAAGCCGCCCGACCGCACACGCCCCAGAACGCCGTGCAGGGCCGCAACACGGCGGGCGCATCCGGCTACATGGGGCCCAAGCCGCCCGCCGGCCATGGGGTGCACCGGTACCACCTCCAGGTCTTCGCCCTGGCCAAGCCGCTGGGCATGGGTCCGGAGTCGACGCTGGTGGAGCTCGTCTCCGCGCTGAAGGGAAACGTGATCGCGTCCGGCGAACTGGTGGCCACGTTCGAAACGGCGGACCCGGCCGACCTCGACAGCCCCGGCCGGACCGGCGCCTACGGAGCCTCGCCAAGCGACGCGTGAGGCGTCACGACCCGCCCGATCGCCCCAGTGCGGTGCAGAAGCGCCGGCCCTGGTAGCGGGCGGAGAAGAGGGCGCCGTGCTTGGCGGCGTCCAGCCGCGCCCGGTCGGCGTCGGCCGAGTCGGGGGCGGGCTTCTCGCCGGGGTCGCAGTAGGGGGCGCTCACCTCCCGCAGGCCGGCGCCGCAGATGCAGATGTCGGGCTCCACGTCGATGCGGCTGGCCTGATGGGTGCGGCAGACGGGCGCCCGCGGGACGCCCAGGGTGTCGAGGCACTGCGTCGCCGTCCCCCGGGGCGCGACGGTCGGCCGGGGATCGGCGACGGCGCCCGCGGCGCAGGCGGCGGCGAGCAGGAAGGCGATGACGGCGGATCTCACGGGGCGGGTCTCCTGTGCCCCGCCGCAACGGCCGACGCGGCGGGGCGTTGCGCCCGCCCGGCGGCGCTCACCCCGGCCGCTCCACTCAGGCGACGGCGCGCATGGCCTCGTCCAGCTCCTCCAGCGCCGTGTCGGTGGTGGCCCAGGAGCACATGAAGCGCACGGAACCGTCGATGAAGCGGTAGACGAACCACCCGGCCTCGGCGAGGCGCAGGCGCGTGGGCTCGTCCATCTCCACGAACACCGCGTTGGCCTCGACCGGATGCGTGACGCGCCAGGGCGACTGTGCGGCGAGCCGCCGCGCCATGGCGTTGGCGTGGGCGGCGTGGCGCACGAGCGCATCGTCCTGGAGCATGCCGATCCAGGGTGCGGCGTAGAACCGGCCCTTCGACGGCAGCTGCCCGCCCTGCTTCAGGCGAGCGTCGAAGCGGCGGGAGAGGGCGGGGTCGAGCAGCACCACCGCCTCCGTGGGGGGCATGCCGGCCTTGGTGCCGCCCACGACCAGGACGTCGACGCCCAGGTCCTTGATGCGGCGCGGGTCGAAACCTGCGGCCGCAGCGTTGGCGAGGCGCGCGCCGTCCAGGTGCACGGGCAGCCCGTGCGCCCGGGCGATCCCGGTCAGCCGCGCCACCTCCCCGGCGGTGTAGACGGCCCCGTACTCGGTGGCGTTGGTGAGCGACAGGGCGGCGGCGGACTGGCGATAGCTCACGTCCGGCCGCTGAAGCGCCGCCTCCAGCGCGGCGGGGTCGATGCGGCCGTGCGCGCCCGACAGGCCGAGGAGCCCCACGCCCTGGCCGAAGAAGCCGGGCGCCCCCGTCTCGTCGGTGAGGATGTGGGCGTGTTCGTGGGCGACCACCGCCTCGAACGGGCGGGCGAGCCCGGCCAG
>CAXSHO010000078.1:0-4797 GCA_964237305.1 uncultured Caulobacteraceae bacterium
AAGGGCCTGACCGTTCTCGTCACCGGCGCCGCCAGCGGCATGGGCCGCGCCACGTGCCAGCCCTGGATGCAGTCGCATCCCAGAACTCCCAGGAGGGCCATCACCTCCTCGGTCTCGACGCCCTCGGCGACCACCTTCATCCCCAGGCCGTGCGCCAGGTCGACGGTGGACTTGATCAGGAGCGCGTCTCGCGAGCTCCGCCCCACGTCCACCACCAGGCTGCGGTCCAGCTTCAGCTCGTGCGCGGCGATCTGCTTGAGGTAGGCGAGGGAGGACAGGCCGGAGCCGTAGTCGTCGATGGAGATGGAGACGCCCGCCTCGCTCAGCTGCTCGAAGGTCCGCAGCGCCGCCTCCGGGTTCCCGATGATGGCGGTCTCGGTGATCTCCAGGCACATGGGCGCCCTGGCCTTGGAGAGGGCGTCCAGCAGCCAGCGCGTGTAGCCGGGGTCGCCCACGAGGCGGCCGGACAGGTTGACGGAAACGGCGATCGACCGGTCGGCGTCGGCCAGCTCCGCCTGCTCGGCCACCGCGCGGGTCACCACCCAGTCGGTCAAGGCGCGGATGTCTCCGGTCTCCTCCGCGAGGCCGATGAAGGCGTCGGGCCGGATCGCGCCGCGCCGGGGATGCGTCCAGCGGATCAGGCTCTCGACGCTGGTGACGTCGCCGGTGCGGACGTTCCACTTGGGCTGGTGCGCCAGGGTGAGGGCGTCGTCGGCGATGGCGCGGCGCAGCTCGGGCATGAGGCCGAGGCTCGCCGCCGCCCGCTTGCGCGCCACCGGGTCGAAGCGCGCGCTGTGGACGCCCTTCTGCCGGGCGACATCCAGCGCGATCTCCGCGTCGCGGATCAGGTGCGGGGTCGCGCCGAAGCCGAGACCCGTGGCGACCCGCACGTCGATCAGGTGGCCCCCCACCGGCACCGCCGCCTCCAGTACCTGGCGCGCCGCCTCCACCTGGTCGGCGGCGTCGTCCGGTTCGGCGGCGTCGAACAGGACGCCCAGCGTGTCGCTCGAGATGCGGGCGAGCACCCAGCCGGGCTGCAGCGCGATGAGGCGCGCGCCCAGGCTCTTCATCAGCTCGGCGGCGAGGTCATAGCCGATCACCCCGCGCATGCGGGCGAACTGGTGCACGCCGAAGGCGGCGGCGACGAGGGTGCGGCCCTCGCCCAGCCCCTCCGCCCTCGCCCGGAGCCGCCGCTCCAGCGCCAGGCGGTTGGGAAGCCTCGTCTCCGAGTCCGCGAGGGCGGCCTGCCGGATGCGCAGCTCGCGCTCGGAGACCGCGTCGACCATGGCGTTGAAGCCGTCCGCCAGCGCGCCGATCTCGTCGCGCCCGCGCACGTCGACGTGCACGATCTTGCCCTGCCGCAACCCGCCCGCCGCCTTGGCGAGCTCGGCGATCGGCCGGGTGACCGAGCTCGCCAGCATCCAGCTTCCGAACGCCACCAGCATCATGCCCCCGAAGCCGAGCGCCGCGACGATCCCCAGCAGCTGGCGATAAGGCCGCAGCGCTTCGGCCTGCGGGTAGCGCAGGAGCAGCGCCGCGGCGTCCGCCCCGTCCGGCGTGGGGAGCTTGCGCACCAGCGCGAAGTCCCGCCCCCGCGCCGTGACGAGGAGGCCCGGGCGGTCGGGGTGGCGCAGGAGCTTGGCCAGCTCGCCCTCGCGCATCCCCTCGCCCCGCCAGGCGCCCCGCGTCTCGTGGACGACGCCCGCGGTGAGCGGGATGGAGGACAGTTGCGCGAGCGAGCGCATCTGCACGGCGTCGAGCCTGACGGCGAACACGATCCAGCCCTGCAGCTGGGGCGCGTAGATCGGGACGGACACCACCTCGTAGGCCTGGCCGCCGGCGAACATCACGCCCCGGGCCTCCCCCGTGCGCGCCAGGGTCGCGCCTACGGGGGCGGCGATCGCGGCCGTCGCGCCGGACAGCGCCCGCCCGTCAGGGTCGGTGGCGAAGGCGACGTCCAGGTGCAGACGCTCGCGGAGGTTGTCGATGGCCGAGGCGATGGTGGGGGCGTCGTGGGAGGCCAGCGCCGCGCGGAAGCCGAAGTCGCGCGCCAGCACCTCCGCGCCGCTCTGCAGCCGGTCGACGCGCACCTGCCACAGCTTGTCGAACACCGCCCCCGTGGAGGCGAGGTTGGTCTCGACCACCCGGCGCGCCTGGCTGGAGACGCCGGCGTAGACGAAGCCGCACACGCCGAGGAGCACGACCCCGAACATCGCCGCGTAGAGGACGGTGAGGCGGGTCTGGAGGCGCTGGAACACCTACATCGGCCCCATGCCGCGCGGGGGCTGCACGACGCCGCTGAACGCCCGCTCCACGGAGCCGCGGTCCGGAACCGCCACGTCGGCGGAGAGCGTGTTGTTCGGAGCCTTCAGGTACGGCTGCCACACCTGCACCTTGGCGGCGCCCGCCGGCACCCCGTGCAGCACCACCCGCCCCGCTGCGTCGGTGACGGCCGCGAAGGGCGCGTCCGTCACCTTGATGAACGCCACCATGGCGTCGTGGATGTTGCAGCCGAGCGCCACCACGCCCGTCTTGTCGAAGCGGATCGACCGGCTCTGGTCCTGGCCGAACAGCTTCAGCTCGAACTTCTTCGTGGGCGAGAACGAGTAGACCTGGTGGCGGACGGCGTCCTCGTTGGGGAAGCTCACCTCCGCCCCGACGGGAGCCACCAGCACGAAGGGCTCGAAGCGGAGCTTGTGCTGCGCCACACGCAGGGGCTGCCCGTAGCGGGCGGGGGTCTTCGCACCGCTGATGGAGAGCGTCACCACCGCGTCCGCAACCGGCGCGCCGCGGGCGTCCTTCAGGGTCACGGAGACGTCGGCGGCGTTCACCCGCGCGGCGAGGCTCCCGGCCATGAGGAAGCCCAGTATGGGTCGGGAAAGTCGGGGGGACATCTTCCTCTCTTAGGCGGCGCGGAGTTAACCGGATGTGGCCCGCTCAGCCCCCCGTGCGCAGCGCCGCGAGTTTTCGGCGCCACGTCTTGAGGACGGCCGGGGAGCGCCTCACCACCACGGCGCGCTGCATGGGCGCGAGCTTGGCCAGGAGCACGTTCTGGGCGCGGAAGGGCACCCGCTCCTCGTCCATAGCGATCTGCAGGTTCTCCACCAGGGCGTTGAAGTCGGAGAACTGCAAGCCCTGGTCCCGGTGGGAGCTCTGCATGTCGCGGCCGGTGTAGTCGCAGCCGCCGTTCAGGATGTAGCAGAACTGCTCGGCGAGGGTGCGTTGCAGGCGCACGGTGTCGGCGGCGGCGAAGATCTCCTGGGTGCGGGGGTCCGTCCTCACCCGTTTGACAAGGGTCGTGGTGATCCGGTCCAGGCCGGCGCGTCCGTGAAAGGCCGCGAAGGTCGCCGTCCCGCTCACGGGGGCGACGCCGGCGTTGGCGTTGGACTGCGTGTAGGCCTCCACCGGCTTCTCCCCCGGCGGCGGGGCGCTCGGCGTCGGCGCCTCCGATCCTGCGAGCGCGACGGCGGCCAGGGCGGCGAGAAGGGTCATCGAAGCTCTCCCACGGGGTCAGAAGCCGGCCTGGAGCGAGACGTAGGCGCCCCGCTGGCCTGTGAAGGTGGCCACGGGTCCGAGGTCGACATAGGCCACGGTGAGCGAGACGGCCTTGTTGAAGGCGTAGGCCGCGAACACGTCATAGGCGTCCCGCTCATGCGCGAAGCGGAGGTTGTCGGGCTTGGTGCGCACCTCGGCCCCCACCACCACCCGACGCGTGAGGAGCCAGGCGGCCGAGCCCTCGAACTGCGGTGAGTAACGGTCGTGGCGATCGCCCCCGAAGCCCAGGATGCCGAACTGGTTGGCCTTGGTGGCGCGCACGGTCCCGCTCAGAAGGACGCTCTGCGCCAGCAACAGCTTGCTCGCCGCCACGTAGACGTCGACGCCTTCGGTGGACTTGGCCCCCACGGCGCGCACCACGCCGTTCTGGTCGTTGGACTTGTATTGCAGCCCCACCGAAACCTGCGGAAGCAGGCGGTCCTGGTCATAGACCGCGTCGCCGAGGAGGCGCACCTTCGCGCCGACCACGTCCTGGTCGAAGGTGAAGCCGCGCCCGAGGCCGAGGGCCGCTCCCGCCGCCCCGGTGTCGAACTGCTGGCGGGCGTAGGAAAGCTCCAGCCGGTCGAAGAGGCCGACCGCGATCCCGCCGGAGGTGAGGCTGAAGTCGGGTGTGGAGACGTATGTGCCGTGGACGCGGACTCCCACGCCATCCACCGTCTCGCCGCCGGCGATCACCGCCCAGGCCCCGAGCCCGCCGCCCGCCTCTCCCTCGATGGCCGCGACGCCGTCGGTGAGAAGCAGCTTGCCCGAGTTGACGAGGTCGCCCGCATGCGCCGACCCGGCGAAGGTCAAGGTCAGCGCGGCCAACGCGCTCCAACCTACGTGCCGTGTCAAAATGTTCTTCTCTGTCAGGGCGAAGGACGGAGAGACAGTTGACCGGGTTTGGCTAACGCGGTGTGAAGGAGGCCGTGTCGACCGGGGCGGCGACACCCTCGCCTACGCGGAAAAGGGAACGGGGCGGACGACGCGTCCACCCCGCCCGCACTCACTTCATGGTCGACTGAAGCTCCTTCGCCATCGACAGATGGTGCTCGACGACGGGCGTGATCTCGCCCGCCGCCTTGCGGAGCGGCGGCGCGTCGCCGGACTGCGCGTAGCCTTGCTGCAGTTCCAGCGCCTTCTGGTGCGAGGCCACCTGCTGGTCCAGGTAGGTCCGGTCGAACTCCTGCGCGCCGTGCGTCGCCTTCAGGGCGGCGAGGTTGGATTGCTGCTCGTCGTCCAGCATGGGCGGCGGGGGAGCGT
>CAXSHO010000078.1:4807-5205 GCA_964237305.1 uncultured Caulobacteraceae bacterium
ATGGTCTCGCGGGCGGCCGCCTTGATCTTGGCCGTCGAGTCGGTGTGCTCACGCACCATCATCGCCGCGTACTGCCTGACCTGGGCGCTGTGCGAGCGCTGCTGCGCCAGCTTCGCCTCCGTGATCTCGAACTTGTCGGAGGCGCCGGCCATCTTCACATAGTCGGGTGCGGCGACCTGCGCCTGCGCCGCTCCCGCTCCGCCGGCCAGCGCCAGCGTCGCCATCAGCATGATCCGCTTCATGATTTCTCTCCTCGGCCCGCGAGCGGTGTCGCCGCAGGCCCGTCTCACCGCAACCGCCGGCCCTGCGGAGGGTTCCGGGCGCAACCACCTCCCATCGCGGGATGCGCCGCCGCGGAGGACCCCGCGAAGCGCCTCAGCGGGACAGGGCCTTCCAAG
>CAXSHO010000078.1:5215-15421 GCA_964237305.1 uncultured Caulobacteraceae bacterium
CGCAAGAGCCGGATCGAGAAGCCCGCCACCACCACCGAGTTGAGGATGCCCACCGCCGCATCCAGCCGCGCCCACCCGGTGAGGACACCCAGCAGCAGGGCGGCCAGGGCGAGGACGGAGGTCGCCACGTCCGCGAACATGTGGAGGTAGGCGGCCCAGAGGTTCAGGTCCCGCCCCTGCGCATGCTGGCCCGGCGCGCCCTGGTGCGAGCGCGCATGGTCCTCCCGCAGCATGACGGCGCTCACCGCGCTGACCACCAGGCCCACCGCGGTGATCAGCGCGGCCTCGCCGAAGCGCACGGGCTCGGGTGAGACCATGCGCTCCACGGCCTCCGCACCGATGCCGACGCCGGCGACGGCCAGCAGCGCCCCGTTGATCAGGGCCGCGATGTCGAGGGTGCGCGCGACGCGGCGGGGATCCAGCCCGCGGCGGCGCGCCACCACGTAGGCGCCGGCCGCGATGAACAGCACCGCCGCGTGGGTGCCCGAGTGCAGGCCGTCGGACTGCAGCGCCACCGAGTTCAGCCACAGCCCGGCGCCGATCTCGCCCACCATGACGACGAGGCTCAGCGACGCGACGAGCCAAGCCTTGCGCTCGTGCCTGGCGGACACGGCGGCGCCGGCGGCCGCGTCGTCGCGCGCCTCGCTCACCAGGGCCGCGCCCAGACTTCGACCCTGCTCGCTCACCCGCCGCCCCCTGCCGTAAGCTACAGTATAACGGGGCTGCGAGGACGTCCATCGGGATGGATGGCGGGGACGCTATATGCTATCGCCTGCGGCAGGAGTCTCCGCTTGCCCGTGCCGCCCCTTCTCCTCAGCGTCGTCCTGGCCGCCTCGCCGCCCTCGACCGCCACGCTGGACGGACGGGCGGTGGACTCCGCAAGCCTACGCTCCTCCGTCGTGATGTTCTGGCGTGCGGACTGCGGGCCCTGCCTAGCCGAGCTCGCCGACCTGCCGCAGCTCCGCAAGGCCGCGGCGCCGCTCCGCCTTCAGCCGGTGGCGCTGGACGAAGCGCCCGGCCGCACCGGCCCGCTCGGCCCCGCCCTGGCCAGGATCGGCCTGTCCGAGCGCGACACACTGCGCGGGGTGGGCGACCCCGCCGCGCTCCTCACCAGCTACGGCGGGGCGCCGCCGCGCCTGCCGCTGGCGGTCGCCTTCGACGGAGCGGGCCGGGTATGTGGACGTCGCACGGGCTTCCTGGGCTACGACCACCTGCGCGCCTGGGCCGCCGCCTGCGGGACCGCCGATGCTGCACGTCGCTGACCTCGTCGCCGGCTACGGCGCCCTGCCCCTCGCCCGGCTTCCCGCGCTCACCGTGCGCGAGGGCGAGACGGCGCTGGTGATCGGCCCCTCCGGCTCGGGCAAGACCACGCTGCTGCTGGCCATGGCGGGCCTGTCCGACGTCCTGAGCGGATCCCTGCGCGTGGACGACGTGGACGTGGCGGCGCTGTCGCCCCGGGCGCGGGACGCCTTCCGCGGCCGCTCCATAGGGCTCGTCTTTCAGGACCTGAACCTGATCCCGGGCCTCACCACGTTGGAGAACGTGCTCCTCGCGCCGTTCGCGGCGGGCCAGACGCAGGACCGCGGACGCGCCCTGGAGCTCCTGGACGAGCTCGGCCTCGCCGACCGCGCGCACCGCCCCGCCGAGACGCTCAGCCGAGGCCAGGCCCAGCGCGCCGCCATCGCCCGCGCCATGCTCATGCGCCCCCGCCTGATCCTGGCCGACGAACCCACCGCCAGCCTGGACGACGCCAGCTGCGAGCGCGTGGCCGCGCTCCTCGCCCGCGCGGCGGCGGAGACGGGGGCCGCGCTGGTCATCGCCACCCACGACCTGCGGCTGGTGGGCCGCACCAGCCGCAGCGTCACCGCCGAGCCGATGGCCGCAACCGAGGCCCGCAGCGAACGGAGCGCCGCATGACCACGCTCCGGCTCGTCGCCGCCTTCATCCGCCGCCGCCCGCTCACCTGGGCCTTCCACGCGCTGACGCTGGCGCTCGGCGTGGCGGTGCTCACGGCGCTCCTGGCGCTGAACTCGGGGCTGTCGCGCCGGTTCGAGCGCGACCTGGCGGGCGTGGACCTCGTGGTGGGGGCCAAGGGCAGCCCGCTGCAGCTGATCATGTCTTCGGTGTTCCAACTCGACCAGCCGACGGGCAACATTCCCCTGCCGGTGGCCGAGCAGCTGTCGCACAACATGATGGTGCGCCGCGCCGTGCCCGTGTCGCTGGGCGACAACGTCGGCGGCTTCCGCATCGTGGGCACCTCCACCGGCTATGTGGATCTCTATAAGGCGCAGCTCGGCGAGGGGCGGTTGTGGACCAAGCCCATGGAGGCGGTGGTCGGATCGACGGCGCAGAAGAGCCTGCACCTGCAGATGGGCAAGAGCTTCGTGGGCGACCACGGCCTGTCGCCCGGCGGCGAAGCGCACAAGGACAGCCCCTATGTGCTGGTGGGCGTGTTGAAGCCCACGGGCACGGTGATCGACCGCGTGGTGCTCACCGACACCGCCAGCGTCTGGCAGGTGCACCACCACGAGGAGGTGGAGCACGCCGAGGCCCTGGCCGCAGGCAAGCCCATCGACCTCCACGACGTGGACAAGAGCCCGGGCCAGCGGGAGGTCACCGCCCTCCTCGTGACATACAAGTCGGCCATGGGGGCGCTGATGATGCCGCGCTACGTCACCTCCATGCCCAACCTGCAGGCGGCGAGCCCGGCGGTGGAGACCGCGCACCTCGTCACGCTCCTGGGCACGGGGGCGGACGTGCTGCGGAGCTTCGGGATCGGCCTCCTGGCGCTGTCCGCGCTGGGCTTCTTCGTGGCGCTGTTCTCGGCGGTGAGCGAGCGGCGGCGCGAGCTGGCGCTCTTGCGCGCGCTCGGCGGCCCGCCGCGCCTCCTGTTCGGGCTCGTGACGCTGGAGGGGCTGCTCCTGGGGATCGCGGGCGGCGCGGGCGGGATCGTGCTGGGGCGGCTGGCGGCCTCCTTCGCGGCGCACGCGGCGGCGCAGGGCGGCGGGCCCAGCCTGCCGCTGCCTGCGCCGGGCGCGCCCGAGCTCCTGATCCTGGTGGGCGCGGCGGTCCTGAGCCTCGTCGCGGCCGCGGCGCCGGGGCTGATCGCCTATCGCACCAACCCCGCCACCGTGCTGAGGGGCGCGTGATGCGTTCCGCCCTTCCCCGCCTCGGGCGCGCCGGGTTGGGGCTGGCCGCGGTCCTGATGCTGTGCGGCTTCCAGATCTTCGGCCAGCCGGAGGGCTCGCCCGACGCGCCCGACCATCCGGACGACCCGCGCTGGACGCAGTTCCACGCCGTGAAGATCACGCCCGACAAGGTCCGCGGCGCGATGACGGCGCAGTTCCCCGCGGACCTGAAGCGGGCGGAGGGCAAGGTGATGGACATCGGCGGCTACATCACGCCGCTGCAGCCCAGCCTGGACACAAACCATTTCATCCTCACCCGGCGCAGCTCGGGCTGCCCCTTCTGCCCACCCAACGAGGCGACGGAGGCGCTGGAGGTCTTCACCACCAAGCCTATCCACTACGAGCGACGGCAGTTCTTCGTGAAGGGCCGGCTGAAGCTCGTGGGCGACAGCGGGCAGGGCCTGTTTTTCCAGCTGACGGACGCCACCGCCTCGTGATCGCGCTCGCCCTCCTGGCGCTCCTGGCGGCCCCCGTCCGCGCCGAGCCGCCGCGCCCCGTCTCCGCCCAGCCCGCGTCCGAACGGGCGCGGCAGAACCTGATGCCGCAGTCGCCCGACCCCCTGTGGCGCACCCTGGCGCACACCCGCATCACCGGCGACCCCGCCAAGGGCGTGTTCAAGGCCGACAACCCGCCCGAGGTGCGCGCGCTGGACGGGCGCGAGGTGGCCGTGGAGGGCTTCATGCTTCCCACCGGTCTGATGCCGCCCTTCACCACCTTCGTGCTCACCCGCTACACGCCGGTCTGCGCCTTCTGCCCGCCGGGCGCGCCCAACGAGGCGATGGAGGTGAACCTGGCGGAGTTCGTGAAGCCGATGAGCGGCCTCATCTCCGTCCGCGGCAAGCTGCACATCAACGCCGACGGCGGCTCCGGCCTGTTCTTCCGCCTGGACGACGCGCACATCGAGAAGGGCGCCTGATGAAGACCACCGGCCGGATCCTCGCCGCAGCTCTGCTGACCACCGCGGGCGCGGCCCACGCCGCCAAGGTGAGCGCCCGCGCGGCCCCCGCCGCTCCGTCGACCGGCCAGGGCGCGGGCGAGCGGTCGGCGCAGGCGGGCCTGCCACAGTCCAAGGCGCCCACCTGGGCGGTCCTGCGGCGCACGCGCATCGGCGAGGACGCGTCCAAGGGGGTGTTCACCGCCGCCTTCCCGCCGGAGGTGAAGGCTCTGGACAGGAAGCCGGTGGCCTTGTCCGGCTTCATGCTGCCGCTCGACACGGAGGCGCGCTCGCGCCACTTCCTGCTCTCCAAGTACACGCCCGTGTGCTTCTTCTGCCCGCCCGGGGAGCCCAACGAGGTGGTGGAGGTGTTCAGCCGCTCCGGCCTGCCCATCACCGACCGCATGGTGCAGGTGTCGGGCAGGTTCGCGCTCGCCAACAACGGCGAGCGCGGCCTGTTCTTCCGGATCGACGACGCCCAGGTGAAGTGAGCCGCCGTCGGCGGCGTCAGTCCTCCTCGGCCGCCTCGGCTTCCGCCTTGGTCTTGTGCGAGATGCCCTTTTCCTCGGCGGGCGGAGAGTAGACGGTGTAGATCTTCAGCGGGGTGTCGCCCTTGTTGACGAAATTGTGCGTCGAGCCCTTGGGCACGATCACAAGGTGGTTGGCCGTGATCTTCGACCGCGAGCCGTCCACCACCGCCTGCCCCTCGCCTGAGACGACGAAGGTGGTCTGGTCGGCCTCGTGCGTCTCCTCGCCGATGTCTTCGCCCGGCGGGATGTGCATCATGACGATCTGGCACTGCTCGTCATAGTAGACTTCCTGCTGCCAGTTCTTGTTGCCTTCGGTGAGCGCGATGATGTCCTTGTTGATCACGGGCATGGCGGTGGTCCTCGGTGGCGTGGGTCGCCGGACGCAATCCGCGGGAGCCGCTAAGGTTCACCCGCCGTCCGGCGCCTCCGCTCACGCCGCGTAGGCTTGCAGCGCCTCCAGGCACAGATCCAGGCCGGTGATGTCGCCCAGGGGATCGGGGGTGGCGACCACCACGTAGCGGCGGGCCTCCGCCCACAGCATCACGCTTTCGGGCAGGCCCAGGTCCTCGATCAGCCCGCCGTCGGGGTCGCGCCACTCGCCGCGCTCGTCGAGCGAGGCGCCCACGACGGCGGCCACGCGGTCGCGGTGGTCCGCCAGCTCCGGGGTGGCGACGTTCATGTAGGCGAAGACGGGCACGCCCAGCCCGCCCGCGAAGCCGGCCTCGAACACCGTGCCGGGATCGGGGTGCGGCCCGCGCCAGGGCGTGAGGTTGGCCACCACCGCGTCGCAGCCGCGCAGGGCGGCGATCACCTCGGCGTAGAGGGTGCGGGCCTTGAGCTCGCCCGGCAGGCCCTCGCCGACGCCCTCCGCCGCGTGCACGCCCTCGAACCCCGCCGCCGCGCACGCCGCCCGCTTGGCGGCCAGGAGCTCCGCGCCGTCCGGCATGAACAGGTCGGGGCCGGAGAGGAAGACACGCCGGATCCGCCGCATGGCCGGGAGCTAGGCGAGGTCGAGGGGGTGGAGCAAGCCCTTCACCGCGGCGGCGGGCGTCTCCACCCGCGGCCAGTCCGCCGCCTGGTTGCGGAACCAGGTGAGTTGGCGCTTGGCGAGCCGGCGGGTCTCACGCTGGGCGGCCTCCCGCGCCGCGCCGAGGTCGGCCTCGCCGCGCAGGTGGGCGCCGAGCTCGCGCACGCCCACCGCCTTCAGCGCCGGGAGCCTTGGATCGAGCCCGCGCGCGAGAAGTCTACGCACCTCGTCCAGCGCCCCCGCCTCCAGCATGGCGTCGAAGCGGGCGTCGCAGCGGGCGTAGAGCTCGGCGCGCGGGGGGGCCAGGACCACCGCCCGCCACGCGCCGGGGGCGAGCGGTGCGCGGGTGTCGGCCATCCAGGCGGTGAGCGGGCGGCCGCTGGCGCGGGCCACGGCGGCGGCGCGGACGAGGCGCTGCCGGTCGCCCGGGGCGATGCGGCGCGCGGCCTCGGGGTCCACCGCGGCCAGCCGTGCGCGCAAGGCCGCCTCGCCCGCCGCCGCCAGTTCCGCGGCGACCTCGGCGCGCACCGCGTCCGACACCGGCGGCGTCTCGGCGAGGCCGGCGGTGAGGGCGCGGAGGTAGAGCCCCGTCCCGCCCACCACCACCGCCGGCCGCCCCCGTCCGGCGACCTCCGCCAGCACCGGCAGGGCGGCGCGCAGCCAACGGCCGACGGACCACGCCTCCGCCGCGTCCACCATGCCGTAGAGGTGGTGCGGCGCGCAGGCCTCCTCGCCGGGCGACGGACGGGCGGAGAGCACGCGGAGGTCGCGGTAGATCTGCAGGGCGTCGGCGTTGACGATCTCCGCGCCCGTGCGCTCGGCCAGGGCCAGGGCGGCGGCGGACTTGCCGCTTGCGGTGGGCCCCGCGATCAGCCAGACGCCCGGCTCCATGCTCTACGCGCTCACCCTCGTGGCGGCCGACGCCGCGGCGCTGCCCGACGCCGGGCGACGCGCCGCGCGAGCGGTGGCCGCGCTGGCCTTGCGCGTCAAGGAGCCCCGCCCCCTCGGCCCTCTCGCGCAGGACTGGTTGGCGGAAGGCGAGGCGGAGCTCGGCGAGCTGCGGCCCGCCCTGCGCGAGGCCCTGGCCGACCTGCCGGTGGACCACGCGGTGCAGCCCGCCGCCGGCCGTAGGAAGCGCCTCCTGGTGGCCGACATGGACTCCACCGTGATCGGCTGCGAGTGCCTGGACGAGCTGGCCGACCTCGCCGGCGCGGGGGCGGAGGTGGCGGCGGTGACCGAGCGCGCCATGCGGGGCGAGATCGCCTTCGAGCCCGCCCTGCGCGAGCGCGTGGCTCGCCTCAAGGGGTTGCCGCTGGCGGAGGTGGCGCGGTGCCTGGCCGAGCGCGTGCGCCTGAACCCCGGCGCCCGCACGCTCACGGCCACCATGCGGGCGGCGGGCGCGCGCACCGTGCTGGTCTCCGGCGGCTTCGCAAGCTTCACCCGGCCCGTCGCCGCCCTGGCCGGCTTCGACGCGGAGCGCGCCAACACGCTCCTTGACGACGGCCTGCGGCTCACGGGCGAGGTGGCCGAGCCGATCCTGGGCCGCGAGGCCAAGCTCGCCGCCCTGCAGGAGGAGGCGGGCGCGCTCGACCTCCCGCTGGAGGAGGTGCTGGCGGTGGGCGACGGGGCCAACGACCTCGCCATGATCGCGGCGGCGGGCCTGGGCGTCGCCTACCGCGCCAAGCCGGTGGTGGCGCAGGCGGCGGACGCGGCGGTGGAGCACACCGATCTTCGGACGCTGCTGCACTTCCAGGGCTACCGCGCCGCCGAGTTCGTCGATGCCTGACCGGGCGGAGGCGCTGCGCGCGCTGGACACCGTGCGCGACCCCAGGAGCGGCCGCGGCCTGGCCGAGGCGGGGCTGGTGCAGGGCCTCGTGGTCGCGCCCGACCGGGCGGGCTTCATGCTGGAGGTGGCGGCGCGGGACGTGGCGCTCTACGGCCCGGTGCGCGAGGCGGCGGAGGCCGCGCTCAAGGCGCTGCCCGGCGTGGTGCGCGTGCACGTGGCGCTCACCGCGGAGGATGCGCCCTCCCCGTCCCCCGCCCCGGGCGTCACCCGCGTGCGGCGGGGCGGGCGCATCGCCGCGGACGCGCAGGCGCAGATGCAGCCCCGCCCGGCGCCCGGCGCGCAGAAGCCCGCGCACGTGCGCCACGTGGTGGCCGTGGCGTCGGGCAAGGGGGGCGTCGGTAAGTCCACCGTGGCGGTCAACCTCGCCTGCGCCTTCGCCCTGCTCGGCCGCCGCGCGGGACTGCTCGACGCCGACGTGTACGGCCCCTCCGCGCCCAAGATGATGGGGCTGCGCGACGAGCCGCAGGTGGGGTCGGACAGCCGCCTCCAGCCCGTCACGGCCTGGGGCGTGGCCTGCGCCTCCATCGGCCTCCTGGTGGACGAGGGGGCGCCCATGATCTGGCGCGGCCCCATGGCCTCCTCCGCCGTCACCCAGCTTCTCAACGAGGTGGCTTGGGGGACGCAGGCCGAGCCGCTGGACGTCCTGGTGATCGACATGCCTCCCGGCACGGGCGACGTGCAGCTGACGCTCGCCCAGCGCGTGGCCATGGACGGGGCGGTGATCGTCTCCACGCCACAGGAGGTCGCGCTGATCGACGTGCGCCGCGGGGCCGAGATGTTCCGCAAGACCGCCGTGCCGATCCTGGGCGTGATCGAGAACATGGCCTACTTCGTCGACGCGGACGGCCGGGCGGTGGAGATCTTCGGGCGCGGGGGCGCGCGGCGCACCGCCGCCGAACTGGACGCGCCGTTCCTGGGCGAGGTGCCCATCTCCCTCGCGCTGCGCGAGGGCGGCGACGCAGGCGCGCCCGTCACCGCCGCCCGCCCCGACGATCCCGCCGCCCGCGTCCTCATGGACGCCGCCGTCCAGGTGCTGGAGGCGCTGGACGCGGGTGCTGGCGTGAAGCCGCCACCGACGATCGTGTGGGAGTGACGACGGTCGAGTCCTCTCGCGATACGGGGGAGAGGACGATGCGCAGCATGGTGGAGGGGGTGGCGCGACGCGGGACGTGTCGCGTCGCCCCTTCCGGCACGAGCCTGCGGCCCGCGCCACCTGCCCCGTTCCGGAGGAGGCGGATTGCAGTCTCCGCCCCGACCTCCTAGCTCGACGCCTTCCGCAGGAGCCGCCCGTGAGCCTCGACAGCCTGTTCCAGCCCTTCACGCACAAGGGCCTGAGCCTCGCCAACCGCATCGTCATGGCGCCCATGACGCGCTCCTTCTCGCCCGAGGGCGTGCCCGGGGCGGACGTGGCGGAGTACTACCGCAAGCGCGCGGCGGGGGCGGTGGGGTTGATCCTGTCGGAGGGCACGGCCATCGCCCGGCCCGCCGCCAAGAACGACCCCAAGGTGCCTGACTTCCACGGCGAGGCGGCGCTCGCGGGCTGGAAGCGGGTGATCGACACGGTGCACGCCGCGGGCGGCCGGATGGGACCGCAGCTCTGGCACGTCGGCTCCGCACGCAACCGCATGACCGACTGGGTCGCTCCGGGCCCGGTGGACAGCCCCTCCGGCCTGTCCTCCCCCGGCAAGCGGTTCGGCGAGCCGATGACGGAGGAGTCGCTGGCCGACACGGTGGCCGCCTACGCGCAAGGCGCCGCGGACGCCGAGCGGCTGGGCTTCGACTGCGCCGAGCTGCACGGCGCGCACGGCTACCTCCTGGACCAGTTCCTGTGGTCGGGCACCAACGCACGCGAAGACGCCTTCGGCGGCGCCACGCTGAAGGAGCGGCTGCACTTCGCGGTGGAGGCGGTGAAGGCGGTGCGCGCGGCGGTCGGCGCCGACTTCCCGATCCTTCTGCGGCTGAGCCAGTGGAAGCAGCAGGACTTCGACGTGCGCCTGGCGCACACGCCCGACGAGATGGCCGACTGGCTCCTCCCGCTGGTGGAGGCGGGCGTGGACGTCCTCCACTGCTCGCAGCGTCGCTTCTGGGAGCCCGAGTTCCCGGAGATCGACGGCGCGGACGGCCTGAACTTCGCTGGCTGGGCCAAGAAGCTCACGGGCGCGCCCACCATCACCGTGGGCTCGGTGGGCCTGTCCGGCGAGTTCGTGGCGGCGTTCGGCGGCGAGAGCTCCAAGCCCGCTTCGCTCGACGGCCTGCTCAGGCGGCTGGAGCGCGAGGAGTTCGACCTCGTGGCCGTGGGCCGCGCGCTGATCAGCGACCCGGAGTGGGCGCTGAAGGTGCGCGACCGCCGCGACGCCGAGCTGCGCGATTTCGAGCGCGAGCACCTCCTGACGCTGGCGTAGCCTCGACCGTCATCCCGGGCGGCGCAGCCGACCCGGGACCCAGGACCACGCGCGCCACCTGAACTCCTGGGTCCCGGGTCGCTGCGCGCCCGGGATGACGGCGGACCTCAGTGCCCGTCGAAGGCGATCAGCGTGGCGACGGGCACGTCCAGCGCGCGCAGGCGGTCCGCCCCGCCGAGCTCCGGCAGGTCGACGATGAAGCAGGCGGCCACCACCTCCGCCCCCGCGCCGCGCAGGAGCTTGACGCCCGCCTCCGCCGTGCCGCCCGTGGCGATCAGG
>CAXSHO010000079.1:0-1454 GCA_964237305.1 uncultured Caulobacteraceae bacterium
CTCGCCCGCCACTTCATCGCGGACGACCCGCCGCCCTCGGCGGTGGCGCGCATCGCCGCGACGTACCGCAAGGGCGACGGCGACATGCCCACCCTCGCCCGCGCGGTGGTGCAGTCGCCCGAGGCGTGGCGGCCGCGCTCGAGCAAGTACAAGACGCCGGAGGAGTTCGTGGTCTCCGCCCAGCGCGCGCTGGACGTGGCGCCCATGCCCGACCGGCAGCTGGTGAACCTCCTCACCCGCATGGGCCAGCGGCCGAACTCGCCCGCAGGGCCGGACGGCTGGGCCGACCAGGAGGCCGCCTGGACGGGCGCCGACCCCCTGTGGAAGCGGCTGGAGTGGGCGGCCGTGGCCTCCCGCGGGCTCGCCAGCGCGGGCGTGGACCCGGCGGCGGTCGCCGCCTCCGCGCTGGGCCCGCAGCTCACGCCCGAGACGCTGCGCGCCATCCGCGCCGCCGACAGCCCCGCCCAGGGCCTGTCCATCTTCCTCGTCAGCCCCGACTTCCAACGCCGCTGAGGTGACCGCCGTGACCGACCGCTCCCGCCGCGACCTGATCCGCACCGTCACCGCCGCCGGCCTGTTCTCCGGCGCGCCCCGCCTCGCCTTCGCCGCGGCGGGCCAGGGCGACAAGCGACTCGTCGTGGTGCTCCTGCGCGGCGCGCTGGACGGGCTGGCCGCCGTGCCCGCCACCGGCGACCCCGAATACGTCAGCGCCCGGGCGGGGCTGGCCACCGCGGGCGCGCTGCCGCTCGACGCCACCTTCGGCCTGCACCCCTCGCTGGCGCGGCTGCACGCACGCTACACGGCGGGCGAGGTGGTTGTGGTGCACGCGACGGCCTCGCCCTACCGCGACCGCTCGCACTTCGACGCGCAGAACGTCCTGGAGACCGGCTCCAACCGACCCTACGGCCTGCCGGACGGATGGCTGAACCGCGCGCTCCTCGGCCTGCCCGGGCCCGTGCGCAGCCGGCGCGAGGCGCTGGCCGTGGCGCTGGCGCCCTCCACGCCGCTCGTGATGCGCGGGCGCGCGCCCACCACCTCCTGGTCCCCGAACTCGCTGCCGGTGCCGACGGCGGACCTGCTGCACCGCGTCCAGGCCCTCTACGACGCGCGCGACCCCTCGCTCTCCGCCGCGCTGAAGGAGGCCGCCGCCGCCAACGGAGCGGACGTGGCCAAGGCGGGCGGGCGCGACGACCTGCCCACGCTCATGCGCCAGGCGGCCCGCTTCCTGGCCGCGCCGGACGGCCCGTGCGCGGCGGTGGTGGACGTGGCGGGCTGGGACACCCACGCGGGCCAGGACGGCGCGCTCACCCGCAAGCTGGCGCAGCTCGACGAGGTACGGCGCCACGACGGCCATGTCGGGCTCCAGATGGCCCGTGAACAGGCAGCGCCATGGCGGCGCGTGGTCGGCGTGCAGCGCGCCGACCGTGATCGCGTTCATCGACTCGGCGGGTGCG
>CAXSHO010000079.1:1464-11860 GCA_964237305.1 uncultured Caulobacteraceae bacterium
TCGACGAGGGGCTCGACACGCTGGCCGTCGCCTTGGGCCCGCAGTGGAAGGACACGGCGGTGCTGGTGATGACCGAGTTCGGGCGCACGGTGGCGATGAACGGCACGGGCGGCTCCGACCACGGCACGGCGGGCGCGGCCTTCCTCCTGGGCGGCGCGGTGAAGGGCGGCCGGGTGCTCGCCGACTGGCCGGGGCTGGCGACCGCCTCGCTGCAGGACGGGCGCGACCTGCGGCCCACCACCGACCTGGACGCGGTGATCAAGGGCGTCCTCGCCGACCACATGGGCGTGGACCCCGCCCACCTCGATCGCGCCGTCTTCCCCGACGCACGCCGGCGTGGCGTGGCGGGGTTGATGCGGACGTGACCACCACCACTCCGCCTCAGTCGTAGAAGTACGGACTCTTCTTCGCCCAGCTGCTCGCGCCATAGCGCGCGTGCAGCACCTTGAAGGCGCGGCGGCCCGAGTGGTCGTGGCTGCCGCCGAAGCGCCCGACGCGGACGAGCCAGTACAGCGCCTCCGGCGCCCGCGCGTCCTTTGGATGGGCGTCGACGTAGGCCAGCATCTCGTCCCACGCGGCTGTCGCGCCGGGCGGCGTGGGCGGGGGCGGCTTGTCGTAGGCGTGCTCCGTGGAGAACAGCCGCGCCCGCTCAACCGCCGCCCGCCCCTGCAGCGCCGCGGCGAAGGCGGGCGGGTGGAGCGGCGCGGCGCCCTTGCCGCACTCGCCCAGGCAGGCGAGGTCGGTCTGCGCGTCCGCGTCCTTCGCCTCCACGCCGTAGCCGGCCTGCTGGTACCGGGCGAGGGCGGGGGGCCGCCGCGGGGTGGTCGCGCTGCGTGGAAGGACGATCCAGTCGGTCCAGTACTGCTGGAACTCCGCCACCGTCCCCTCCGGCCGCGTGAGGTCGACGAGGTCGGTGCGCAGGCCGGGGATCTTGGCCAGGACGTAGAACTCGGCGAAGCGCTTGTCCGGCCCCGGCTTGGCGGCGGAAATGGCGCGCCAGTCGGCGGCGAGCTGCGGCAGGAGCGCGGCGAGATCACGCGCCAGCGAATCGGCGGCGGCGTCGTCCTGCAGCTGCACGGCCCGGCCGAAGCTCGTCAGCGCCACGTCCAGCCGGAGCTGGCCGGGCAGCTGCGGGTCGCGCCCCAGGGCCGCCCGCTCGGCCAGCGGCAGGCGGTCGATCACCGCGCGCGCGTCCTCGCCGAGCCCCACCGTCCCCTTGTCGCCGACGCCGTCGTAGACCCCGCCCTCCGGATAGCTCTCCGCGGCCCAGCGGTCGCGCACGCAGCCGGTGGCGTCGCCCTCGCCCACGCAGATGCGGCGGCGCAGCGCCAGGCGCACGAAGTCCGACGCGTCGGCCGCCACCTGCGCGCGCCAGGCGGTGAACACGTTGCGGTCGCCGGGGGCGAGGTCGCGGCGTGCGAGCACCTCGTCCGCCCGGGCGCGGGTGCGGGCGGGATCGGCCGAGCCGATCGTCAGGCGGATCAGGTGGTGGCGCAGCGTCAGCCAGGCGGGGCTGGAGGGCGCCACCTTCTCCGCGTCCGCCACCAGCGTAGCCGCCTCCGGCGCGCCCGGGTCCACGAGGCTGATGGCGGCGAGGAGCCAGGCGACGTCGTGGGTGGCGGCCCAGCGCGCCCGGGCGTGGGCGCGGGCGACGGCCAGCCTCTGCGCATCCGGCCCGACGCGCGCCGGGTTGTCGGGGGAGGCCGAGGGATCGGGCCGCCCCTCGGGCAGGAGGGCGACCATCCAGTCCAGGGCTTCGGGGGCGACCGCCCGGTCGCCGAGGTTGGCGTAGTCGCGGAACGCCACGGCCACGTCGGCCGGAGGCTCCGCGCGGTTCAGCTCGCGGTCGAGCCGGGCCAGGAGCGCGTCGGGGCGGTCGCGGTAGTCGATGATGCGGCGCAGGTCGGCCACCTCGTCGCGGCCGTAGGTTCCGGGCGGCGACGCGGCCAGGGCGTCCACCGCCGTGCGGGCGCGGGCGTAGCGCTCAGGCCCGCCCCCGTCGCGCGCCGCCCGCAGCCGGGCGCGCGCCACGAGGTAGACCGCCTTGGCGCGCCAGGGCGATCCGCGGTCGCGGGCGAGGGCGGCGAAGCGGTCGGCCGCCTCGTCGAAGCGGCGGTCATACAGCGCGAAGGCGGCCTCCTGGTAGGCCCGGTCGGCGCGCAGCCACGGCGGAGGCGAGGGCGGCGACGCGGGCAGCGACACCCCCACGTCGTGGCAGCTCTTGAACACCGCGTCCTGCGCGGACAGCCACGCCGCCACCTCGGGCGAGCCGGCCCCGTGCGCGGCGGCGCGGTCGCGCAGCGTGCCGGCGGCCGTATCGAAGGCGTCGGCGAAGCAGTTGGGCGTCGTCGTGTAGTCCTTCCCGTCACGCTCGGTGGCGATGCTCGTGACCTCCGGCGCGGACGGGACCATCTTTCGCGCGGCGACCCAGGCGTCGACCCCCGCGGGCGGCGCTGCGGCCGGAGCGGCCGCGGTCGGCTCGAGGACGACGCCGTCGCAGCAGGGGACCGCCAGCGTCTCGCCCGCCTGGCGCCCGACCTTGAGCCCGTGCAGGATGCGCCAGGCGACGTAGAGCTGCGGCCGGGGCGAGCGGGCCATGACGATCCCCAGCCTGCCGTCGTAGACGCGCAGCCGGTCCGCCCGGTCTCCGCCGAACTGGTCGAGGTACCAGGGCGCGGGCTCGCCGCCGCCGGACGCGCCCGCAGGCGCCGCCGACGCCAGGGCCGCCGCGCCTGCCAGCGCCGCGCCCGCCCACCGCCTCATCCGCCCCATGCCGCCGTCCTCTCCCGCACCGTCTCGAAGTCCGCCGCCGTCCAGCTGCGCGGGCTCCACAGGTAGACGCGCCGCACGGCCGGCGCGCGCAGCACGGGCGCGTCCACCGACACGGCCACCGCGTCCCGGCAGCGAGGATCGCCCAGGTCGCCGCCCTGCGCCAGCCGCCCGCGGATCGCCGCGCCCGTGCGCCCCATCCGGAACAGCATGGGCGCGACCTCGTCCACCGGCGCCTGCGCGAGCCAGCCCTCGCCGCACCAGGAGGCGAGCGCGGTCATCGACAGCGTCGTCCCGGCGGGCAGGCCCGCGCGGACGTCGCGCAGGAGGTCCAGCAGCACGCGCCGCTCGGAGGCGCGCACCTCGAAGTCCACCTGCACGCGCGCGAGGCGGCCCGTGCGGGCGTGGCGCAGGACGGCTGTGGCGGCGGCGGCGCGCTGGGCGGGCGTCCAGGCCAGCGGGCGGCGGCGGTCGACCTGCACGTGGACGAGCGCGGTGGTCACCGCCGCCACCCCGACCCGGAGCGGGAAGCGGCGGCCGCGGTCGAGCACGGCCTCGCCCGAGAGCTCCACGAAGCCGGTCTGCACCGCCACCTCCACGCCTGCGGGCAGGAAGCGCAGGTCCTCCGGCCGCTCCCACGCCCACACGATCAGCGTCGGCGGTGCGGCGGCGGCCGGCGTCGCCGCCAGCGCGGCGGCGAGCGCCGCGCCCCTCCTCAGTTCGCCGGGCCCGGCGCTGAGGCCTGCGCCGCCTCCGCCCGCCGGTAGTTCGGGTACGCCGGGCGGCGGGGCTGCGGCGGGGGCGAGGCCTTCAGCTTGTCCATGGCCAGCGCCACGGCGGCCTCCAGCTGCGGGTCGTGCCCGGCGGCGACGGCCTTGGGGTCCTGCTCAACGGCGTAGTCGGGCTCCACCCCGTGGTTCTCCACGTCCCACTCCCCCTTGGGCGAGAAGAAGGCCACGGACGGCGAGGTCACCTGCCCGCCGTCCATCAGGGTGGGGATGGCGCCGATGCCCACCAGCCCGCCCCAGGTGCGCTTGCCCACCAGGGGGCCGATCTGGGCGGACTTGAACAGCCACGGCATGGCGTCGCCTCCCGAGCCGGACACCTCGTTGGCGATCATCACCTTGGGGCCGTAGATGGCGGCGTTGGGGGTGTGCTCCACCGCGCCGTAGCGGGGCGACCAGTAGCTGACCACCTTCCGGTTCAGCGCCTCCACGATGTAGTCGGCCACCTGCCCGCCCGCGTTGAAGCGCTCGTCCACCACCGCGCCCTGCTTGTCGGTCTGCGCGAAGTAGTAGCGGTTGAAGCTGGTGAAGCCCCCCGCCCCGGTGTCGGGCAGGTAGACGTAGGCGAGCTTGCCGCCGGACAGCCGGTCCACCTTGCGGCGGTTCTCCTCGATCCAGTCCAGGTTGCGCAGGCGCGCCTCGCTGGCGATGGGGATGACGCTGACGTCGCGCCCGGCGCCGCCCGCCCCCGCCAGCCGCAAGGTCACCGCCTGCCCGGCCGTGCCCTCCAGCAGGCGCTGGATGTCGCCGTCGGCCGAGACCGCCTCGCCGTTGACGGCCAGCACGCAGTCGCCCGCGTGCACGTTGAGGCCCGGTTGCGCGAGGGGCGCCTTCACGTCGGGCGACCACGTCCCGCCCGTGTAGATCTTGGAGATGCACCAGCGCCCGTCGCGCGCCGTGTAGTCCGCGCCCAGGAGCCCGCCGGGCGTGCGCTTGGCCGACGGGATCGCCCCGCCGGAGCCGCGCAGGTGGCCCACGGAGAAGCCGGTGAGCATCTCCTGAAACACGTAGTTCAGGTCGGAGCGCGACTGCACCGCGGCGACGTAGGGCGCGAACCGCTTCTCCTCGGCCGCCGGGTCCACCCCGTGGAAGGCGGGGTCGTAGAAGAAGGCGCGCTGGATGCGCCACACCTCGCGGTACATCTGCGCCCACTCCTGCGAGGGGTCGACGCGCACCGCCAGCGAGTCCAGCGACAGCATTCCCTCGCCCGGCTTCACGGGCGCGGTGGCCGAGGCGATCACGTAGTTCGGCTTGCGCCCGGGGCCGGGCGGGGGCGGCTCGGCTCCCGGCGGGCGGGGGTCGGCCATGGAGAGCAGCATCTTCTCGCCGTCGGCGGTGAGCTCGTAGCTTTGGACGTTGTCGGCCAGCTTCTCGGCCTTGCGGTCCTCCAGCTTCCAGCGGCTGAGCACGGCGCCCCCGCCGCCGTCGAAGCGCCCCGTCCCGTCCGTGCGCTCCAGGTAGTAGATCGTTCCCGGCTTGCCCGTGGAGAGGTCGTCGTACGCCTTGGGCGCCAGCGGCAGGGCGGCGATGCGCAGCGCGATGGCGTCGGTGGAGAGGCCGGGGAGGTCCACCGCGGTCAGCTTCGGCGCGGGCGCCGCCGCGGCCTTGGGCGCGCCCGGACGCGCCTTGGCGTCGGCCTTGGCCGCGGCGGCCTCGCCCGCGGGCGTGGCGTCGGCCTCGTCCTTGGACTTGGCGCGGGCCTGGGCGGGCGACTTCTCGTCGTTCTCCTCCGGCGCCACCGGCGAGGCGGTGTCGGCGGCCAGCGCCAGCGAATAGATCGAGCTCGTCACCTGGTAGAGGTCGCTCGTCATGTCGAGCCCGGCCTGGGTGGCGCCCGAGTTGTTGCTGGCGCGGAAGTAGAGGTACTTGCCGTTGCGGTCGAAGGCGGGGTCCATCGCGTCCGCCATGCCGTCGGTCAGCTGGGTCGAGCGCCCGTCCGCCGCGGACCACAGGTAGAGCGCGTGCAGGTGGTTGGGCATGGACCGCGGGTAGGCCAGCCAGCGCGAGTCCGGCGACCAGGCGACCCGGTGCGCCTCTTGCGAGAAGCCGCCGAAGCTGTCCGGCTCGCCCACCGCCGTCGTCCGGCCGCTGACGAGGTCGGTCACGTAGGTGTGCAGGCGGTTGTCGTAGAAGGCGATCCGCTTGGAGTCCGGCGACCAGACGGGGTGGAAGTAGTAGGCCGCCTCCGCCGCCAGCGGGTATTTGCGCACGGGCGCCGCGCCGGTGGAGCGCGCGCCCGTCTGCGACGCCACGTGCAGGGCGTAGAGCCCGCCCTCGTCGGAGAAGTAGGCGATGGACTGCCCGTCGGGGCTCCAGGCGGGCTCGCGCTCCATCACGCCGGGGGTGTTGGTGACATTGCGCAGGGCGCCGCCCTTCTTGGCGGGGGCGGTCAGGATCTCGCCGTGCGCCTCCACCACCGCGCGCAGGCCCGTGGGGCTGACGGCGATGTTGTCCACTTGGTCGGCGACGTTAAGGATGCGGGCGCGCACGTCGGGCATGTCGCCCGTCACGTCCACGTTGAGGAGCTGCGGCCTGCCGCCGGGCTCCAGCGTGTAGAGCTCGCCCAGCCGGTCGAAGACGAGCGTGCGGCCGTCGGTGGCCAGCGAGCGCACGTCCGGCCCGGTGTTGTGGAACACCTCGGCCACCGCCCTGGTCGCGGGGTCGTAGCTGAATACGCCGATCGCACCCTTGCGGCCGGACAGGAAGTAGACCTTCCCGCCCGCGTACACCGGCGAGAAGTCCGCCGCCTGCTCGTGCGGCACCTGCACCGAGTCGAGCCCCGGCAGCGTGGTGATCCACACCGTGCCCGCCCGGCCGCCCTTGTAGTTGCCCCAGGAGGTGTAGCTGGTGAAGTCGAACGAGAAGGCGGGTGCCAGCGGCGTGTAGGCGATGGCGGCGCCGTCCGGCGAATACTGGCCCGCGAAGGCCATGGGCAGCGGCACCGGCGTCGCCGCCCCGCCCTGCGCGTCCACCGTGAACAGCTGGGCGTAGCGGCTGGAGGCGGCGCGGTTGGAGCGGAACAGGATGCGGCGGCCGTCGCGCGACCAGCCCACCGCCACGTCCACCGCCGGGTGGTAGGTCACCCGGTGCGGCACGCCTCCCGCGGCGGGCACGGTGAAGACGTCGGTGTTGCCGTCGTACTCGCCGGTGAAGGCGATGGTGGCGCCGTCCGGCGAGAACACCGGCCCGCTCTCGATGCCGACTCCCGTGGTGATCCGCACCGCCCGGCCGCCCGCCCGCGCCACCGTCCAGATGTCGCCGCCGTAGCCGAAGGCCACGGTGTCGCGGCTGAGGGAGGGCTGCTGCAGGATGTGCGGCGTGGTCGCGGCCAGGGCGGGCGCGGCGGCGAGGGCCACGAGGAGCGGGCAGAGGCGCAGGATGGTTCGCAAGGGCGGGGCTCCGGCCGGGTCGAGCGTGAATGGGTTCCACGTTCCCGCGGAGCTGGCAACGGGGGGCGTCAGCCCATCGGCATGGGCGACAGCACGCCCAGCCAGCCCACCACGGCGAACACCAGGACGGCCAGGCCCAGCTCCGAGGCGATGCTCCGCCGCACGGCCGCCGTGTCGCCGTCCTGCGCCAGCCGTTCGGTGAGCCGCCAGCGGTTCAGGCCCGCCAGTCCGAGCATCGCCGCCACCAGCGCCAGCTTGACGAGCAGGAGGCGTCCCCAGGCCGTGGCCCCGAGCGCGAGGGGCGAGCCGGCCAGGAGCCAGGTCGCCGTCGCGCCGGTGAGCACCAGCACGGCGACGGCGGGAAGCGCCGCGGCGGAGAAACGGCGCAACGCGTCGCCCGGCCCCGCCTGGCGCAGGCCGGGCCGGGCGAGCACGACCAGGAGCGCGGGCAACCCTCCCGTCCAGACCGCCGCCGTGAGCAGGTGGAGCGCGTCGGCGGCCACGTGCAGCGCGCCCGCGACGCCCGCCTCCTCCCGCGCATGTCCCACCCCGGACAGCCCGACCAGCGCGGCGGTGGCGAGGGCGGGAGTTACGCCGCCCCGCCCCCGCCCGGTCGCCAGCAGGGGCGCGAGCATGGCGAGGAGGCCGAGGCGCACGAGCCAGACGCGGCCGAAGTCCATGCCGAGAGTGGCGCGCAGCACGGCGGGGTCGAAGGCCGCCGCCGGAGTGTCCGCCATGCCCGCCGCGACCGCCGCGAACTCCACGACGCCCGAGAGCAACGCCAACCCCGTCGCGGCGATCAAAGCCCGGCGGAGCGGGTCGTCGGCGGCCCACGCCCGCCGGTCCGCAGGGTGGAGGGCGTAGAGGGGGAACAGCAAGGCGCCCGCGACGAAGGCGCAGGCCCCGTCGTGGACAGCGCGGGAGGCGACGAGCGCCCCCTCCACCTTCAGCGCACGGTGAAGGCGAAGCCGCCGGAGGACTTGTGCGTGTCCACCGCCACCGCCTTCCACTCCACGCGGTAGAGGCCCGGCGCGAGCGCGGGCGCGGGCGCGGCCACCGTGCGGTCGCCGTCCTGCAGCGTGGCCGCGCCGAGCGTCACCGGCTTGCCGGCGGCGTCGCGCAGGGCGAGCGTGGTGAAGGCCTTCACCACCGGCTCGGTGAAGCCGACCCGGATCTCGCGCGGCGCGGCCACGGTGCTGTCGGCGGCGGGCGCGGAGGTCTTCATGTGCGCGTGCGCCAGGACGGCGGACGGGACGGCGGCGGCGGCGGCGGCGGCCGCGAGCAAGGCGGCGATCAGGACGGGGGTGCGCATCGAGAACTCCTTGGCGCCCGGTCCTAGCTCCGCGCCCGCCGCGCCGCCAGCGCCCTCTCGTCCCGCGCCGCGGCGGGCGGGGGCGGCGCGGCCGCTCAGGAGCCGATCCTCCAGGCGAGGCGGACGCCCAGGTTGTCCACCCCGGGGTTCTGCGCCCCCGCCAGCTGGCCGTGGCTGAGGTGGTTGTAGTGCAGCTCCAGGCTCATGCGGTCGGTGGCGTGCCAGCCGGCGGTGAGCTCGGGCTCGAACAGCACGCGCGAGCCGAGCGACAGCCTGTCCGGCCGCACCTGGAACGGGGTGTCGTCCCCGTCCTGGATCGCGCCGCCGATGCCGGGCGCCACGTAGAAGTCGCGCAGGAAGCTCACGCGGTAGGACAGGCCCGCCGCCACGAAGTCCACCCCGCCCGCCGTGTTCGCCTCCCCGAAGGCGTGCGCGCGGATGTCGCCGAAGCGGCGGAGCCACGGGATGGCCAGCGTGCGATAGCCGACCTGCACGTCCACCGTGCCCCCCTCCGCGCAGCAGACGGTGATCCCCAGGTCGGCGTTATGGACCAGAACGCCCGCGAACACGTCCCCCGCCCGCGCCGGGGTGGAGGCGAGCGCCGTCACCGCGAGCGCGGCCGCGGCGGCCCGCCTCACGAGCCGCCCCCGTCGTGCCCGGTCACGCCGACGAGGGGTGCGTGCTGCGTCCCGTACGCCGTCTTAAGGTCGACGTTGTACTGCGCCGAGCCCGCCGTGAGCGCGTCCAGGAGCCCGTCGTTGGCCAGCGCGTAAACGCCGAGGTCGGCCTTCACCGCCTCCACCAGGAGGAAGCCCACCATGGCCGCCTTGGTCCCGATCCCGCCCGGCCCGTCCAGGCCGTAGGCGGCGAAGTAGTCCGCCCGGGTGGCGATGCCCGGGATGCCGGTGGGCGCGGTGAGGATGGCCGACACATTGGCGTCGTCGGCCGCGAAGCCGAACACCTCCTGGTAGGCCGTCTTCACCGCGTCGTTGAGGCTCAGCGCGCCGTATTTGGCGGTGAAGGCGGCGGCGCCCTCCCCCAGCTTGCCGAGGTTCACGGCGAAGTTGATGTAGCGGTTCTCCTCGCTGAACCTGGCGTAGTAGGCGTCGTTCAGGTCGTTGGGGTTCGTGGGGGAGTTGACCAGGTAGTCGTAGCCTGCGGCGGACGGCGTCTTGCCGGTGAAGAACGCATAGGCCAGCGTCGCCACCGACGTCGTGGCGTCGAAGTAGTGCCCCACCTGCCGCTGCGCCGCCGCCAGCGTCAGCGCGCCCGCGTCGACCTTGGCGGCCACATCCAGCAGGCCCGCGCGCTGGGCGTAGACGGGGTTCGCCACGGTGGAGCCGTCCGCGAGGGTGATCGTGGCGGCCTGCGCCGTCGCGGAGGTCACCGGCGTCCGCCCCGCCGTGCCGAAGCCGGTCTCCAGCGCGTTCACCGTCGTGACGCCGGGCGCGTTGGCGGCGGTCAGCGTGCTGTCGAGGAACTGCAGCGCCTGCACGCCGGTGGTGGTGATGCGCCCGTCCGGCGCGCCCGGGCGGATGTCCTGCACCGTCCAGGCGCCCGCGCCCGAGCCGGTGACGCTGTAGCTCCCGTACGACCCCGACAGCTTCAGCCGGTTGGATCCCGCCCCGCCGTCGAGCGTGTCGGTCCCGCCCGACGCGACGAACAGGTCGTCGCCGGCGTAGCCGCGGATGAGGTCGTTCCCGCTGGAGCCGGTCAGCGTGTCCGCCCCGCCCAGCACCGCGCCGAGCAGGCCCGCATTGTCGCCCGCCTGCACGAGCGAGACGAAGGTGGTCACCGGGAGCGAGAACGCCGAAATGTCGAACACGGCCGCGCCGTTCAGCGTCTCCACCGCGCGCGTCAGCATCCCGCCCGCCAGCAGGCCGGAGGGGGCGTAGGTGAAGGCGCCGTACAGGTCGTCGGCCGAGCCGTCGGCGTAGGTGAAGCGGATGTGGGCGGCGTCGGAGACCGCCACCGTCCCGTAGAGCACCTTGGAGAGGTTGAGCCCGTCGGTGTTCAGCGCGGTCGCGCCACCCGTGAGCGTGGCCATGGTGGAGCTCCTTCGGCGCCGCCCCCCGCGACCGCCCGACCGTTACACCGCGCCGCCGCCGCGCCGCGCCGCGACACGCCGCCGCCGGCGCGCG
>CAXSHO010000079.1:11870-15332 GCA_964237305.1 uncultured Caulobacteraceae bacterium
CGTCCAAGCGCCGCAGACCGCGCCCACGGCGGCCCGTGTAGAGGTCGAGCACCGGTCGGGCCGCGTGCGAGGGAGCCGATGCGTCGCCTGCACCTCATCTTCGGCCTGTCCTGCGCCCTCCTCGCCGCGCCCGCCGCCGAGGCGCAGGTGCTGGAGATCGGCGACGGCGGCGTCGTGACGGTGCGCTCCGGCCCGGCGGTGACCACCGCGGGCGGCGTCACGCCGCTCATCGTCGCGGCGCCGGTCGCGGCGACCGGCGGAAGCGTCGAGCTCGAGATCGTCGAGGCCGCCCGCGCCCACCACGTCGACGCCCGGCTGGTGCGCGCCGTGGCCCTGCAGGAGTCGGGGCTGCGGCAGACGGCGCGTTCGGCCAAGGGCGCGCGGGGCGTCATGCAGCTCATGCCCGCCACCGCCCGCGACCTGGGCGTGGACGCCGCCGACCTGCACGGCAACATCCAGGGCGGCGCGGCCTATCTCGGGCGCATGCTCGACCGCTTCGGCGGGAACGCGCGGCTGGCCCTGGCGGCGTACAACGCCGGTCCCGGAGCGGTGCTGCGCTACGGCGGGACGCCCCCCTTCGCCGAGACGCAGGCGTATGTCCGCCGAGTGCTGGCGCTGGCTTCGACGACCCCCGCGTTTCCCCTCACCGGACCCACGCCATGAGACGCGCCCTCCTCCTCGTCCCCGCCGCGGCGCTCGCCGCCTCCGCGGCGCGCGCGCAGACCTACGCCGGCGGAGCGCTCGACCCGCAGGGCTCCGGCCCGATCCTGGGCGCGGTGAGCTGGATGCAGGGCACGCTCCTGGGCAACGTCGCCACCGTCGTCGCGGTGATCGCGGTGGCGGCGGTGGGGATGATGATGCTCACCGGCCGGATGAACTGGCGCTACGGCGCCACCGTGATCCTGGGCTGCTTCATCCTGTTCGGCGCGGCCTCCATCGTCGGCGGCGTCCGGCAGGCGGCGCTCGGGCGCTGACGTGTCCGAACTGCAGCGCGACCCGGTGTTCACCGCGCTCACGCGGCCGCAGATGTTCGCGGGCGTGACCTACGGCTTCTTCGTGCTGAACGGCGTGGTCACCGCCGAGCTGTTCCTGATCACCAAGAGCCTGTGGGCGCTGGCGGCCGCGCTCGTGATCCACGTGGCGGGCTACCTGGCGTGCCTGCGCGAGCCGCGCATCTTCGACCTGTGGTTCGTCAAGGCGAGCCGCCATCCGCGCGTGCGCAACCACGCGCACTGGCGCGCCAACAGCTACCGCCCGTGACCGCGGTCGCCGCCCTGGCCCGGCGCGAGGCGCAGGCGGGCGACCGCCTGCCCTACGCCCGCCACGTGGACGACCGCACGATCGAGACGCGCGACGGCATGCTCCTGCAGGTGCTGCACCTGCAGGGCCTGCCGTTCGAGACCGCCGACACCGACGACCTGAACCACCGCAAGGCGGTGCGCGACACCATGCTGCGCGCCGTCGCCTCCAGCCGCTTCGCCGTCTACAGCCACGTGGTGCGCCGCGAGGTGAGCCCCGAGCTCGGCGGCGAATTCGCCGACGCCTTCTCCCGCGACGTGGACGCGGCGTGGCGCGAGCGGCTGGCCCGTCGCCGCCTCTACGTGAACGACCTGTTCCTGACGTTGGTGCGCCGCCCCCTGCAAGGCCGCGCCGGCTGGGCGGACGGCCTCCTGCGCCACCTCTCCGGCCGGCCGGAGGACCCCGCGGCCGCCGTCGAGAAGGCGCGCGACGGCCGCGAGCTGGACGCGGCGCGCGAGGCGTTCACCGCCGCGCTCCAGCCCTACGGCGTGCGCCTCCTCACCGCCTACGACACGCCGCGGGGCCCGGCCTCCGAGCTGCTGGAGTTCCTGTCCGCCCTCTACAACGGCGAGATGCGGCCCGTGCTGCTGCCGCGCTCCGACCTCGGCCGCTACCTGCCCTATCGCCGGATCACCTTCGGGACGGAGGCGCTGGAGCTCTCCAAGTCCAACGGCCTGCCGCGCCGGTTCGCCGCCATGCTGTCGGTGAAGGACTATCCGCCCGAGACCGCGCCGGGAATGCTGGACGACCTCCTGCGCCTGCCGGTGGAGATGACGGTCAGCCAGTCCTTCGCCTTCGTGGACCGCCAGCCGACGCTGGAGCGCATGAACCTGGCCCTGCGCCGCTCGCGCGCCGCCGACGACGCGGCCCGCTCGCTCCGCACCGGGCTTGAGCAGGCGCGCGACGACGTGGCGAGCGGCCGCTCCGGCTTCGGCGAGCACCACCTGACGGTGATGGTGAAGGCCGAGACGCTGGCGGGCCTCGACCAGGCCGTGGGCGAGGTGCAGTCCGCCTTCACCGACATGGGCGTGATCGCGGTGCGCGAGGACGTGAACCTGGAGGCCGCCTTCTGGGCGCAGTTCCCCGGCAACCTGAAGGACGTGGCGCGCCGCGCGCTCGTGTCCACCGCCAACTTCGCCGGGCTGGCGAGCGGCCACAACTTTCCCGTGGGGCGGCCCGGCGGCAATCACTGGGGCGACGCGGTGACGCTCTTGGAGACCACCAGCGCCGGGCCGTACCACTTCAACTTCCATCACGGCGACCTGGGCAACTTCACCGTCATCGGCCCCTCCGGCTCGGGCAAGACGGTGGTGCTGGGCTTCCTCCTGGCGCAGGCGCGCCGCTTCCGGCCGCGCATCGTCTTCTTCGACAAGGACCGGGGTGCGGAGATCTTCCTGCGCGCCCTCGGCGGCCGCTACGACGCGCTGCGCCCCGGCGAGCCCACCGGCTTCAACCCGCTGCAGCTGCCGGACCTGCCCGAGAACCGCCGCTTCCTCAACGACTGGGCCGCACGCCTGGTCTCGCTTCCGGGGGAGACGCCCGGGCCGGAGGAGCTGCAGCGCATCAAGGAGGCGGTGGACGCCAACTTCGACCAGGCGCCCGCCTTCCGCCGCCTGCGCTACTTCGCCGAGCTGTTCCGCGGCGGCGGGCGCGCCTCGGCGTCCGACCTCGCCGCCCGCCTCGCCCCCTGGCACGGCGCGGGCGAACACGCCTGGCTGTTCGACAACGCCGACGACGCCCTGGACCTCGACGTCGAGACCCTGGGCGTGGACATCACCCGCATCCTCGACGCCCCCGTGCTCCGCTCGCCCGCGATGCTCTACCTGTTCCACCGCGTGGAGCAGCGGCTGGACGGCACGCCGACGATCATCGTCATCGACGAGGGCTGGAAGGCGCTGGACGACGACGTGTTCGTCACCCGAATCAAGGATTGGGAGAAGACGATCCGCAAGCGCGGCGGGGTCGTCGGCTTCGCGACGCAGTCGGCCGCCGACGCGCTGCAGAGCCGCATCGCCTCGGCGATCGTCGAGCAGGCGGCGACGCAGATCTTCATGGCCAATCCCAAGGCGCAGGCGAGCGACTACATAGACGGCTTTGGCCTCACCGCGCACGAGTTCGAGCTAGTGCGTTCGCTGCCCGACACGTCGCGCGCCTTCCTAGTCA
>CAXSHO010000080.1:0-14902 GCA_964237305.1 uncultured Caulobacteraceae bacterium
CCAGGCCAGCGCCATGGTGTCGCGGATCCCGGAGTTGAACCCCTGCCCCAGGAACGGCGGCGTCTGGTGCGCGGCGTCGCCGGCCAGCAGCACGCGACCGTCACGCCAGTCCTCGGCCCACCGCCCGCGGAAGGTGTAGACCGCGGCCCGCGAGAGCTCCACCTGCTCCGGGGTGACGCCCCACGGCGCGCTCAGCCGCCACACCGAGTCCTCCTCGGTCATGGCATCGGAGTCCTCGCCCTCGAGGAGCATCAGTTCGAAGCGCTGCCGGCCCGGCGAGGCGCCGCGCACCGTGCGGGCGCAGGTCGTCGACTGGGTGCCGAACGAGCAGATCCACTGGCGCGAGCCCGGCTTCCTCATCAAGACCACGCGCTACTTCGAGATCGAGGCGCTGACCGACGAGGCGTGCATCGTGTCCAACGGCGTCATGGCGGAAGGGCTGAGGAGCCGCGGCCTGCCCCGCAAGACGCGCTTTCGCATGCGCGAGGGCTTCCAGGGCATGGGCGAGGCGCTGAAGGCGCGCGCGGAGGCCGCCTTCGCGGACCGGCGATGATCGACGAGCTCTACAGCGCGCGCCTGCTGCAGCTGGCCGCCGACCTGCCCCGGCTCGGCCGCCTCGCCGCGCCCGACGCCCGGGCCGAGCGCACCGCCAAGCTGTGCGGCTCACGCGTGAGCGTCGAGGTGAACGTGGCCGACGGCGTGGTGACCGACTTCGCGCAGGAGGTGCAGGCCTGCGCGCTGGGGCAGGCGTCGGCCGCGGTGCTGGGCGACGCGGTCGTGGGCGCGCGGGTGGAGGAGGTGGAGGCCGCCCGCGACGCGCTGCGCGCCATGCTCAAGGAGGGCGCCGCGCCGCCCGAAGGCCGCTTCGCCACCCTGGCCGCGTTGGCGCCCGTGCGCGGCTACCCGGCCCGCCACGCCTCCACCCTCCTCGCCTTCGAGGCGGCGGCGGCGGCGGCGCGGGAGGCGGCGGATGGTCCGCGTTCCGGGCCCATGGTAATCGCGCCCGTTCCCGCGGAAGCGGGGACGGAGGCTTAGGCCGCCCATGTGCGGCCGGCCCAGGTTGAAGCGCCGCTCAAACCTGGGTTCCCGCTCCTGCGGGGATGAGCGGAGAGACTGATGTACGCCACCGCCGTCCGCGCCGCCCTCCGCGCCTACAAGCTCGTCCTCTCGCCCCTGCTCGGCCCCGCGTGCCGCTTCGCCCCGTCCTGCTCCGAGTACGCGGCGGAGGCGCTGATCGTCCACGGGCCGGTGCGCGGCGCCGGCCTCGCCCTGCGGCGCTTCTGCCGCTGCCGCCCCGGGGGGTCCTCGGGCTATGACCCCGTGCCGCCTCCCTCCGCCAAGTTCACGTGTGACGCATGACGATCCCCATCACCTTTCCCGACGGCGCGGTGCGGGACTTCGCGGCGGGGACCACTCCGCGGGAGGTGGCGCAGAGCCTGTCGCCGTCGCTGGCCAAGAAGGCGGTGATCGCCAAGGTGGACGGCGCGCTCTTCGACTACGACCGCCCGCTGGAGGGCCCGGCGACGCTCGAGTTCCTCCTGCGCGACGACCCCGCCGTGCTGGACGTGATCCGCCACGACGCCAGCCACGTCATGGCCGAGGCGGTGCAGGAGCTGTTCCCCGGCACGCAGGTGACCATCGGCCCGGCCATCGAGGACGGCTTCTACTACGACTTCGCCCGCGACACGCCGTTCAGCGCCGACGACCTGCCGCGCATCGAGGCGAAGATGCGCGAGATCGTGGAGCGCGGGGCGCGCTTCACCCGCGAGGTGGCGCCCCGCGACGCCGCCATCGCCGAGTTCGAGCGCATGGGCGAGGGCTACAAGGCCGAGATCATCCGCGACCTGCCCGAAGACCAGACGATCACCGTCTACCACCAGGGCGCGTGGAAGGACCTGTGCCGCGGGCCGCACCTGCCCTCCACCCGCTTCGTGGGCAAGGCGTTCAAGCTCACCAAGCTGGCGGGCGCCTACTGGCGGGGCGACCACACCAAGGCGCAGCTGCAGCGCATCTACGGCACCGCGTGGGCGACGCAGGAGGACCTGGACGCCCACCTGCACCGCCTGGAGGAGGCCGAGCGCCGCGACCACCGCAAGGTGGGCCGCGCCATGGACCTCTTCCACATGCAGGAGGAGGGCCGGGGCATGGTGTTCTGGCACCCGAAGGGCTGGACGCTCTACCGCACGCTCGAGGCCTACATGCGCAGGCGGCTGGACGCCTCCGGCTATATCGAGGTGAAGACGCCGCAGGTGCTGGACATGAGCTTCTGGCAGGCCTCGGGCCACTGGGACAAGTACCGGCCCAACATGTTCGTCTGCGAGACGGTGGAGGGCGAGACCCTGGCGCTGAAGCCGATGAACTGCCCCGGCCACGTGCAGATCTTCAACTGGGGGCAGCGCAGCTACCGCGAGCTGCCGATCCGCATGGCCGAGATGGGGTCGTGCCACCGCTACGAGCCTTCCGGCTCGCTGCACGGGCTCATGCGCGTGCGCGCCTTCACGCAGGACGACGCGCACATCTTCTGCCGCGAGGACCAGATCGAGGCGGAGACCACCCGCTTCATCCAGCTGTGCCGCGACGTGCACGCCGACCTGGGCCTGGAGGCGGAGTACATCGCGTTGGGCACGCGGCCGGAGACGCGCGCCGGGTCGGACGCGTTCTGGGACAAGGCCGAGACGCAGATGCTGAACGCCGCGCGCGCCGCGGGCCACGAGCCGGTGGTCGCGCCCGGCGACGGGGCCTTCTACGCGCCGAAGCTCGACTTCATGGTGCGCGACGCCATCGGCCGGCAGTGGACCTGCGGCACCATCCAGCTCGACTACGTCCTGCCCGAGCGGCTGGGCGCGGAGTACGTGGCGGAGGACGGGTCCAAGCAGCGGCCCGTCATGCTGCACCGGGCGATCCTCGGCAGCTTCGAGCGCTTCCTCGGCATCCTCATCGAGAACTACGCGGGCGCCTTCCCCCTGTGGCTCGCGCCCGTGCAGGTGGTGGTCGCCACCATCACCCACGACGCCGACGGCTACGCCCGCGAGGTGGCCGCAACGCTTGAGGCGCAGGGGCTGCGGGTGGAGCTCGACCTCCGCAACGAGAAGATCAACTACAAGGTGCGCGAGCACAGCCTGGCCAAGGCGCCGGTGCTGGCGGTGGTGGGCCGGCGCGAGGCGGAGGAGCGCCGCGTGGCGCTGCGCCGCCTGGGCTCCGACCGGCAGCAGGTGCTGGGGCTCGACGAAGCCGCCCGCCTGCTCGCCGACGAGGCGCTGGCCCCCGACCTGGCGCGCGCGGCGGCGGCGGCACTGCCGCTCGCGGCGGAGTGACCGTCTCCGTCCGCCCGGGCGACCTGCCCGCCGCCGTGCGCACCGCGCCGGCGGGGGCGGGGCCGGAGACCACGGTCGTGGTGGTGGTCTACCGCACCGGCCCGCCGCTGGCGGAGAGCGTGGCGCGCGTGCTGGCCGACCCGGCGGTGGACGAGCTGGTGCTCGTCGACAACGGCTCCACCCCCGCCGAGGCCGCGATCCTGGACGCCGCCGCCGCCCGCGACGCCCGCGTCACGCTCCTGCGCGGACAGGGCAACGTGGGCTTCGCGCGCGGAGCGAACATGGGGGCGCAGGCGGGGCACGGGCGCGTGGTGGTGTTCCTCAACCCCGACGCCTTCCTGCGCGCCGGATGCCTGCCTGCCCTGGCCGCCGCTCTCGACGGGTGCGCCGCGGGTCCGTGCCTGGCGGGCGCCCGGGTGCTGGACCACGACGGCGGCGAGCAGCGCGGCGCCCGGCGCGGCGAGGTGACGCCCGTCACCACGCTCCTCAGCCTGACCCGCCTGGCCTCCCTGCCGCTGTTCCGCCGCTTCGAGGTGCACCACGAGGCGGACGCCCTGCCCACCGGCCCCGTGCCCGTCCCCACCGTCTCGGGCGCCTGCTTCGCCATGCGCCGGGCCGACTTCGCGACCATGGGCGGCTTCGACACCGGCTTCTTCCTCCATGTGGAGGACGTGGACCTGTGCTGGCGCGTGCGCCGGGCGGGGGGCTCCGTCCTGTTCCAGCCCGCCGCGGAGGTGACGCACCTGGGCTCCACCAGCCGCACGCACCCCATGCGCGTGGAGTTCCACAAGGGCGTCGGCCTGGCGCGCTACTTCAGGAAGCGCGCGGACACCCGGCGGCGGCGGGTGCTGGCCTACGCGCTCACGCCCGCCATCGTCGCCGTGTCCGTGCTGCGGCCGCTGCTGCGGCGGGTGCGGGGGCGAGGCTGGCTGCGCTGAGGATGACGGCGAAGTCACTGGCGCGCGAGGGGTCCAGGCGCCAAGGTCGACCGCGAGACAACACCCGTTAGGAGACCGCCCCATGCGCCTTTCCCTCCTCGTCGCCGCCGCCTCCGCCGCCTCCCTCGTGGCCACCTCCGCCGGAGCGGGTTGCCTCGGCGGGGCCGTGATCGGCGGCGTCGGCGGCCACTTCGCCGGGCGCCACGCCACGGTGGGCGCGCTCGGCGGGTGCGCGGTGGGCCATCACATGGCCGTGCAGAAGAAGCGCGAGCGCGCCGCCGCCCGGGCCGAGCGCCGCGCTCAGCGCTGAGGCGCGGGCGGCGGGACCGGGTCGGCGCGCCATAGGGCGAGGCTGACGGCGCGGCCGTCGGCGTAGTCGTACCCGTCCACCCGCGCCACCGCCCGGGCGCGCACGCCCGCCGCCGTGAGCGCGGCGCGGAACGGTGCGGCCACCGAGCGGTCCACCAGCGCCGGCCGCCCCTCCGCCACCGCCTGCGCCGCCTCGTCGGGGGCGGCGAGCTCCGTCGAGGTTCCCAGGAGGAAGACGAGCGACGGCTCGGCGTAGCCCGCCACCGCCACCGGCCCGAGGGTCAGGCCGTCGCGCGGGTCCAGCCCCGCCCGGTCCACCGCCTCCGCCGCCCGCTTGGAGGTCCACAACGTCGAGAGCGACGGGACCACCGCCCCCGCCAGCACGCCGTGCGCCGCCACGCCCAGCGCGAGCGCCGCCGTCGCGCCGGCGTAGGCGCGTCCCGCCAGGAGCCCGGCCGCCCCCGCCCCCGCGGCCAGCACCGCCAGCGCCCCCGCCAGCACCGCGGGCGCGGCCGGGCCGCCGTAGCGCGCCGCGGCGACCACCGGAACGGCGGCGAAAGCTCCGCCCGCCAGGAGCTGCAGCCCGGCCCCGGCCCACCGCGTCCGCAGGCCGAGCGCGACGCGGCCGTCCAGCGCCAGCGCCGCCAGGAGGGCCAGCGCGCCGTACAGCGGCAGGGGGTAGTGCGGCAGCTTGGTGGGCAGGAGCTCGAAGACCAGCCACGACGGCAGGAGCCAGGCCAGGGCGAACCGCACTCCGGGGGAGCCCCGCCCCCTCCACGCCGCCACCGCCGCGGCCGGGAGCAGCAGCGCGCCGGGAAACGCCAGGACCGTCAGCAGCAGCGCGTGCGTCCCGGGCGGCGCCCCGTGCCCCTCGTGGCCGCCCGTGAGCTTGGGGGCGAGGTCCCCGCCGAGCGAGCCCGCCCAGAAGGCGCCGTCCGTCGCCACGGTGATGGCCGCCGCCCAGGGCCCGCACACCAGCACCACGAAGCCGAGCCCGCGCGCCCACGCCAGGTCCGCCATCCAGCGCGCCTCGCGGTCGGCGAGCGCCAGCGCCGCCAGGGCCAGGCCGGCCACCATCGGCCCCACCGGCCCCTTGTCGATCACCGCCAGCGCCATCCCGGCCCACAGCGCCGCCCTCGCCCCCGCGGGCGCCGGCGGTCCGCCCCGCGCCGCGGCGTACAGCCGGGCCAGCGCCGCCAGGCTCAAGGTCGTCGCGCCGCACAGCACCGCGTCCGTCTTGGCGATGAGGGCCTCGGTCGAGAGGAGCGCGGTGGCCGCAAGCCAAGCCCCCGCCAGGGCCGCGGCGGGGGCCGACACGAAGGCGCCCGCCCCCCAGGCGCAGGCCGCCGCGGCGAGCATGGCGCCCAGGAGCGACGGCCAGCGGTAGGCCACCACGTCGCGCGCCTCCGCCGACGAGGTCAGCGCCACGCTCGCCGACTGCAGCCAGTGGATCCCCGCCGGCTTCTTGTCGCGCGGCAGGTCCTGGAAGCGGATGTCGACGGGGTCGCGGCTTTCCAGCATCTGCGCGCTGGCCTGGGTGAAGCGCGCCTCGTCGCGGTCGAGCACGGGGACGGCCAGCACGCCCGGCAGCCCCGCCGCGCCCGCCGTGAAGGCGGCCAGCGCGGGGCCGCGCCAGCCGCGCAGCCACCGGGCGGCGCGCATGTCGGGCTCGGCCGCGGCGGAGGGCATGGCGCCTTATCGCCGCCCGTCCGGCCTGCGCCTATCCCCCGCGCGCGCCTTGCGGGTAGAAGCCCGGACATGACCCCCCCACCCGATGTCTCCGTCGTCGTGCCCGTGCACGACGAGGAGGGCGCCGCCGTCGCCCTGGCGCAGGAGATCGACGCCGCCTTCGCCGGCCGCGCCTACGAGATGCTGTTCGTCGACGACGCCAGCCGCGACGGCACGCGGGCCGCGCTGCTGGCCGCGCGCGGGACGCTGCCCGCCCTGCGCGTGCTGGGCCACGGCCGCAACGCCGGGCAGAGCCGGGCCGTGCGCTCGGGCGTGGCCCGCGCCCGCGCCCCCCTCATCGTCACGCTGGACGGCGACGGGCAGAACGATCCGGCCGACGCGCCCGCCCTGATCGCCGCCCTGGCCGCCGACGGCGCGCTGGGGCTCGTGGGCGGGCGCAGGGCCGCCCGGGTGGACAGCGCCAGCAAGCGGTGGGCCTCGCGGGTGGCCAACGGCGTGCGCAAGCGGGTGCTGGACGACGCGGCGGACGACACGGGGTGCGGGCTCAAGGCGTTCCGCCGCGACGCCTTCCTGCAGCTCCCCTACTTCGACCACATGCACCGCTACCTGCCCGCGCTCATGCGGCGGGAGGGATGGGGCGTGGCCTTCCGGGACGTCGGCCACCGCGCCCGGGCGCACGGGCGCTCCAAGTACACCAACCTGGGCCGGCTGCTGGACGCAGGGTCGGACCTGGCGGGGGTCGTATGGCTCGCCCGCAGGGCCCGCGCGCCCGGCGCGGTGGACGAACTCTGACCGCCCGGCCTCGCAACCGTTGTGCCCTTTGCGCCACACTTCGGCCCAGACGCTCCGGCGACGCGGAAACTTAGCACCGTTGCAGGGTTTCCGAGGCCATACAGGTGCGACGAAACGTCGGCACGTCCGGATCGCGATCAGACGACCCCGCCCGCGCATGCGGATTGGGGCTCGTATGTGGCGCCCGGGCACTGTCGCGGGTCGGCGAGCTTTGTTACACACTTCGGGCCGAGCGCGGCTGTACGGGCGAGAAGAGGGCCTTAGACGATGAAACTCCACTTGATGGCGGGCGCCGCGTTCGCGGCCATGTTGGCCGGCTCCGCCGCCCAGGCCGCACAGCCGAACGGCTTCTACGGCGCACTCGACCTTGGCGCGCACGAGCTCACGGCGGGCGGCGTGCACACGCGCTCGCAGAACAACGACGCCACGGGCAACCCGTACGGCTACAAGTTCTCCATCGACGATCCGGACTGGGCCGGCTTCGCCCGCATCGGCTACCAGGTGTCGCCGCACTGGCGCGTCGAGCTCGAGGGCGGCTACCGGGCGGGCGACATCTCCTCGGTCCGCGGCGCTTCGCAGCGCGCCCAGCCCAACGCCCTGTGCACCGCCGGCGTGACGCGCACGGCGGCCAGCCCGGTCTGCGGCAAGCCCTCCGGCCACCTCGAGGACTTCTCGGGGATGGGCAACATCATCTACAATTTCCTGCCCGACAGCCGCATCGACCCCTTCCTGGGCGTGGGCGTGGGCATCAGCCGCCTCGACGAGCAGGTGTTCGGCCAGTTCAGCGGCGTGAACCCTCCCTTCACGGCGGCCAACCAGCCGCAGCAGAACCTCACCATCGACAACGACGACACGGCGTTCGCCTACCAGGCGATCGGCGGCGTCGCCTACCACGCCACCCAGCGCCTGTCGGTGGACCTGACCTACCGCTTCTTCGGCACGGCGGACCACCGCCTGGCCTCCACCGGCAGCGGCGCGATCCAGCCCGGCAACTTCCGCGGCCACTACAACGACCAGTCGGTGACGATCGGCGTGCGCTGGAACTTCGGCCCGATCGCGGCTCCTCCGCCCCCGCCTCCCCCTCCCCCTCCGCCTCCGACCCCTGCTCCGCCCCCGCCGCCCCCCCCGCCGCCCCCCGCGGTGGTGCCGGACGCCCGGGAGTTCGTGGTCTACTTCCCGTTCGACCAGTCGATCCTCACCACGGACGCCCAGGCGGTGGTCCAGGCCGCGGCCGACTACTCCAAGACGGGCAACGCCACGCGGATCGTGGTGGTCGGCCACACCGACACCTCCGGCTCGACCGCCTACAACGTCCGTCTTTCCGAGCGCCGCGGCCGCACGGTCGCCGACGCCCTGGTGGGCCTGGGCGTCCAGCAGTCGGTCCTGTCGGTGGACTGGAAGGGCGAGAGCGCCCCGGCGGTCGCCACCGGCGACGGGGTGAAGGAGCCCCTGAACCGTCGCGCCACCATCAACATCAACTTCGGCTCGTAAGCGCCGGTGTCGCCGTCCCGGCCTCGCGCCGGGACGGATGATGGATCTCGCGGAAGCCCGGCCTCGCGGCCGGGCTTTTCGCGTTTCGCGGGTGGTTCGTCACGCCGGCTTGCACCGGACGGCCAAGCGCCCATCTCGAGGCGCATGACCCTGCGATCCGCCCTGCGCCTCCCCTCGATGATCCTGGCGCTCGCCGCGCTTCCCGCCATGGCCGCGCCCCGCACGGAGACCGCCGTCTTCGCGGGCGGCTGCTTCTGGACGATGGAGAAGGGGTTGGAGCACATCCCCGGCGTGGTGGACGCGCAGTCGGGCTACACCGGCGGCCGAACCGCGCACCCCAGCTACGAGGACGTCAACACCGAGACCACCGGCCACCTGGAGGCCGTGCGCGTCACGTTCGACCCCGCCAGGATCAGCTATCGCCAGCTGGTGGACCGCTACTGGCGGCTCGTCGACCCCACCCAGGCCGACGGGCAGGCCTGCGACCTCGCCCCGTCCTACCACTCCGCCGTCTTCGTCAGCTCGCCCGCCCAGCGCCAGGCCGCCGACGCCTCCAGGGCTGCCATCGACGTCGGCCCCATGAAGGGCCGCATCGCCACCCAGATCCGCGACGCCCAGGCTTTCTGGCCCGCGGAGGGCTACCACCAGAACTACGCCGCCCTCCACCCGGCGGAGTACGCCCGCTACGCCGAAGGCTGCGGGCGGGACCGCCGGCTCAAGGCGGTGTGGGCAGGCCGCTGACGGGGTCGCGGGGGCGGCGGACGTAGCCCTCGCCCACGTAGAGCAGCAGGGGGCGTGAGCGGCGGCCGTCCACGGGTGCGCTCACCTCGTGCGCTCCCTCCACGCGGCCGAAGTCCCACCGGCTCTCGCGCCCCCACACGCCGCTGACGAACACCACCCGCCCTCCCTGCGCCGGGGTGAGGGGCGCGGCCGTCTCCGCCTGGTTCTGGGCCTTCGCCTCGTGCAACCACATCCGCAGCGGCGGCCCGCCGGGAGCGGCGACCCCGTCGCGGCCGTAGTAGGCGAAGGCGTTGAACAGGAACCGGTCGTCCACCGCCACCGCCGTGACGCGTCCGCCCGCCGCCGCCGCGTCGCGCCAGCGCCGCGCCAGCGCCTCGGACGCCCGCCAGCCCCGGGCGCGCTTGAGGCTCGCCCCCAGGCCCGCGGCGTCCACGAGCCCCGGCGCCACCATGGCCGCGGAGAACACCACCGCCACGACGGCCTGCAGCAGGAGGCTCGTCGCCATCGCCCGCCGCCATCCCCGCCCCGCCGCCATCGCCGAGCGCGCCGCCAGGAGCGCGCCGGGGGCGTAGGCCGCCCCCGCCCAGTTGGCGTTGGCCCGCGCCACCGCCGCCTCCACCGTCACCACCGCGATCGCGGGCGCGGCGAGCGCCAGCAGGAGCCGCGAGGGCCCGTCCAGCCGCCGCCCCGCCCACGCCGCCGCGGCGGCGGCCAGGAGCGCGAAGGGCGCCGGACCGAACACCCCGAACTGGGACAGCAGGAAGCCGAACGCCTGCCGCAGCCCGCCCCGGCCCCCGGCCCCCGCCTCGCGCGCGCCGCGGCCCAGGTCGGCGTCCGCGGCCGTATGGGCCACCGTCTGGAAGCCGTGGCCTGCGTTCCACAGGAGGTTGGGCCCCCACACCACCGCGAAGGCCGCCACGGCGACCGCCAGCCGCCGGGCCGTCCACAGCCTCCGGCGCCCCTCCGCGTCCACCGCGGCGTGCAGCACCAGCCCCCCCAGGACGTAGAAGGCCGCGTACTTGGAGAGCGCCGCGCCGCCCAGCGCGGCCCCGAGCGCCGCGGCGGCGACGACGCCCCGAGCGCTCCACATCCCCGCGAGCGCCCACATGGACAGTCCCAGGAAAAAGAGCAGCGGCGCGTCGGTGGCCACGACCTGCGACGACAGCGACACCCCCGGCATAAGTAGGTAGACGGCCGCGGCGAGAAGCGCCGCCCGCGCGTCGAACAGCCGTCGTCCCGCCGCCGCCAGCGCGGCCGCCGCACCGCCGTGGAACAGGGGTGCGCTCAGCCGCACCCAGGGCTCGGCCTGCCCCCCCAGCGCGGTGGTGGCGCGGATCGCCCAGGCGATCACCGGCGGCTTGGAGAAGTAGCCCCAATCCAGCGTGCGCGACCACAGCCAGTACTGCGCCTCGTCCGGGTAGAGCTCGAGCGGCGAGAGGAACAGCTGCCCCACCCGCCAGAGCGTGACCCCCGCCACCAGCGCCGCCGTCGCCCGGCCCAGCTGTCGCTCGTCGGCCGTGACCACCCGCGCCCGCACCCCCGTGAAGGCGCGCAGCTATCCGACCCGCAGGCGGCGGACGCAAGCGCTGTGGCCCCCGCGCCACGCCTGCGCCGCCGCGAGCGACCGTCATGCAACCTTCATCCCCGCGGCTTGGCGAGTTGGCTAAATGCGGCGGAGGCGAGGCGGTGTGGCCATCGCCCGACCACGCTCGCGCGCCGCCGCGACGCCGCCGCCGAGGGGACCTGATGATCACGATCAAGAAGCTAGCCGCCGGGGTCGCCACGGGCGCCCTGGCCTTCGCGGTGATGAGCTCCGCGGCCTACGCCCAGGAGACGACGGGCGGCATCAACGGCACGGCCAAGGGCGCCAACGGCTCGCCGCTCGCCAACGCCCCCGTCACGGTCGTCTACGAGCCAACCAACCAGACCTTCACCGCCACCACCGACGCGAACGGCCTGTTCAGCATCCGCCAGCTGCCCCCGGGCGGCCCCTACCGCGTCAAGGTCGGCGACCTGACGCAGGAGGTCCCCAGCGTCGGCCTCGGCTCCTCGCTGCAGCTCACCATCTCGGCCGAAGCCCCCGTGGCCGACACCGGGCTCTCCGAGGTGACCGTCACCGCCTCGCGCTCCACCTCCTCGCAGCAGGTGCAGACCGGGCCGCGCTCGACCTTCAACGCCGCCGACATCGAGTCGCTGCCGACCTTCTCGCGCGACCTGCGCGATGTGGCGCGCCTCAATCCCTTCGTGCAGCTGGACCCGACCAACAACAACGCCTTGATCATCGCGGGCAACAACAACCGCTTTAACGCCATCTACGTGGACGGCGTGCGCCAGTCGGACGACTTCGGCCTGAACGCCAACGGATATCCCACTCAGCGGTCGCCCATCTCCATCGACCTCGTGCAGTCGCTGAACGTCGAGATCGCGCCGTTCGACGTGCAGTACGGCGCCTTCCAGGGCGGCGTGCTCAACCTGACGACCAAGTCGGGCTCCAACGAGTTCCACGGCACGGCGTCCTATGAGTACGACTCGCGCCAGCTCGGCGCCGGCGAGGAGATCCGCGACAAGCCGTTCATCATCAACTTCAAGGACAAGGACTATAGCTTCACGCTGGGTGGACCGATCATCAAGGACCGGGTGTTCTTCGAGTTCGGCTATGAAAAGTACGAAGGTCTGCCGGTCGCCGGCTTCGGCCCCGTCGGCTCCGCGTTCGGCAACCAGGTCCAGGGCGTCACCCAGGGCAACGTCGACCAGGTCACCCAGACGCTTCAGTCCGTCTACGGTTACAACGCAGGGGGCGTCGCCACGCCGGCTCCGGTGGAGAGCGAAAAGTACTTCGGCAAGCTGACCTGGCAGATCAACGACAAGCATCGGTTTGTCTTCATCGCCCAATCGACTGACGACACGACCTTCAACCAGTTCTCCAGCGCCACCACCCTGGCTCTAGGATCCACCCCCTATATTTTCGAGCAGCCGCTGGAAGCCTATTCCGGGTACCTCTATTCGAATTGGACGCCGAACTTCTCGACAGAGGTCTCCTACACGCACCGCGAGACGGACGGCATCACGAACAATCTGGGCGCGCCGTTCCCGAACTTCACCATCTCTCCGAACGGCGTCGCAGGCTCGGCGATCAGCCAAGCGCCCTTCATCCGCGTCGGCCAGGACATCTCGCGCCAGGCCAACCTCCTGCTCACCACCGACCAGCTGTTCCGTGCGAAGGGCAGCTACACCTTCTCCTTCCATGGCCAACACACGCTGACGGCGGGCTACGAGCACGACGAGCTCGATATCTTCAACGTGTTCGTGCAGAACGCAATCGGCACCTACACCTTCGCATCGCTCGCCGACCTGCAGGCGCGCCGCGCCATAAGCCTGACCTACGCCAACGCCGCTTCCAACAACGCCAACGACGGCGCGGCGGTCTGGGGCGACGTGGTCCACACCGGGTACATTCAGGACGAGTATCGGCCGCTGTCAAATCTGACCCTTCGTGCAGGTGTGCGCGTAGAATACTATGACCAGGGAGATCGACCCAAGGTCAACCCGTTGATCCAGCAGCTTTACGGCATCTCCAACACCGCCAACCTCGATGGAGACGTGGTGGTGATGCCGCGCGTCGGCTTCAACTGGCGCCCGGCGTCGGGTCTCGTGATCAACGGCGGCCTGGGGCTGTTCTCCGGCGGCAACCCGAACGTCTGGGTGTCCAACAACTACTCCAACACCGGCAACCTGATCGGGCAGGTGAGCTGCATCCCCTCCAGCCCTGCGGCCACGTGCGGCAACGCGCTGACCAACGTGCAGGGTCTGGCGGTGAACCCGACGGTGCTCGCCTCCAACACCGCCTCCGCCAACCGCGGCACGGGCATCACCAACCTGCTCGACCCGAAGTTCCAGCCGCCCTCGGTGTGGAAGGCCTCGCTCGGCGGTTCGTACACCGCCAACTTCGCGGATTGGGCTTGGACCGGCTTCGCCGGCAAGTACCTGGGCAACGACTGGCGCATCCACGGCGACGCCGTTTACCAAACGGTGGAGGACGCGGTGCTCTGGCAAGACCTGCAGACGCTCAACAGCGTCTCGGGCTCCGCGCCCGACGGGCGGCCGATCTTCTCCCCCACCAGGACGGGCGCGGTCGTGCCGCAGCTGGGCGGCACCGCCGCGGCGCCCGTGCGCCCCAACACGTACGACCTGCTCCTGACCAACACGCAGAAGGGTCACGGCGTGGTCGCCGCAGTGGGCCTTGGCAAGACCTTCCAGAACGGTCTCGATTTCGACGTGACCTACACCTACACCGACACGAAGGACGTCAACCCGGGCACGAGTTCGGTGGCCCTGTCCAACTACCGGCAGCTCGCCTACTCGGATCCAAACAACCCCACCCTGGCGACGTCGAATTACTCGATAAAGAACTCGGTCAAGGCGCAGGTGAACTACGAGAAGAAGTTCTTCGGCGACTACGCCACGCGGGTCCGCCTGTATGCGACGCGCCGTTCCGGCCTGCCCTACTCCTTCACCTTCAACAGCGTGGTGACGAACAATTACGACCAGTTCGGCCAAGCGGGCGCGGTGGCGAGCTCGCAGGAGCTGTTCTACGTGCCCAAGGGCGATGCGTCGGGCAACGTAACCCTGACGAGCGACCCCAAGGTGTCCTACGCCAACGGCTTCGACATCGCCTCTTTCAGCGCCTTCCTAAAGGCGTCTGGCCTCAGCAAGTACGCCGGAGCCATCACGCCCCGCAACGCCTGGACCTCGCGCGACGTGACCCTGGCCGACCTGCAGGTCACGCAGGAGATCCCGGCCTTCTTCCCCACCAAGGCGAAGGCGGAGCTCTACTTCCAGATCTTCAACCTCGGAAACCTGCTCAACAACGGCTGGGGCGTGGTCGAGCAGATCGGCTTCCCCTACGTCTCCACGGTGGTCACGCCCACGATCATCCCCTGCACCTCGGCCCAGGCTGTGGGTTGCGCCGCCGGTCAGGTGAGCCAGTATCAGTACGCCAAGGTCGCCGGGCGCACGACGAACTTCAGCACGCTGCCCACGATCAACACCTCCGGCCAGCCTCCGGCCTCGTTGTGGGCGCTGAAGCTGGGTGTGCGTTACAAGTTCTGATCCCGCAGGATCGGCGACGCCGCGGGGGCGGCCGGAGCGATCCGGCCGCCCTTTGCATGCGGGGCCGTTGACGCGGGCCCCGCGCCTTTCCACGTTCGCGCTCCGATGACACCCCCCTCGACCGACACCCCGTTCGTACCCGCGGAGTGGAGCCCCCACGGCGCCATGTGGGTGGGCTTCCCCAGCCACGCCGCCTTGTGGGAGGACGACCTCGCCCCCGCGCAGGACGAGGTGGCCGCGCTGTGCCGCGCGCTCGCCGGCCCCGGGCGCGAGCGGGTGCGCGTGCTGGTGGCGGAGGAGGGCGTCGGCGCCGCCTGCTCGCGGCTGTCCGACATCGCCGGCGTGGAGATCGTGCGCGGCGAGTTCGGCGACGTGTGGCTGCGCGACACGGGGCCGGTCTTCCTCCGTCGGGGCGAAGCGGCGGCGGCGGCGGCGTTTCGCTTCAACGGCTGGGGCGGCAAGTACGTGCTGGAGGGCGACGACACGGTGGCCGAGCAGCTGGCCGCCGCCGCCGGCGCG
>CAXSHO010000081.1:0-4546 GCA_964237305.1 uncultured Caulobacteraceae bacterium
GAGACGCCCTCGTCGGTCGGGCCCTCGACCCACCCGTCGACCGCGCCGATCTCGTCGGCCAGCGGAACCGCCTCTTCGCCCTCCTGCCCGCTCTCGTCCTGCGCCTGGAGGATCTGCTCGATCTCCGGCCGGGTGGCCACCGCCTTGTCGCCGATCACCGCGGGGTCGACGGGCGTCTGGCGCCAGCCGTAGATGTAGAAGCCCGCGGCCAGCACCTCGCTCTCGACCAGCGTGCGGCACGCCTCCTGCGCGACGAGGTCGGTGCGCGGCAGGAAGATCTGGCCCACGGCGATGGGCCCGGGCCGCAGCCGGTGGCCCGTGCGCGCCACCTGGTCGGCGAAAAAGCGCTGGGGCGCGCCCACCATGATCCCCGCGCCGTCGCCGGTCTTGCCGTCCGCGTCCACCGCGCCCCGGTGCCAGACCGCCTTGAGGCTGCGGATGGCGAGCTCCACCACCTCTCGCCGCGGCCGGCCGTCGATGGCGCACACCAGCCCCACGCCGCACGCGTCCCGCTCGTCGGCGGGGTCGTAGGCGCCGCCGGCGACCAGGCGGTCGCGCATCTGCTCGAAAGTCAGCATCCTCCACTCCGCTCATCCCCGCGCAGGCGGGGATCCAGGTTTGCGCCTGAGCTGCAGCCATCGTGGCGTGAAACGAGTCTGGGTCCCCGCATGCGCGGGGATGAGCGGGGAAGCAAGGTGATCACTCCGCCGCCATGAGCGGGCGGGCGCCCACCGGAGCGCGGCCCTGCAGCCAGCGGTGGATGTCGGCGGCGGCGTCCATGCCGTCCTTCACCGCCCAGACGACGAGCGACGCGCCGCGCACGATGTCGCCCGCGGCGAACACGCCCTCCAGCGTGGTGGCGAACGAGCGCGAGGGTATGCGGATCGCGCCGTGGAGGGTGACGGCGAGGTCCGGCGCGTCCCAGGCGGCGGGCAGGTCCTCCGCGTCGAAGCCTAGGGCGGCGACCACGAGGTCGGCCTCCAGCCGCTCGGTCGCGCCCGCCACGGGCTCCGGCGCGCGGCGGCCGCCCGAGTCGGGCGCGCCCAGGCGCATGCGCTGGACCACCACGGCGCCGTCCGCCACCGCGGCGGGGGAGGCCAGCCAGTCGAACACCACGCCCTCCTCCTCGGCGTTGGCCACCTCGCGCGCCGAACCCGGCATGTTGGCGCGGTCGCGGCGGTAGACGCAGGTGACGCTCGCGGCGCCCTGGCGCACGGCGGTGCGCACGCAGTCCATGGCCGTGTCGCCGCCGCCCAGCACCACCACGCGCTTGCCCGCGGCGTCGAGCTCGGGCGGGGGCGGGCCGTCGCCGAACCCCGCGCGGTTGGAGGCGATCAGGAACTCCAGCGCCGGCGTGACGGCGGGGCCGCCCGGCGCGGCGAGCGCCCGCGCCGCGTAGACGCCGGTGGCCACCAGGACGGCGTCGTGCCGGGCGCGCAGCTCGGCCCAGGCGAGGTCGCGGCCGACCTCGCACCGGAGTCGGATCTCGACGCCGCCCTCGGCCAGCCGACGAACCCGGCGTTCCACGACCTCCTTGTCCAGCTTGAAACCGGGAATGCCGTAGGTGAGGAGGCCCCCCGCCCGGTCGTGCCGGTCGTAGACGGTCACCGCGTAGCCCTCGGCCCGCAGCCGGTCGGCGGCGGAGAGCCCGGCCGGTCCCGCGCCCACGATGCCCACGCTTCGCCCGAGTTCGCGTGCAGGGGCAAGCGGGGCGACCCAGCCCTCCGCCCAGGCGAGGTCGGACAGGTGCGCCTCCACCGCGCCGATGGTCACGGTGCCGAAGCCGGCCTGCTCGACCACGCAGGCGCCCTCGCACAGCCGGTCCTGCGGGCAGATGCGCCCGCACACCTCCGGCAGGGTGGAGGTGGCCTGGCTCAACTCGTAGGCCTCGCGCCAGCGGCCCTCAGCCGTCAGGCGCAGCCAGTCCGGGATGTCGTTCCCCAGCGGGCACTTGCTTTGGCAGAAGGGCACGCCGCACTGGCTGCACCGCGAGGACTGCACGCCCGCTTCGGGAGGAGTGAAGCCGTCGTAGATCTCGCCGAAGTCATGCGCCCGCTCACCGGCCGCACGCTTGTGCGGTGGGGCGCGGGGCGTGACGGCGAACTTGAGCAGGGCTTCGGCCACGCGCGGTCGCTCCCACCCGCCAAGCGCAGGTGGGAGCCGCTATAGAGGCGAAAACACCCCCACGTCCGCACGTCGTCTCCCAAGTGGACGAGGTGACTACCCGCCGGCCTGCTCCGGCCCGAAACCGTGCGCCTTCCCGACGGGAGCTGGTCCACTCTCTGGACCATCGGCGTTTCGCGCCTCAGGCTGTGCGAACTGCCCGCCCGAGCGGAAGCGCCACAGGTAGGTGGGCAGCACCGCCTCGATCGCCGTCGGCTCCACACCCAGCTCGGCGAGGCCCGGCGCGCCGGGAGCCGCCACGTTGTCGGACCGCAACAGCTTGACCTGATCGCTCGTGATCGGAGGCGCGATGAACGGGACCTTGGCCGCCAGGTCGCCCGCCGCACCCATCAACGCGGCCAGCCGGAAGGGGATGGGCAGGACGGGACGGCGCAGCTGGATGTCGTGGAGCATGATCTCCATCAGCTCGCGGAAGGTGTAGACCCCCGGCCCGCCCAGCTCGTAGGTGCGCCCGGCCGCCTCACGCCCCGGCTTCATCGCCTCCGCCACGGCCGCGCCCACGTCTCCGGCGTAGACGGGCTGGAACCGCGTCTCCGCCCCCACCACGGGCAGCACGGGGGCGAGGGCGGCCATGGCGGCGAAGCGGTTGAAGAACTTGTCCTCCGGCCCGAACACGATGGACGGCCGCAGGATGGTGGCGGTGGGGATCGCCGCGGTGACCGCCGCCTCGCCGTCCGCCTTGGCGCGGGCGTAGGCCGAGGCGCCGCGCGCGTCCGCGCCGATGGCGGAAACCTGGATGAAGCGTGTGATCCCGCGCGCGTCGGCGGCCTGCGCCACGGTGGCCGCGCCCTTGGACTGCAGCGCGTCGAAGGTCTGGCCGCCCTGCTCGAACAAGACGGCCACGAGGTTCACCACCGCCTCCGACCCGTGCAGCGCCAGCTCCACGCTGGCCGGGACCTTCAGGTCGGCCTGGGCGAACTCGATCTGCCCCACCTCGCCCATGACCTTGAGCTCCGGCGCGCGCAGCGGATGGCGCGCGGCCACGCGGATGCGCCAGCCGTTGCGGGCGAGCGCGCGCACCACGTACTTGCCCACGAAACCCGTGCCGCCGAAGACGGTGACCAGCCCCTGCATGCGTCGCTAACTCCCGGCCGGCGCGTCGGCTGCGCGGGCTTAGAGGATGGGGGGCGGGCGTTCAACGCGGGCCGCCCGCCTACAGCCCCAGGCGCCTCGCGCGGCCGGCGACCGTCATGGCCAAGCGCTCGGCGAGAAGGTCGTCGGGGGCGCCGGCGGACTTGCAGGCGCGATCGCAGTCGAGGATCTCGGGCTGGAGCGTGTCCAGGTCGGAGAGGCGCCAGCGCGCCAGCTGGCGGAGGAACTCGCGCTCCGCCTTCCAGAAGACGCCGCTCATCTTGGCGGCCTCCGCCGGTGAGCGCCCACCCGCCTGCAGCACCAGGGCGCGGCGGAGCTTCTGCGCGTGGGAGGACAGGGCGCGCACCGCGCCCACCCCGCCCTCGCCTTCCGCCTTGGCGCGGCGCAGCGCGGTGAAGGCGGGGAGGAGCCGGCCGCCGAAGGCGTCGGCGGCGGCGTCGTAGAGGCTGGCCTCGGGCTCCACGCCCAGGAAGTCCTCCAGCTCGGCGGCGCCCGCCTGCGCGCCCGAGCCGGGGCCCAGCCACAGGACGAGCCGCTCGATCTCGGCGCGGGCGACCCCGCGCTCCTTGGGCAGGCGGGTGGTGAACAGCTCCAGCGCGTCCGCGGTGAGCGAGACGCCGTCGGCCTTGAGCGCGTCCCGCGCCATGCGGGCCACGTCGCCGCCCTCGTCCTCGTAGACGGCGATGGCGGCGGCGGCGGCGTGCGCCTCCGCCGCCTTGCGCAGGGCGGAGCCGCGGTCGAGCGCCTGCGCCTCGACGATGAGGAAGGCGTCGGGGTTGAGCCCGCCATCGGCGTGGGCCTTCAGCGCCTCGGCCGTCGCCTTCTCCGGACCCGCCTTGCCGTCCAGCCGCACGCGCACGAGGCGGCGTCCGCCCATGAGCGAGAGCGCGGCCAATTCGTCGGACAGGCGCGCGCCGTCGGCGTCGATGTCGGCCTCGGTGAGGAGGGCGGTGTCGAAAGGGTCGTCAGGCCGCTCGACGACGCGGCGGGCCAGGGCGTCCGCGCGCTCGCGGACGCCGCCGCGGTCGCGGCCGTGGATCAGGGCGGCGCGGACGCCCGCGGGCGGCTGGCTGAGGAAGCGGTCGACCTCCGGCCGCTTGGCCAGGATCACGGCGGGCTCACGGCGCGGTCAGCCCGCGCGCGGGTGCTCGGCCAGCCAGCGGGCCACCTGCTGGCGCACCCGCACCGCGGCCTCGCGCACCGCGCGCTCCTCGCCGTCCTGCTCGGCGGCGATCCCCGCGTAGGGCGGGTCGGCCGAGGCGTAGGAGAT
>CAXSHO010000081.1:4556-8106 GCA_964237305.1 uncultured Caulobacteraceae bacterium
CGCCGCGGGTGAGCACCGCGCCCGTGGCGGTGTCCGACAGCGTCCAGTGCACGGTGACGGAGATCTCGTAGCGGCTGGCCACGTTGTTGATCCGCACGCCCAGCGGGAAGCGGTTCAGGTCCAGGCCCACCGCCAAGCGGTAGAGGGGGGCGGCCCCGCGGTCGCGGCCCAGCTCGTCGTCCAGTTGCTCGCGCAGGAAATAGGCGGGGCGGGAGTGGTCCACCGTCTCGATCGCCACGGCCTTGAGGCCCGGCCCGGCGCCGCCCTCGGCGTAGAGGGGGGTGAAGCCGCAGGCCGCCAGCAGGGGGAGGAGCAATCCCAGCCACGTCGCCGTCCGCCCGCCCCGGCGCAAGCCGGGGCCCGGGCCACACCGGCGGGCGAGGCGCGGCGGGTGCGCCGGCTCCATACCGGGCCTGGGTCCCGGCCTCCGCCGGGATGAGCGGGGGGAGAGGATCACGCCGCGCGCGCCACGATGTTGACGATGCGGTCGCGCACCACGATCACCTTGGCCACGGTCAGGCCCTCCAGGTGGCGCGCCACCTCGGCGTCGGCCAGGGCCAGGCCGCGCACCAGATCGTCGTCGGCGCCGAGCGGCGCGCGCACCTCGGTCCGCCGGCGGCCGTTGATCTGCACGGGCAGCACGGCCTCCTCGTCGCGGGCGAGCGCGGGGTCGTAGACGGGCCAGGGCGCGTCCACCACCAGGCCCGCAGCCCCGATCCGCTCCCAGGCGGCCTCCGCCAGGTGCGGCGTGAAGGGCGAGATCAGCACGGCGAAGGCGGCGAGCGCCTCGGCCCGGGCGGCGGCCTCGGCGGCCCCCGCCTCGCGGTCGCGGCGCAGGGTGTTCAGGAAGGCGTAGAACTGCGCGATCACCGCGTTGAAGCGCAGCCCTTCGACCCCCTCGCCCGCCGCCTTGACCAGCTTGTGCGTGGCGCGGCGCAGGGCCTGCGAGCCTTCGGGCGATCCGCCGGCGGGCGGGGCCGCGTCCACCTCGGCCCAGACGCGGCCGATGAAGCGGTGGCTGCCCTCCACGCCCGCCTCGGTCCACTGCACGTCGCGCTCGGGCGGGCTGTCGCTCAGCACGAACAGGCGGGCGGCGTCGATGCCGTAGCGTTCCACAAGGTCGCCGGGGGCCACGACGTTGAGCTTGGACTTGGACATCTTCTCCACGCCCACCATCGTCACCGCGTCTCCGGAGGCGCGGTCCGCCCAGGCTCCACCGCGCTTCTCCACCTCGGCGGGGCGCAGCCAGCGGCCGTCGCCGCCCTGGAAAGCCTCGTGGGTGACCATGCCCTGGGTGAAGAGGCCGGCGAACGGCTCCTCCACCGCCAGCATGCCCGCGTCGTGCAGGGCGCGGGTGACGAAGCGCGCGTAGAGCAGGTGCAGCACCGCGTGCTCCACCCCGCCGATGTACTGGTCGACCGCCAGCCAACGATCCGCGGCGCCCTTGTTAACCGGCTCGGCGGCCGTGGGATCGGTGAAGCGGGCGAAGTACCAGGAGCTGTCCACGAAGGTGTCCAGCGTGTCCGTCTCGCGCTCGGCGGGGCCGCCGCAGGCCGGGCAGGCGACGTGCTTCCAGGTGGGGTGGCGCGCCAGGGGGTTGCCGGGCCGGTCGAAGGTCACGTCCTCCGGCAGCACCACCGGCAGCTGGTCGGCGGGCGTGGGCACGGCGCCGCAGTCGGCGCAGTGCACGATGGGGATGGGGCAGCCCCAGTAGCGCTGGCGCGACACGCCCCAGTCGCGCAGGCGGTAGACCGTGGCGCCGGTCCCCTGGCCCATGGCCTCGATCCGCCCGACGGCCTCGGCCTTGGCCGCCTCGATCTCCAGCCCGTCGAGGAAGTCGGAGCGGAAGATGCGGCCGGGGCCGGTGTAGGCGTCGTCCCCCACCGCGAAGGTGGCGGCGTCGGCGCCCGCGGGCAGCACCACCTCGCGCACGGGCAGGCCGTACTTGCGGGCGAAGTCGAGGTCGCGCTGGTCGTGGGCGGGGCAGCCGAAGATGGCGCCCGTGCCGTAGTCCATCAGCACGAAGTTGGCGATCCACACGGGCAGGGACGCGCCGGTGAAGGGGTGGACCACGGCCAGCCCCGTGTCGCGCCCCAGCTTCTCGGCCCCCTCGATGTCCGCCTCGCTGGTGCCGCCCCGCCGGGCCTCGGCGCAGAAGGCGGCCACGGCGGGGTCGGCCGCCGCGAGCGCCTGCGCCAGCGGGTGGTCGGGAGCGACGGCCAGGAAGCTCGCGCCAAACGACGTCGACCGCGAAAGGCACGCCCGACCCGTCGCGGGCCACGTCGTAGAGGGCGAACGGCCGACCCAGCAAGGGGTCCGTCCCCGCCGCCGGCCGAGGGCGCGCCCGCCCAGCGGAACGTCATGCGCAGGCCGCGCGACCGGCCGATCCAGTTCTCCTGCATCAGCCGGACCTTTTCCGGCCAGCGGTCGAGCGTGGACAGGCCCTCGATCAGCCGGTCGGCGTAATCGGTGATGCGCAGGAACCACTGCGTCAGCTTCTTCTTCTCGACCACCGCGCCCGAGCGCCAGCCGCGGCCGTCGATCACCTGCTCGTTGGCCAGGACGGTGTTGTCCACCGGGTCCCAGTTCACCGAGGCCTCGCGCCGGTCCACCAAGCCCCGCTTCAGGAGCTGGAGGAACCAGGCCTGCTGCCTGCCGTAGTAGGTCGGGTCGCAAGTGGCGAACTCGCGCGTCCAGTCGATGGAGAGGCCCAGGCTCTGCAGCTCGGCGCGCATGGCGGCGATGTTGGCGTAGGTCCACGCCTTGGGATGCACGCCCCGCTCCATGGCCGCGTTCTCGGCGGGCATGCCGAAGGCGTCCCAGCCCATGGGGTGCAGCACCGCGTGGCCGGTGGCGCGCTTGTGGCGGGCCACCACGTCGCCCATGGCGTAGTTGCGCACGTGGCCCATGTGGATCGCCCCCGACGGGTAGGGGAACATCTCCAGGACGTAGGCCTTGGGGCGCGGGTCGTCCGCGGCGGGCGTCAGGAAGCTTCCCGCCGCCTCCCAGGCGGCGCGGCGGCGCGGTTCCTCGACCTTGGGGTCGTAGCGGGCCACGGCGGCCCGCTCAGCCGCGCTCGTTCAGGTTCGACAGGCGGACCTGGCGGGCGCGGGTCAGGATGGCGTTCTCGATGTCCACGGAGGTCTGCGGCGTGACGGAGGCGTCCACCCACTGGCCGTCCGCCCCCTTCACCTGCTTGAAGATGTTGACGTTCAGCCCGTCGGCGCGCAGCCGGGTGTCGAGGATGTAGACGGTGGCCTTCAGCCGCTCGTCCGTCTTTTCCGGGTTGATGTACCAGTCGGTGATCACCACCCCGCCGAAGGGATCCGCCGAGGCCAGGGGCATGAAGGCCAGCGTGTCGAGGGTGGCGCGCCAGAGGTAGGCGTTCACCCCGATGCCGGGGGTCGACCCGCGCGCGCCGCGCGTCGTGGCCACCGAAACCCGCGACCCGCCCGCCGCGCTCGTCCCGCCCCGGCTGGCGCAACCGCCGGCCAGGAGCGCCAGCGCCACGACCGCCGCCGCGCCCCGCGCCGTCGCACTCACCCTGATC
>CAXSHO010000081.1:8116-14435 GCA_964237305.1 uncultured Caulobacteraceae bacterium
CGCATCGTTACCAAGGCGCCGGGCGCGACCCTGCAGGCCCCGCCGCGGAACGCCCGCACGCGCCCCCTCCCCTTCCGAGGCCGTGCGGCCCTGAACGGTGAGGGGCGTGCATAGCAGGGGCGGTGCGTGCGCCCAAGCCGCTTTCGCCGTGGCGCGGAAGGCACAGGCGGCGCGAATGGACGCGCCCATGCGACCTCACGGCCCCCCGCGCGTTGACGTCGCCGGAAGGACGCCCCTAATCGATTGTTGTGGAGCGGCGCCTATATGAGCGCCCACACGGGGCGGAACGGGTCGATGTCGCTGGGCGGGTTCACGATCGCGGGAGGAGGAGCGGCCGCGGCCGCCCTGCTCCTGTGCGCCTGCGCCTCGCCCGCAGCGGCCGGCGAGGTGGTGCGCCTGCGCGAGGGCGCGGCCGCCGACCTCATCCCCATCGCCCAGCAGCTGTCCGAGCCCGCGCCCAACGCCTCGCCGCTCAGCCTCGCCCCGCCGCCGCGCCGCTCGCTGGAGCTCGACTCCAACGGGCGTTGGGGGTTGCGGCTCGACCTCGCGCAGCCCGCCTCGCGCGACCAGGACTTCCGCGACGTTCAGGCGGGCGCTTACCTGCGCCTCGGCCCGAGGCTGCGCGTGGGGGGCACGGTGGGGCTGAACTCGCAGACGCCCGGCCCGCAGGCCTTCCGGCCGCAGGACGCCGCGCCCAAGGTGCGGCTCGAGACCAACTTCAAGTTCTGACGAAGGCGCCCACCGCGGCCAGCCCCGCCGCGGCCGACCGCGCGAGCCTCTGCGCCGTCACCGTCGTCACGCCGCCCAGAGCCACCACCGGCAGTCGCGCATCCCTCACCAGCCGGGCGAGGCGGACCGGTGTCAGCGGCCCGCCTGCGGAGGGCGAGCGGCTGGGGAAGACCGGCGACACCAGCGCCGCGTCCGCTTTCGCCCGCGCCGCCCTCGCCAGCGCGCGGCCGCCGTGGGCCGCCACCGTGACGATCCATCCGGGACGGTGCGCCTTGAGGCGGCCGGCGAGGTGCGCCGACCGTTCCGGCAGGTGCACCCCGTGCGCGCCGACCCGCCGGGCGCGCGCCGCGTCCGCCCCGATCAGCAGCACCAGCCCCCGCCGACGCGCGACCGCCGCCAGCGCGCGGGCGTCGCGCTCCGCCTCCGGTCGGCCGAAGCCGCGGTGGATCACGCCCGTCCCCCGCGGCAGCCGTGCGGCGACGGCGGCGGGATCGGGCGTGCGGTCGGGGTCGGTGACGAACCACAACGTCGGGAGGGCGCGCGCTCCCTTGCGCGCCGCCGTACGGGGCCTAAGCCTCCGCGCCGCCCGCTCCAGCTCCTGCAGATCCGACAGCCCGTGACCTCCCCCGCCCGCGACGACATCCTCCGCCGCATCGCCGCCGCCGCCCGCGAGGCGGGCCGCGACCCGGCGTCCGTGACGCTCACCGCCGTCTCCAAAGAGCAGCCGTGGGAGGCGATAGCGCCCGTGCTCGCCGCGGGCCAGCGCGTGTTCGGCGAGAACCGCGTGCAGGAGGCGCAGCGTCGCTGGACCGCCGAGGGCGTGGACCGGGCGGCGGTGGAGCTGCGGCTGATCGGTCCGCTGCAGTCGAACAAGGCGGCCGAGGCCCTGGCCCTGTTCGACGTGGTCGAGACGCTGGACCGCCCCAAGCTGGCCCGCGCCCTGGCCGAGGCCGCCGCCAAAGCGGGCGCCGCGCCGCGCGTGCTGGTGCAGGTGAACACGGGCGAGGAAGGGCAGAAGGCGGGCGTCGTCCCCGCCGAGGCGGACGCCTTCCTCGCGGAGGTGCGCGACGTCTACGGGCTCGTCGTGGAGGGGCTGATGTGCATCCCGCCCGCCGCCGAGCCCGCCGGGCCGCACTTCGCCCTCCTGGCCGACGTGGCGGTGCGACACGGGCTGCGCGAGCTCTCCATGGGCATGAGCGGCGACTTCGAAGAGGCGGTGCGGTTCGGGGCCACCCGGGTGCGCGTGGGCTCGGCGCTGTTCGGCGCGCGGTGACCGCTCCGCGTTAACCCCGCCTTCGCGTCCTCGCCGTAGACCTCGCCTGCAAGTCCCAGGCCAGGAGGCCGCCCATGGCGATCGCGGCGCGGCTCGAGCTCCGGCAGGGGCAGGGGCTCGTCATCACCCCGCAGCTGCAGCAGGCGATCAAGCTGCTGCAGCTCTCCAATCTCGAGCTCGAAGGCTACATCGAGGGCGAGCTGGAGAAGAACCCGCTGCTCCTCCGCGAGGAGCCGGAGGGCGACGCCCCCGAGCCGTCCGCGGCCGTGGAGGACCGGGGGGAGATGAGCTTCGACGACGCCCCCGGCGGGGCGGCCTCGGCCGAGCTGGACGCCTCCTCGTCCGACATGAACGTCGACGCCGCGCCGGGCGACATCGCCTCGGGCGAGGCGCCTGCGGGCGACGCGGGCGGCGCGGTGGACTGGTCGCGCGCGGGCGCGGGCGGCGGGTTCGACGGCGGCGGCGAGCCCGACGCCGCGCTGGCCGCCGCCGAGACGCTGCACGACCACCTTCGCGCCCAGATCTCCGCCGCCGGCTTCACCGCCCCTGAGCGCGCCGTGGCCCTGGTGCTGGCCGACGCGGTGGACGAGGGCGGCTATCTGCGCGCCGAGACAGCCGAACTGGCCGACCGGCTGGGCTGCGACGGAGCGCTGGTGGAGCGCGTGCTCGGGCGCTGCCAGGGCTTCGAGCCCACCGGCGTGTTCGCCCGCAGCGTGCGCGAGTGCCTCCTGCTGCAGCTGCGCGACCGCGACCGCTGCGACCCCGCCATGACGGCGCTCCTGGACAACCTGGAGCTTCTCGCCCGCCGCGACGTCGCCGCGCTCAAGCGCCTGTGCGGCGTGGACGACGAGGACCTGCGCGACATGATCGCCGAGGTGCGCGCGCTCACGCCGCGGCCGGGCGCGGCCTTCGGGTCGGAGCCCGTGCAGGCGGTGGTCCCCGACGTGCTGGTGCGCGACGACCCGCTCGGCGGCTGGCGGGTGGAGCTGAACGCCGAGACCCTGCCGCGCCTCCTCGTCGACAAGCGCTACCACGCCCGGGTGAGCGGCGGCGCCCGCACCGACGCGGAGAAGACCTTTGTGGCCGACTGCCACGCCCAGGCCAGCTGGCTAGTGAAGAGCCTGGACCAGCGCGCCAAGACCATCCTCAAGGTCTCGGGCGAGATCGTGCGCCAGCAGGACGCCTTCCTGGCCTTCGGCGTGGAGCACCTGCGGCCGCTGAACCTGAAGCACGTGGCCGACGCCATCGGCATGCACGAGTCCACCGTCAGCCGCGTCACCTCCAACAAGTACGTGTCCACGCCGCGCGGCCTGTTCGAGCTGAAGTTCTTCTTCACCACGGCCATCTCCTCCTCCGACGGAGGCGAGGCGCACTCGGCCGAGGCCGTGCGCCACCGCATCAAGAACCTGATCGACGCCGAGGTGCGGCCCGGCGCCGAGGGCGTGCTCAGCGACGACCGGATCGTGGAGATCCTGAAGGAGACGGGCGTGGACATCGCGCGGCGCACCGTCGCCAAGTACCGCGAGGCGCTGCGCATCCCGAGCTCGGTGGAGCGCAAGCGGCTGCAGCGGGCGGGCTGACGGGTGGAGCCGGCGGCCGAGCCCCCGCTCTCCCCCGCCGACCGGGGCGAGCTGATCGTCGCGGGGGTGCTGGCGGCGCTCTACACCATGCCGGGCCTCCTGCTGCTCGGCGCCTCCACCGACACCGACAACCCGGCCTTCCGCTTCTACTGGCCGCCCATCTACGGCCTGACGCTGCTGCTCTGCGCCCGGCGACGGCGCGAGCTGGGACGGACGGTGGCGGCGACGGCGCTGATCGCGCTCGTGGTGGGCTGGGCGTGCCTCTCCAAGGGGTGGTCGATCCTGCCGGAGGTGACGGGCCGCCGCACCCTGGCGCTGGTGATGACCACGCTGTTCGGCCTCTACCTGGGCTCGGCCTGGTCGCCGCGGCGGCTGGTGCGGCTGGTGGCGACCACCTTCTCCATCATGGCGGGGGTGAGCCTCGTGCTGGTGCTCGCCTTCAGGCGCTACGGCGTGGAGCAGGCGGGCGAGCTGGCGGGGGACTGGCGGGGGCTGTGGTCCAGCAAGAACGCGCTGGCGGCGCTGATGGCGCTGGGGGGGCTGGCCTGCATCTGCACCCTCTTCGCCGCCCCGCGCCGCCGCTGGCCGTGGCTCCTGGGGCTGGGCTTGTGCGTGCTCCTGCTGCTGGGGAGCCGGGGCAAGACCTCGCTGGTGGTGCTGCTGCTCACCGGCGGCGGCGCGGCGGGGCTGGCCTTCGCCCGGCGCGGGCCGGCGGCGGCGGCGCTGGGCGGCCTCGCGGCGGGGGCGGCGGTGTTCTTCGGCGCCCTGGCGGCGGCGGTGCGGCCCGACCTCCTGCTGGCGCTGGTGGGCAAGGACGCCACGCTCACCGGGCGCACGCAGATCTGGGCGGCGGTGGGCCGGCGCATGGCCGAGAGCCCGTGGCTCGGCTACGGCTTCGGCGCCTTCTGGGACAAGGAGGCGATCACCGCCAAGATCGTGCGCCACGAAGCGCGGTGGGAGGTGCCCACCGCCCACAACGGCTGGCTCGACCTCCTGGTGCAGGTCGGCGCGGTGGGCGTGGCGCTGTTCGCGCTCGTGCTCCTGGTGGTGGCGACGGCGGCGGTCTGGCGCGCCCACCGCCGCGGCGACGGCTTCTTCGCGCCGCTGTACGTGCTCCTCTACGTGGTGATCTCGCTGTCGGAGAGCGTGCTGATGGAGCGCAACAGCCTGAGCTGGGTTCTGTTCGCCGCCGTCGCCTGCCAAGTGCTGCAATGGGGCGGGCCGCCGGCGGGCGGGCGGGCCGCCGCCCGGCCCCCGGCGCCTGCGGCCGCGGACGCGGCGGACTTCCCCTGGCCCGCGCCCCTGGCCCGGTGACACCCCGCGGGACGCCGCGACGCCTTGACCCGCCGCCCGCGCCCGTCACCCTCGCGGCATGAGCGCGCAAATCACACGGACGACCCTCGACGGCGAGCCCGAGGCGCCCGCCGCCGCGTCCCCCCCGCGACGGCGCGGCGCGGGCGAGGTGCTGCGCGCGCTCCGGCGCCCCAAGGTGGGGCTGATGCTGGCGCTGGGCTTCAGCTCCGGCCTGCCGTTCATGCTGGTGGGCAACACCTTCAACTACTGGCTGGCCGACGAGCGGGTGGACCTGGCGCTGATCGGCTTCGCCTCCTGGGTGGGCCTGTCCTACTCGCTGCAGTTCCTGCTGGCGGGGGTGGTGGACAACGTGCGCCTGCCCTGGCTCGGCCGGCTGGGCCGGCGGCGGAGCTGGATGCTCGCCACCCAGGTGCTGGTGGCGGCCGGGCTGCTCGGCATGGCGGCCACCGACCCGCGGACGCACCTGGCGCAGGCGGTGGCCTTCGCCGTGCTCGCAGCCTTCGCCTCCGCCACGCAGGACTCGGCCATGAACGCCTGGCGCATCGAGACGGCGGAGGACGGTGCGGAGCTGGACGTGCTCACCAGCGGCTACAGCCTGGGCTACCGCACCGCCAACCTCCTGACGCAGGCGCCCATCCTGGCGATGGCCGTGCGCATCGGCTGGCCCGCATCCTACGCCGTCTTCGCGGGGCTGATGACCGTCGGCGTCGCGGCGACGCTGGCGGCGCGGGAGCCGGCGCGCGCGGACGTGGTGCTGGAGGCGCGGTCGCGGGTGTGGACGCCCCTGCAGGCGTGGGACGCCGTGGCGGGCCCCTTCGTCGCCTTCTTCAGGACGCACCGCTGGGTGGCGCTCCTGATCCTCCTGACCGTGTCGGCCTACCATCTGTGCGACTACCTGCGCGGGCCGATGATCGCCCCCTTCTACGTCAAGCTCGGCCTGTCCAAGGACGTGGTGTTCGCGCTGCGGACCTCCATCGGCATCCCCACCACCCTGGTCGGGATCGCCGCGGGCGGCCTCTACTCGGCGCGCTTCGGACACCTGAACGCCATGGTGGTCGGCGGCGTGCTGCAGCCCCTGGCGGTGGCGTCGTTCAGCCTCCTGGTGCTCACCGGACCGAGCCCGCTGGTGTTCGGCGCGATCCTGGGATGGGACGACTTCTGCACCGGCTTCGCGGGGGTGGTGCTGATCGCCTACATGTCGACGCTCACCAGCCTCGGCTACACCGCGACGCAGTACGCGCTGCTGGTCTCCGCGGTGAACTTCACGGGCAAGACGCTGAAGGGCTTCAGCGGGTCGTGGGTGAAGGGGCTGGCGCACGGCGGCCGCGACCTGACGCACGCCTACGCGCAATACTTCCTCTACTGCGCCGCGGTGGCCGCGCCCGCGCTGGCGCTCGTGCTGTGGCTGGAGGCGGTGGAGCGG
>CAXSHO010000082.1:0-2864 GCA_964237305.1 uncultured Caulobacteraceae bacterium
TTCAAGCTCTCAGGTGACGCCCTTGTCGTCTTCTACGACGAGATCGACATGGCGCCGGGCCGCTTCCGCATGAAGGCGGGCGGCGGCGCGGCGGGCCACAACGGCATCCGCTCCATCGCCGCCGCCATCGGCCCCGCCTTCCGCAGAGCGCGCATCGGCGTCGGCCACCCGGGGCACAAGGACCGGGTCATGCCCCACGTGCTGAGCGACTTCCACAAGGTGGAGCGCCGCGATTGGCTGGACCCCCTGCTCCGCACCCTGGCCACCGAGCTGCCCTACGCCGCCGCGGGCGACGACGAGCGCTACCAGGCCGAGGTCAGCCGCCTCGCCCCCGCCGAGAACTTCGACAGCCGCCTGCGCAACCGTGGCGAGGCTTGAACTCCACAGATGTGTGGACTAGCTAGGCCATGAACTCTGCGGAGCTGAGACGCTGGCTGGCCAAGCAGGGGTGCACGTTTGACCACGGCGGCGGGTCGGGCCATGTCACTGTCCGCCTGAACGGTCGTCGCGCCGAATTACCGATGCATGGCTCGCGCAAGGAGCTGAGCAAGGGGCTGGTGCACAGCATCAAGAAGGACCTGGGGCTGACCTGATGGCCTACTACACCGTCGAACTCGAGCCTGACGACAACGACACCTTAAGGGTGAGCAGTCCCATGCTGCAGGGCCTGAATACTTACGGCGAGACCCGCGCGCTCGCGCTGAAGTGGGCGCTTCAGGCCGCGCTGACCTGGTTGGCCTCCTCCATGCACCATGACGAGGACATCCCCGCCCCGCTCGCCTTCGCGCCTCCCGGGGCGGACGTAGTGGAGCTGCCGCCCCTGGTCGCCCTAAAGGTCGCCCTGCAGCGCGCGATGAAGGACCGGGGCGTCACCCGCGCGGAGCTGGCGCGACGCCTCGGCCAGCACCGCGAGCAGGTGGACCGGCTGTTTCGCATCAACCACCGCTCGCGGCTTGACCAGATCATCGCGGCGCTGCACGCGCTGGACTACATCTTCGAACCCGTCGCGGTTCGCGCGGAGGACCGCGAGGCGGCGCTCCGCCCCGCCGCCGTCTGACCACCAGCTGCGGGATCCCATGGCCCTCAAAGTCGCCATCGTCGGACTGCCGAACGTCGGCAAGTCCACCCTCTTCAACGCCCTGACGCAGACGGCGCAGGCGCAGGCGGCCAACTACCCGTTCTGCACCATCGAGCCCAACGTGGGCGACGTGGCCGTGCCCGAACCGCGGCTGGAGGCGCTGGCCGCCATCGCCGCGTCCAAGGAGATCATCCCGGCGCGGATCAACTTCGTGGACGTGGCCGGCCTCGTGCGCGGGGCCAGCCAGGGCGAGGGGCTGGGCAACCAGTTCCTGGCCACCATCCGCGACTGCGACGCCGTGGCCTTCGTCGCCCGCTGCTTCGAGGACGGCGACGTCACCCATGTGGAGGGCCGGATCGACCCCCTGGCCGACCTGGAGATCATCGAGACCGAGCTGATGTTGGCGGACCTCGACAGCCTCGAGAAGCGCCTGCCCACGCTGGAGAAGAAGGCCAAGGTCGGCGGAGACAAGGAGGCGGGCGCCACCCTGCGCCTGGCCAGGCTCGCCTTCGACCACCTGAGCGCCGGCCGCCCCGCCCGCGCCGCCGCCGTGCCCGCGGAGGACGAGCGGGCCTGGCGCATGCTCCAGCTCCTCACTGCGCTCCCGGCGCTCTACGTGTGCAACGTGGACGAGGCCTCGGCGCAGGACGGCAACGCCATGTCGGCGACCGTCGCCGCGCGTGCGCAGGCCGACAACGCCAAGAGCGTGGTGATCTCCGCCAAGATCGACAGCGAGATCGCGCTCCTCGCCGCCGACGAGCGCGCCGAGTTCCTGGAGACGCTGGGGCTGGAGGAGCCGGGCCTCAACCGCCTGATCCGCGAGGCCTACGCGCTGCTGGGCCTGCAGACCTACTTCACCGTCGGGCCCAAGGAGGCGCGCGCCTGGACCATCCCCGTCGGTGCCACCGCACCGCAGGCGGCGGGCGTGATCCACTCCGACTTCGAGCGCGGCTTCATCCGGGCGGAGACGGTGGCCTACCCCGACTACGTCCAGCTCAAGGGCGAGGCGGGCGCGCGCGATGCGGGCAAGCTCAGGGCCGAGGGCAAGGCCTACGTCGTCAAGGACGGCGACGTCATGCACTTCCTGTTCAACACCTAGCCGTCCCGCGCCCGGCCGGGAGTGTGGGGGCGGACCTCCCCCCGAAGGTCCGCCCCGCCCCCTCGCCCGTCGGCGGCCCGCAGCAGGAGAGCGCAGGCGCGCGCGGCGCGGGTCGGCGGACCTCGCGGCCCGCTTGGACGCAACTGAATCCACGCGGCGGCCCCGTCGTCGAGAGGAGCCGCTGTCGCATGTCCGCGAATTCACGAGCTTTGTAGCGCGGAAGCAACAAAAACGACGTGCCGGTTGCGTATGCGGGGCCGCCACGTCCAGAAAAGGACTTGGCCGCCGCCCAGTGTGCGGCCGCGTCGCGTCCCCACCTCCGACCCCACGCCCGCCCCTAGGAGCCGTCCCGTTTCCATGAGCGTCTCGGACGGCGGTCCCCGCCCCTCCCCCTCGACCGGTCCCGGCCCTTACGGCGACCGGGGTCGCCCGCGCTCCAAGCGCGGACGCTGGGTGCTGGGCGGCGCGGTGGTGGTGTTCGCCCTGGGCGCGGCCTGGATCATCACCCACTCCGGCCCGGACAAGGCGGCGGGAGCCGAAGGCGGAGCGCCCGCCGCGGCGGCGGGCGGCGGACGGGGCGGCGGCGGGCGCGGCGGCGGCGGCGGGCGGGGCGGCCGCGGCGGCGGCGGCGGCTTCGGCGGCGGGGTCACGCCGGTGGGCGCGGCGCAGGCGGGGACGGGCGACGTG
>CAXSHO010000082.1:2874-14243 GCA_964237305.1 uncultured Caulobacteraceae bacterium
TGGGCACGGTGACGCCTGCGGCCACCGTGACCGTCCGCACCCAGATCGCGGGCCAGCTCTTCTCCGTGGCGTTCCAGGAGGGCCAGCAGGTCTCCAAGGGCCAGGTGCTGGCGCAGGTGGACCCCCGCCCCTACCAGCAGGCCCTGGCCCAGGCGCAGGGGACGCTGCAGCGCGACCAGGCGCAGGCGGAGAACGCCCGGCTGGACCTGAAGCGCTACCAGACGCTCCTGGCGCAGGACTCCATCGCCCGCCAGCAGGTGGACACCCAGGCCGCCACCGTGCGCCAGCTGGAGGGCGGGCTCGCCACCGACCGCGCCGCCGTGGGCGCCGCCAAGCTGAACCTCGCCTACACGCGGGTCACCTCGCCCATCAGCGGCAAGGTGGGCCTGCGGCAGGTCGACGCCGGCAACTACGTCACCACCGGCGACGCCAACGGGCTCGTGACCGTGACGCAGGTCGATCCCATCGACGTGGTCTTCACCATCCCGGAGGACCAGCTGCCCCGGGTGACCGCCCGCATGCGCGCCGGCGGCAAGCTCCCGGTCACCGCGCTCGACCGCGGCCAGAAGACGGAGCTCGCCACGGGCTCGCTGTCCACGCTGGACAACCAGATCGACACCACCACGGGCACGGTGAAGACCAAGGCGCGCTTCCAGAACGGCGGCGGACAGCTCTATCCGAACCAGTTCGTCAACGTGCGCCTCCTGGTGGACACCCTCCACGGCTCGGTGACCGCGCCCACCTCGGCGGTGCTGCGGGGGCAGCAGGGCCTGTTCGTCTACGTGGTCGACGCCCAGCGCACCGTGCACGTGCGCCCTGTCACGACCGGCCCCGCCGCGGGCGAGCTCACCGCCATCGCCACGGGCCTCAGCGCCGGCGAGACGGTGGTCACCGACGGGTCCGACCGGCTGAAGGAGGGCGCCAAGGTCTCGCTGCCCGGCGACTGCCCGCCCAGCTTCCCCGCGGGCGGCCGCGGCGGGCGCGGGGCCGGTGCGGGCGGCGCGGCGGGCGCTCCCGCCAAGCTCAGCTGGTGGGACAAGCTCCTCGGCAAGAAGCCTCCCGTGTCCACGCAGCCGAAGCCGGGCTTCGACGCCAACGGCGGGCGCTGCCGACCGGTGAACTACGGCTTCGGCCAGGGCGGGGCGGGCGGCGGGCGCGGGCAGATCGACTACGCCCAGCTGAACCTGGACGCCGGGCAGAAGGCCAAGGTGGACACCATCACCGCCGCCATGCGCGGGCAGATGGCGGGCCTGCGCGAGAGCGGCGACTACCAGGGCATGCGCACGCTGCGCGACGACATGAACAAGCAGATCGAGGCGGTGCTCCGCCCCGACCAGATCGCCAGGTTCCACCAGCTCCAGGCCGAGCAGCGGGCCAAGGCGCAGGCCTCGGGCGGCTACGGCGGCCAAGGCGGAGCCGCCGGTGGCGCGCCCGCAGGCGCCGCGTCCGCTCCGGCGGCGGGCGCTCCGGCTCCCGCACGTTCGGCGCCGGCGGGCGCGTCGCCGATCGCCATCCCTCCCCCGCCCGCGAGGGCCGAGGGCGGCCGCTCCGGCGGCCCGGGCGGCGGCGGGCGCGGAGGGGCGCTGTTCGAGCAGCTGAACCTCGACGGGGCGCAGAAGGCCAAGGTGGACGCCATCCGCGCCGAGTACGGCCCGCGCATGCGCGACGCCTACGGGAGCGGCGACATGCCCGCCGCGGGCGCGGTGCGGAAGGAGATGGGCGACAAGATCGACGCCGTCCTGCGCCCCGACCAGCGCGCCAGGTACAAGGCGCTCCGCGAGGAGATGCGTGCGCGGGGCGGCGGGGGCGGCGGCCCTCCCGGCGGGGGCTGACCGCGTGAGCGAGACGGACACCCGCCCGCCCTCTGGCGAGCCGCCCGAGCGCACCCCGCCCGAGCGCACGCCCGCGCACCGCGAGGAGGCCGTGGGCGCCGGACCCGCCCGCCCCGCCGCCGAGCAGCCGACGGCCGAGGCCGACCGCGCCGGCCAGTTCAGCCCGTCGCGCCTCTTCATCCTGCGCCCGATCGCGACGTCGCTCCTGATGATCGCGATCTTCCTCACTGGGCTGATCGGCTTCCAGTTCCTGCCGCTGTCGGCGCTGCCGCAGGTCGACTACCCCACCATCCAGGTGCAGACCTCCTACCCCGGCGCCTCGCCGGAGGTGATGACCACCAACGTCACCGTGCCGCTGGAGCGCCAGTTCGGGCAGATGCCGGGCCTGAGCCGGATGAGCTCCATCTCGTCGGCGGGCGTGTCGGTGGTGACCTTGCAGTTCGGGCTGGACCTGTCGCTGGACGTGGCCGAGCAGGAGGTGCAGGCGGCCATCAACGCGGGCGGCACCTTCCTGCCGTCCGACCTGCCCGCCCCGCCCATCTACGCCAAGGTCAACCCGGCCGACGCGCCGATCCTGACGCTGGCGCTCTCCTCCGCCACCCTGCCGCTGACGCAGGTGGAGGACGCGGCCGACACGCGCATGGGCCAGAAGATCAGCCAGATCACCGGCGTGGGCCTCGTCACCGTGGCGGGCGGCCAGCGCCCGGCCGTGCGCATCCAGGCCGACCCCCGGGCGCTGGCCAGCTTCGGCCTGACCATGGAGTCGCTGCGCACGGCGATCTCGTCGGCCAACGTCAACGGCGCGAAGGGCAGCTTCAATGGCGCGACCCGCGCCTACACCATCAACGCCAACGACCAGCTGGCCACGCCGGACGAGTACGCGAACCTCGTCATCGCCTACCGCGGCGGCGCGGCGGTGCGCCTGCGCGACGTGGGCCAGGTGGTGGACGGGGCGGAGAACACCCAGCTCGGCGCGCTCAAGGCGCTGAAGGGCGAGGACGGGCGCGCGCCGGTGGCCCCCGCCGTGCTCCTCAACATCCAGCGCCAGCCCGGCGCCAACGTCATCGCGGTGGTGGACCGGATCAAGGCGCTCCTGCCCGAGCTGCGCAAGACCATCCCCGAGGGGATCCAGGTGGAGGTGCTGAGCGACCGCACCACCACCATCCGCGCCTCCGTCCACGACGTGGAGGTGGAGCTGGCGCTGGCCGTGGCGCTGGTGGTGCTCGTGATCTTCGTCTTCCTGCGCAACGTGCGCGCGACGGTGATCTCGGGGCTGGCGGTGCCGCTCAGCCTCGTGGGCTCGTTCGGCGTGATGTACCTGCTGGGCTTCTCGCTCAACAACCTGACGCTCATGGCCATGACCATCGCCACGGGCTTCGTGGTCGACGACGCCATCGTCATGATCGAGAACATCAGCCGCCACATCGAGCACGGCGAGGCCAGCCGGCCCGCCGCGCTGCGCGGCTCCGGCGAGATCGGCTTCACCATCATCTCGCTGACGCTGTCGCTCCTGGCGGTGCTGATCCCGCTCCTGTTCATGGGGGACGTGGTGGGGCGGCTGTTCCGCGAGTTCGCCATCACGCTCGCCATCACCATCGTGATCTCAGCGCTGGTGTCGCTGACGCTCGTGCCCACACTCTGCGCCATGTGGCTGAAGCCCCCGCCCGAGCCCAAGCCGGGCGGGATCGGCTCGCGCATGGAGGCGGGCGTCGACTGGGTGATCCGCCGCTACGACTCGGGCCTGACCTGGGTGCTGCGCCACCAGCCGCTGACGCTGGTGCTGGCGCTCGCCACCTTCGCGCTGACCGCGCTCCTCTACATGGCCATCCCCAAGGGCCTGTTCCCCACGCAGGACACGGGCGAGCTGCAGGGCTTCATCGAGGCGCCGCAGACCGTCAGCTACGAGCGCATCAGCGACGTGCAGCGCCGCATCGCCGATGCGATCCTGCGCGACCCGGACGTGGCGAGCCTGTCGGCCTTCGCGGGCGTGGACGCGCGCAACACCACTCTGAACAGCGCGCGCCTGTCGATCGCGCTCAAGCCGCTGGAGCATCGCGCGGGCGCCGCGGAGATCATCCGCCGCATCCAGCGCGAGACCGCCGACGTGGCGCCCGGCGCCAAGCTCTACCTGCAGCCCGTGCAGGACCTGACCATCGACGCCGCCGTCAGCCGCACGCAGTACCAGGTGGTGCTGGAGAGCGTCAGCCAGGCCGCGCTCACCGAGTGGTCGGGCAAGCTGGTGGAGCGGCTGCGCACCGGGCGGCAGTTCGACGACGTGTCGGCCGATATCCAGGACCAGGGCCTGGCCGCCTACGTCAACGTGGACCGCGACACCGCCGGGCGGCTGGGCGTCAGCCTCGCGGCCATCGACAACGCGCTCTACAACGCCTTCGGCCAGCGCATCGTCTCCACCATCTTCACCCAGTCCAACCAGTACCGGGTGATCCTGGAGGCGACGCCGGAGGTGCAGAACTCGCCGGACGCGCTGAGCGCCATCTACCTGCAGTCGTCCACCGGCGGCGCGGTGCCCCTGTCGGCGGTGGCGAAGTTCGAGACGCGCTCCTCCCCGCTGTCCATCAGCCACGTGGGCCAGTTCCCCGCCACCACCGTCAGCTTCAACCTGGCCAAGGGGCAGTCGCTGGGCGGCGCGGTGGAGGCGATCAAGGCGGCGGAGCGCGACATCGGCGTGCCGACCAGCATCACCACCACCTTCTCCGGGGCGGCGGCGGCGTTCCAGTCGTCGCTGTCCAACGAGCTGTGGCTGATCGTGGCGGCGGTGGTGACGATCTACATCGTGCTCGGCGTGCTCTACGAGAGCTTCATCCACCCCATCACCATCCTGTCCACCCTGCCCTCAGCGGCGGTGGGCGCGCTCCTGGCGCTGATGATTTCCGGCCAGGACCTGGGCGTGGTGGGGATCATCGGAATCATCCTGCTCATCGGCATCGTGAAGAAGAACGCGATCATGATGATCGACTTCGCGCTGGACGCCGAGCGCAACGGGGGCCTCAGCGCCCAGGACGCGATCCACCGCGCGGCGCTGCTGCGCTTCCGCCCGATCCTGATGACCACCATGGCCGCGCTCCTGGGCGCGCTGCCGCTGATGTTCGCCACCGGCTATGGGGCGGAGCTCAGGCGGCCGCTGGGGATCGCCATCGTGGGCGGGCTGATCGCCAGCCAGCTCCTGACGCTCTTCACCACGCCGGTGATCTACCTGGCGTTCGACAAGCTCGCCACGCGCTTCAGCCGGCGCGACCCGGAGGGGCCGGTGCGCGACGAGCCTGAGGACGCCCACCCCGGCGAGGCCCCGGGCCGGGCCCCCGCCGGCTCGCCCCGCAACGCGCCGGGTTCGCCGAGGCCGGCGTGAACCCCTCGGCGCTCTTCATCCGGCGCCCCGTCGCCACGGTGCTGCTCACCATCGGCATCGCGCTGACGGGGATCGCGGCCTACTTCTTCCTGCCCGTGGCCTCCCTGCCGTCGGTGGACTTCCCCACCATCAGCGTGCAGGCGCAGCTTCCCGGCGCGGCGCCGCGGGTGATGGCCTCCACCGTGGCGACGCCCCTGGAGCGGCGGCTGGGTCAGATCGCGGGGGTGAGCGAGCTCACCTCCAACAGCTCGCGCGAGCGCACGCAGATCACAATCCAGTTCGACCTGAAGCGCAACATCGACGGCGCCGCGCGCGACGTGCAGGCCGCCATCAACGCCGCCTACTCCGACCTGCCGACCACGCTGCGCTCGCGGCCCACCTACTCCAAGCAGAACCCCTCCAACGCCCCCATCATGATCCTGAGCCTGACCAGCGGGACGCTGAGCCGGGCGCAGATCTACGACGCCGTCAGCCTCAAGGTTCAGCAGAAGCTGTCGCAGATCGAAGGCGTGGGCGAAGCCTCGCTGCAGGGCGGCTCGCTGCCCGCGGTGCGCGTGGAGATGAACCCCCGCGCGCTGAACCGCTACGGCATAGGGGTGGAGGACGTGCGCGCCGCGCTGGCGGGCGCCAACGCCAACCAGCCGAAGGGCCTGTTCTCCGCGGGGGGCCAGCGCCGGCAGATCTACGCCAACGACCAGGCCTACAAGGCCGACGACTACAGGAACCTCGTCATCGCCGTGCGAGGCGGCTCCACCGTGCGGCTGAGCGACGTGGCCGACGTGGTGGACGGGCCGGAGAACACGCGCAACATCGGCCTGGCCGACGGCACGCCCGCCATCGTGGTGCGCATCCAGGCCGCGCCAGGCGCCAACATCGTCTCCACCGTCGACCGCATCAAGGCGGTGCTGCCCGAGCTGCGCGCCGAGCTGGCCCCAATCGACCTCAAGGTGCAGGTGGACCGAACGCTCGACATCCGCGGGAGCCTGAAGGACGTGGAGCGCACGCTCCTGATCTCCATCGTGCTGGTGGTGCTCGTGGTGCTGCTGTTCCTGAGGAACGGCCGGGCCACGCTGATCCCCGCGGTGGCGGTGGTGGTGTCGCTCCTGGGCACGCTGGCGGTGATGTTCCTGTTCAGGTTCAGCCTGGACAACCTCAGCCTCATGGCGCTGACGGTGGCCACCGGCTTCGTCGTGGACGACGCCATCGTGGTCCTGGAGAACATCACCCGCCACGTGGAGGAGGGCATGCCCCGCATGCAGGCGGCGCTGCAGGGCTCGGCCGAGGTGGGGTTCACCGTCGTCTCCATGTCCGTGTCGCTGATCGCGGTGTTCATCCCCATCCTGCTCATGGGCGGGATCGTGGGGCGGCTGTTCCGCGAGTTCGCCGTGACGCTGTCGGCGGCCATCCTCATCAGCTTGGTCGTCTCGCTCACCACCACGCCCATGATGGCCGCGCGGCTGGTGGACGAGCGGCCCACGCCCGAGGAGCAGGAGCGGCGCGCGCGCCGGGGCGGCTGGCGCGGCTTCCTGGGCAAGGTCGGCGAGCGGATGGAGGCGGGCTTCGCCTGGATCACCGAAACCTACGAGGACGGGCTGGCCTGGGCGCTGGACCACGGGCGGCTGGTGCTGCTGCTGCTGTTCGCCACCGTGTGCCTGAACGTCTACCTGTACGGGGCGGTGGCCAAGGGCTTCTTCCCGAACCAGGACGTCGGGCTGATGCAGGGCTTCATCCAGGTGGACCAGGCCAGCTCGTTCGCCGCCACGGGCGACAAGTTCGCCAAGCTGACCGCCATCGTCCAGGCCGATCCGGCGGTGGCCACCTCCACCGCCTTCCAGTTCGGCGGGTCGGGCGGCTTCATGTTCGTGGCGCTGAAGCCCAAGCCCGAGCGCGGCGGCCTCTCCACCGAGCAGGTGATCGCGCGGCTGCGGCCCAAGACCGCCACCGTGTCGGGCGCGCAGCTGTTCCTGAACGGCGCGCAAGACTTCCGCGCGGGCGGCCGCTCGTCCAACGCCACCTACCAGTACACGCTGGAGAGCGACGACCTCGACGCCCTGAAGCTCTGGTCGCAGAAGCTGACGGACGCCCTGAAGAAGCGTTCCGAGCTCACCGACGTGAACAACGACCAGCAGGAGCGCGGGCTCGAGACCTTCATCCAGATCGACCGCGACGCCGCCTCGCGCCTGGGGCTCACCAACCAGCAGATCGTCAACACGCTGCGCGACGCCTACTCGTCCACCTTCTCGGCCACCACGATCTTCAACGCGCTCAACCAGTACCGCGTGATCATGGAGGTCGCGCCGCAGTGGGCGCAGAACCCCGCCGCGCTGGAGGAGCTGTACGTCACCCCCGGGGCGGCCGGCGGGTACTCCGCCACCGCCGGGCCGGTGGGGCTGCTGGCCGACGCGAGCCGCGCCTCCGCCGCCACCGTCGCCGCCAACGCCGCCACGGCCGCAGGTGCGGTGCGGCCCGCCGGGCTGGTGTCGGTGGGGCGCAGCGCCGCGCTGAACGGGCGGACGGCCACGGTGGCCGGCCCCGCCGGGCCGACCGCGCCCGGCGGCGGCGCGGTGGCGGCGATCAACTCGGGCGGGACGGGGGCGGTGCTGAACGGCGCGGGAAGCCAGCGCTCCACCACCGGCGGCTCCATCGCGGCGCAGACGGGATCGGCCGTGTCCACCGCCGCCGGGCGCGCGGTGCCGCTGGCCGCGTTCGCCAGCTATGCGCCCGGCGCCACCGCCACCTCCGTGAACCACCAGGGCCAGTCGGTGGCCACCACCGTGTCGTTCAACCTGCCGACGGGGCAGACGCTGCAGACCGCCCAGCGCGTGATCGAAGAGACGCAAGGCCAGATCGGCATGCCCTCCAACGTCATCGGCCGCTTCGCCGGCACCGCGCAGCAGTTCAACGACACGCTGAAGAGCCAACCGCTGCTTATCCTCACGGCGCTCCTCACCGTCTACCTGGTGCTCGGCGTGCTGTACGAGAGCTACATCCACCCCATCACGGTGCTCTCCACCCTGCCGTCCGCGGGCGTCGGCGCGCTGCTGGCGCTGATGCTGTTCAAGGTGGAGCTGGACATCATCGCGCTGATCGGGATCATCCTGCTCATCGGCATCGTCAAGAAGAACGCCATCCTGATCATCGACTTCGCGCTGGTGGCCGAGCGCGACCAGGGCCTCTCCCCGCGCGACGCCATCTTCCAGGCGAGCCTCCTGCGCTTCCGCCCGATCCTCATGACCACCCTGGCGGCCATCCTGGGCGCGGTGCCCCTGGCGCTGGGCCTGGGCGAGGGCGGCGAGCTGCGCCGGCCGCTGGGCATCGCCATCATCGGCGGGCTGGTGGCCAGCCAGGTGCTGACGCTCATCACCACGCCCGTGGTCTACCTCTACATGGACAAGCTGCGCCGCCGCTCCCCCCGGAACCGCCCGGACAAGCGCCGCGGCCCCACGCGCTGGTCCGCCTCGCCCGAGGACCCGGCGCGCTCGCCCGACCCCGCGCTCACGCCGCGGGGAACCGGCGTCCCCGTCTCCCAAGGAAGCTGATGCGCCGACCCGTCTCCTCCGCCGCCGCCCTCCTGGCCTGCGCCGCGCCCCTGGCGCTGGCCGCCTGCACGGTGGGCCCGGACTACCGGCGCCCCACGCCGCTGCCCGCGGCGCAGGATGCGCCGTTCGCGTTCAAGGAGGCGGGCTGGACCCCCGCCGCGCAGACCGCGGTGGTGGACAAGGGCGCCTGGTGGATAGTCTTCGGTGATCCCGTGCTGAACGAGCTCGAGGGCCGCGTCGCGCTCACCAACCAGAACGTCGCCGCCGCCGAGGCCAACTTCCGCCAGGCGGTGGCCATCGTGAAGCAGTCGCGCTCCGAGCTGTTCCCCTCCGTGGACCTGTCGAGCTCCATCACCCGGTCGGGCGGCGGCAACGGCAGTTCGGGCGTCATCATCGGCGGCGTGGTGACGGGGGGGAACACGGGGACCACCACGGGCTCCACCGGGACGGGCACGACCGGCTCCACCTCCGGCGGCACGCTCGTCACGTCCAACGGATCGAGCGAGCGCACCAACTACCAGCTCGGCGCCTCCGCCAGCTGGACGCTGGACGTGTGGGGCCGCATCCGCAGGGGCGTGGAGGCCGACCGCGCCACCGCCCAGGCCTCCGCCGCCGACCTGGCCGCCGCGACGCTGAGCGCCCAGTCCACCCTGGCGACGACCTACTTCAACATGCGCCTCTTCGACGAGCAGGCGCGCATCTTCGGCGAGAACCTCCAGGGCTACGAGCGCGCGCTGAAGGTCACGACCAACCAGTACAACGCGGGCGTCGTGGCGCGCGGCGACGTGATCCAGGCGCAGACGCAGGTGTTCAACACCCAGGCGCAGCTGCAGGACCTCGGCCGCCAGCGCGCCGCGAACGAGCACGCCATCGCCATCCTGACGGGCCGCCCCCCCTCCGCGCTGACCCTCGCCGCGGACAGGCTGCCGCGCATCGCGCCCGTAGCCCCGCCCGGCCTGCCCTCCACCCTCCTGGAGCGGCGGCCGGACATCGCCGGGGCCGAGCGCGCCGTGGCGGCGGCCAATGCGCAGATCGGCGTGGCGACGGCGGCCTATTATCCGGACATCACGCTCTCGGGCAGCGCCACCTCGTCGTCCACGAGCTTCGGCGACATCTTCGACCCCGCCAACTTCGTGTGGTCGCTGGGCCCGCGGCTGGCCTACACGCTGCTGGACTTCGGGAACCGCCGCGCCCGCGTGCAGCAGACGCGCGCGGTCTACGACCGCACCGTCGCCGACTACCGTCAGACGGTGCTCACCGCCTTCGGAGAGGTGGAGGACCAGCTGGCCGCGCTTCGCGTCCTGGAGCAGCAGCAGGGCGTGCGCGAGCAGGCGGAGGCGAGCGCCCGGCGGGCGGAGGAGATCCAGCTCAACCAGTACCGCGCGGGCCTGCAGCCCTTCACCAGCGTCATCACCGCCCAGCAGCAGTCGCTGGCCGCCCAGCAGAACTCGGTGGGCGTGCTGGGGCTGCGGCTGCAGGCCAGCGTGCTCCTGATCCAGGCGCTGGGCGGCGGCTGGACCGACGCCGACCTGCCGCTGGCCAAGTCGCTCCGCTGACCCGCTCGTCCCCGCGCAGGCGGGGAGCCGGGTTGGCGATGTGCACGGGGGCTGGCGGACCAGACAAGTCCGGGTCCCCGCATGCGCGGGGGAGGAGCGGGCGCAGAGGCGCACTCGCGCAACGGAACGCCGGGTGCTAAGCCGCAGGCAAGGCGCCTGGGGCGAGTTCCACCCCGTCAGAGCGTTTGACGGGAGAGAACGTGTCTGAAACCCTCGACGCGGTCGACGCCCGCATACTCGACCTGATCCAGCATGACGCCGCGCTGTCGGTGGCCGAGATCGCCGAGCGCGTGGGCCTCAGCTCCTCCCCCTGCTGGCGACGGATCAAGCGGCTGGAGGACACGGGCGTGATCGCCCGCCGCGTCACCATCCTCAACGGCGCCAAGCTCGGGCTCGACTTCGAGGTCTACGCCGAGGTGAAGCTGGCCCTTCCCAACAAGGAGAACCTCGACGCCTTCGACGCGGCGGTGGCGGGCTGGCCCGAGGTGGTGCACTGCGCCACCGTCACCGGCGGCTTCGACTACGTGCTGCGCATCGTCACCCGCGACATCCACGCCTTCGACGTGTTCCAGCGCGAGAAGCTCCTGGCGCTGGGCCTCGTCTCCAACGTGGAGAGCCGCATCGTGGTCCGCGCGGTGAAGAGCTCCACCGCCGTCCCCCTGGGACTCATCAGCCCCCACGTGGGATAGCCCGCCCCGGTGCGGGGGAGGACTAGACCAGCCAGGTCCGCGGGTTGGGGTAGGCGCGGCCGTCCGCGGCGCGGATCACGCCGACGACGCAGCGCGCCAGGAACCACACCGTCACCCCCGCCATCATCAGCCCGCCCAGGATCACGAGCGGGACGCCCACCAGGATCAGGCTGAGCGGGACGCCCACGATGACCAGGAGCAGGCCCAACGGGATGAACAGGAGCGACAGCCAGAAGGTGCGGATCTGGAACACGTAGTGGCTGTGGGCGGCCGGCCCCGCCTCGCCCTTCAGCACGTAGGCGACGATCACCCCCACGAGCGCGAACACCCCCGCGCTCGGGATCGACAGGAGGTAGGCGGCGTAGACCAGGATCGGCGCGGTCATC
>CAXSHO010000083.1:0-6245 GCA_964237305.1 uncultured Caulobacteraceae bacterium
AACGACTGGCTGGCCTTGGCCGTGCAGCGCCACCCGCCCCCCGCGGTCAACGGCCGGCGCATCAAGCCCAAGTACATGGCGCAGACCAAGGCGCGCCCGCCCACCTTCGTGCTGTTCGCCAGCCGCGCCGACCAGCTGCCCGAGCAGTACCGCCGCTACCTGATCAACAACCTGCGCGAGAGCTTCGACCTGCCGGGCGTGCCCATCCGCATCACGATCAAGTCGGGCGCCAACCCCTATGTCGACGAGAACGACGACCGGGCTCCAGACGTGAAGAAGTACGGGCGGGGCGGGCCGAAGAAGACCTACGGCCCGGCCAAGACGCCCCCCAGGCGCTTCGGCCCGGGTAAGCCGGGCGCCGTCGCACGGCCCGGCTCGGCGAAGCGGCCGCCGACCCGGCCGCGCTGAGGCTCGCGCCTCCTCCGCCCGCGCGGGCGGAGGAGGCGATCCGGCCCCTTAGTGGGCGGCGTCCTTGGCTTTGTCGCCGGCCTTCTCGGCGGCCTTGCCCGCCTTGGCGGCGGCGTCGCCCGCGGCTTCGGAGGCGTCACCGGCGGCCTTGGCGCTTTCCGGGCCGGGCGCAGTGACGGCGTTCTGCGCGGCGGTCGCGGCGGCGGCGGCGGAGACGGCGGTCTGGTTGGCGGCGGCCGAGGCGTCCGTGGCGGCGGCGGCGGCCGTCTGCGCCTTGTCGGCTTTCGACTCGCAGGCGGCGGCGGTGAGGGCGAGCGCGGCGAGCGCCGACAGGGTCAGGATGCGCATGGGGATCTCCGATGGCGCGCCGCAGCGGCGCGAGCCCTGATCAACTCCCAAGGCTCAGCTTCGTTCACGGGGCGACGTAGCGCACCACCTCCGCCGGCGGCTCCCGGTCGGCGCGCGACAGCTCCAGCGCGAGGGGCGCGATCGCCTCGGGCGGCGTGAGGTCGGAGGGCTCCTCCCCGGGGAACGCCGCCGCGCGCATCCGGGTGCGCACGGGCCCGGGCGAGAGCAGGGCGCATCGCACCGCCGTATGCTCCGTCTCGTCGGCATAGGTGCGCACCAGCGCCTCCATGCCCGCCTTGGTGGCCGCATAGGCGCCGAAGAAGGCGCGGGGGGCGGAGGCCACGCCGGTGGTGAGGAACACGGCCCGGCCCGCGGGTGCGGCGCGCAGGAGCGGGTCGAAGGCGCGGATCAGCCGCCAGGTGGCGGTCATGTTCACGGCCACGGCCCGGTTCCAGGTCTTCGGATCCAGGTGGGGCAGGGGGGTGACCATGCCGAGCTCGCCCGCGCAGGAGAACAGCACGTCCAGCCGCCCCCAGCGCTGGAACACCGCGCCGCCCAGGCGGTCGATGGCGTCGCCGTCGGTGAGGTCGAGGGGGACGAGCGTGGCGGGACGACCGGTGGTGGCGACCACCTCGTCGTCCAGCTCCTCCAACCCGCCCTGGGTGCGCGCGGCCGCCACCACCTGCGCACCCGCCTGGGCGAAGGCGAGCGCGCAGGCCCGGCCGATGCCGCGCGAGGCGCCGGTGACCAGCACGACGCGGTCGGTGAAGTCGGGGCCGTCGGGCATCCCGGTGTTCCTAGAGGCCTGCCCGCCGCCGGCCAAGCCGCTCCGCCCTAGTGCCGCAGGGCCAGGATCATGGCGATCACGCCCAGGAGGAAGATCGCTCCTCCGCCGATGATGCCGAAGAGCGAGGGGCTGAGGTCGAAGGTGGCGCGCACCTGCTCGGTGACGCGCGAGGCGAGTTGCGGCCACGTGTAGCTCACGAAGTCGCCCTGGCTCATGATGTTGATCAGCTTGCCCTCGTCATCCACCACCGGAAGGTGGCGGAAGCGTTCGTTGGACATGAGCTGCAGCCACTCCAGGAGGTCGTCGTCCGCCTTGGCGAGCTTCAGGTCGGTCGTCATGATGTCGCGCAGGCGCGTGGATGACGCATCGCGTTTCTCGTTGAGCAGCCGTTTCATGAAGTCGCGCTCGGTGACGATGCCCACCGGCTTCTTCGCGTCATCCACCACCATGGCGGCGCCGTAGTTGCGCTCCGACATGACCTTGATCGCCGTCAGCACCAGGTCGTCGGGGGCGAAGGTCAGCACCGCCGACTTGCGGGCGAACTCGGGGCGATCCTTGATCCTCATCGGCGGTTCCTCGCCCACGCCCGTCGTGCATCGCGATGCGTCAGGTCTCCCGTTAAGCCGTGAACCCGACGAAGGCTCCGCCGACTCGGGCTTCAGGCCACCAGGAAGCTCAGCTGGCGGGTCTCCGGCTCGTTGCGGCCTTCGGCGATCTCGCGGTCGGTGAGGCGGGTGGGGTAGTCGCCGGTGAAATAGTGGTCGGTGAACTGCGGCCGGGCGGGGTCGCGGGGGCCGGCGCCCATGGCCCAGTATAGGCCCTCCACGGAGAGGAAGCCGAGGCTGTCCACCTCCAGCATGGCCTGCATCTCGGCCAGGGACTTCTGCGCGGCGATCAGCTTCTCCCGGTCGGGCATGTCGATGCCGTAGAAGTCGGGCCACTTGATGGGGGGACTGGCGGAGCGCAGGTGCACCTCCCGCGCGCCCGCCTCGCGCACCATGCGCACGATCTTCACGCTGGTGGTGCCGCGCACGATGGAGTCGTCGATCAAGACGACGCGCTTGCCCTCCAGCGCCGCGCGGTTGGGGCTGTGCTTCATGCGCACGCCCAGCTCGCGCACGCCCTGGGTGGGCTGGATGAAGGTGCGGCCGACGTAGTGGCCGCGGATGATGCCGAGCTCGTAGGGTATGCCTGACCCTTGCGCGTAGCCCAGGGCGGCGGGCACGCCCGAGTCGGGCACGGGCACCACCACGTCGGCCTCGACGCCCGTCTCCTGTGCGAGGCGCGCGCCCATGCGCTTGCGCACGTCGTAGACGCTGTGGCCGTTCACCACCGAGTCCGGCCGTGAGAAGTAGACGTACTCGAACAGGCAGGGGCGCGGTCGGGCGTCGGGGAAGGGGCGCAGGCTCTGCACGCCGGTGTCGGACACCACCACCACCTCGCCGGGCTCCACGTCGCGCGTGAAGCGGGCGCCGATCATGTCCAGCGCGCACGTCTCGCTGGCCAGGACGTGCTTGCCGTCCAGCTCGCCCAGCACGAGCGGGCGGATGCCCAGGGGGTCGCGCGCGCCGATCAGCTTGGTGTTGGTGAGCGCCACGAGCGCATAGCCGCCCTCGATGTCGCGCAGCGCGTCGATGAAGCGATCCACCACCCGCGTCTTCCGGCTGCGGGCGATGAGGTGGAGGATCACCTCGCTGTCGCTGGTGGACTGGAAGATGGAGCCCTCCGCCACGAGCTGGCGGCGCAAGGTGAGGAAATTGGTGAGGTTGCCGTTGTGGCCGATGGCGATGCCGCCGGCCTCCAGGTCGGCGAACATCGGCTGGACGTTGCGGATCGCCGAGCCGCCGGCGGTGGCGTAGCGCGTGTGGCCGATGGCGGCGTAGCCCGGCAGGCGATCCACGAGGTTCGACTGTCCGAACGCCTCGCCCACGTGCCCCATGTGGCGCTCGGTGGCGAACCGCTGTCCGTCGAAGGCCGCCATGCCGCACGCCTCCTGGCCGCGGTGCTGCAGGGCGTGCAGGCCGAGCGCGGTGACGGCGGCGGCGTCCTCCACGTTCCACACGCCGAAGACGCCGCACTCCAGCCGCGGCCGGTCGTCCCACTCCTCGCGCGCCGGGAGCGCGCGGAGCGGGGGGGAGGCGGGCTCGGACATCAGCGATGTCGCTCCGAGCGCGTGTGCGTGTGCGTGTGGGAGGCGGAGCGGGTCTCCGCCGTCGCGTCCTCCGGGGTGGAGCCGCCGAGCTCCACGCCTTCGGACGTTTCGTTCTCGCTGAAACCCTTCTTCACGCCGTCGCCCATCATGCGGGTGACGCCGTCGGCCAGCTTCATGCCGCCGGGGGCGAAGGCGCTGAGCGCATGGCCGGAGGCGCGGGCCACGGGCCAGGTGAGCCCGCCCGAAATCCACCGGGGCGAGAGTTCCGGCGGCGTCACGGCGCTGAAGACGAGGAAGAACGCCCCCACCAGCACCAGCGCGCGCCCGACGCCGAACACCGCGCCCCCCGCCCGGTCGAGCCCGCCCAGGCGCGAGCTGTGGACGTGGCGCGTCAGGAGCCCGCCCACGATCCGCAGGGTGACGTAGACCGCGACGAACACGACCAGGACCGCGCAGGCGTTGCCCGCCCAGGCCGGATGCACCAGCTTGCGCAGGAGCGGGCCGGATACGGGCAGGGCGAACACCGCCGACAGCGCCGCCGCCAGGAACGCCAGGAGCGTCACCAGCTCCTTGATCGCTCCGCGCGCGTAGCCGACGAGCGCGGAGACGAGCACGATGAGGACGAGGACGATGTCGAAGGCGGTCACGCACGCTCCGGGGCGGCTGGGCGTCTCGGGAGCGTCATATAGGCGGGTTCGCCGCTCAGTCCCACAGCCCTTGGCCCACGCGGTCGACCATTTCGGCCAGCCGCGACACGCCGGCGACGGCGTGGCCGCCCTCGCCCGCCGCCGCCGCCGCCGGGGCCAGCGCCCGATCGAACCCGAGCTTGCGCGCCTCGCGCAGCCGCAACTCGGTGCGGCCCACGGGGCGGACCTCGCCGGAGAGGCTGATCTCGCCGAAAACCACGCAGCGCTGCGGCAGCGCCTCCTCCGACTGGGAGGACACGAGGGCGGCGGCGGCGGCGAGGTCGGCGGCGGGCTCGCCCACCCGCAGGCCGCCCGCCACGTTCAGGTAGATGTCGCGGTCGCTGAAGCTCAGGCCGCAGCGCGCCTCCAGCACCGCCAGCACCATGGCCAGCCGCCCCGTGTCCCACCCCACCACCGCGCGCCGCGGCGTGCCGTAGGCGGAGGGGGCCACCAGGGCCTGGAACTCCACCAGCACGGGGCGCGAGCCCTCGATCCCGGCGAACACGGCCGCCCCCGCCGCCCGCTCCCCGCCCTCGTTCAGGAACAGGGCGCTGGGGTTCTTGACCTCGCGCAGGCCTGAGTCGCCCATCTCGAACACGCCGATCTCGTCGGTGGCGCCGAAGCGGTTCTTGGCCCCGCGCAGGATGCGGAACGGGTAGCCGCGCTCGCCCTCGAAGCTCAGCACGGCGTCCACCATGTGCTCCACCACGCGGGGGCCGGCGATCTGGCCGTCCTTGGTGACGTGGCCCACGAGGACCACGGCGGTGCGGCGGCTCTTGGCGAGGCGCACCAGCTCCTGCGCCGCCGCCCGCACCTGGGTGACGCTGCCCGGCCCGGCCTCGTGCTGGTCGCTCCACATGGTCTGGATGGAGTCGATCACGACGAGGTCGAAGCGGTCGGCCTTCAGCCCGTCCGTGACGGTGCGCAGGTTGGTCTCGGCGGCGAGCTTCACGGGGGCGGCCCCCAGCCCCATGCGCTGGGCGCGGGCGCGCACCTGCTCCACCGCCTCCTCGCCCGAGACGTAGGCCACCGCGGCCCCCCGCAGCGCCGCCTGCGCCGCCACCTGCAGCAGGAGCGTGGACTTGCCCACGCCCGGGTCGCCGCCCACCAGCACCGCCGAGCCCGGCACCACGCCGCCGCCGCACACCCGGTCGAACTCCTCCACCCCCGTGACGATGCGGGGCGGGGCGGGCGTGTCGGCGTCCAGCGTCTCAAAGGCGAGGCCGGCGCCCTTGCGGCGCGTGGGCAGGAGCGCGCCGGGGGGCGGCCGGGCCGTCTGCTCCTCCACCAGGGTGTTCCACGCGCCGCAGGCCGTGCACTGGCCGCTCCACTTGGTGTGGACCGCCCCGCAGGCCTGGCAGGCGTAGACGGCGCCTTCGCGGGCCATGGACTCTCCAAGCTTATCCGTGTGTCATGTGCGGAGTCTCCGCGTACGTCACCCAACCTCCTCGAACCAGCCGCAGGCGCCGCCGCGGTGGAGACCTCTGATGACCGACTTCTCCGACCCGGCCCGCCGCGCCTCGTTCGCCGCGCGTGTCCAGGGGATGATCCTCAAGCCCGCCGCGGGGTGGGACCGGATCAATCCCGAGATCACCCCGGTGCAGACTCTCTTCACCGGATACGCCGCGCCGCTGGCCGCCATCGCGCCGATCTGCATGGCGGTGGGCATGGTGGTGTTCGGGCTGAGCTTCCTGGGCGCCAGCATCCACTGGAACCCGATCGCCGCCCTGCTCCACGCGGTGGTGAGCTGGGTGCCGTCGGGGAGCGCGATCGCCGGCGCCCAGTCCAACGGCTCGCCGATCTGCGTCCTCGGCGGCCGGGCGCCCGCGATGCGCTGGGGCCAGGGCTCGCTGCAGGAGATCGA
>CAXSHO010000083.1:6255-14232 GCA_964237305.1 uncultured Caulobacteraceae bacterium
GCATCCACTGGAACCCGATCGCCGCCCTGCTCCACGCGGTGGTGAGCTGGGTGCTGGCGCTCGTCTCCGTCTTCGTGCTCGGCCTGATCATCGAGGCGCTGGCGCCGACCTTCGGCGGGGTGAAGGACCGGGGGCAGGCGATGAAGGTGGCGGTCTACGGCTCCACGGCGGCCTGGGTGGGCGGCGTGTTCCAGCTGATCCCCGCGCTCGGCCTCATCGGCGCGCTATTCGGCCTCTACAGCCTGTACCTGCTCTACCTCGGCCTGCCCAAGCTGATGAAGACCGCGCAGGAAAAGGCGCTGGGCTACACCGCGCTCGTGATCGTGGCCGCCATCGTGCTGAACATCGTGATCGCCACCGTCCTGGCCTCGCTGGGGGCGCTGGGGGGCTGGGGCATGGCGAGCGCCGGCTCGTCCTTCGGCAACGTCGCCACGACCACGACCACGACCTCCAGGATCAAGATCGGCGACAACACGGTGGACCTCGGTGCCCTGGCGGCGGCGTCCAAGTCGATGGAGGCGCAGGCGAACGCCATGCAGGCGAGCGCCAACGCCGCCCAGGCGGGAACGGCCCCGCCCGCGGTGCAGCCGGACGCACTGAAGGCGCTTCTGCCCGCGGCCTTGAACGGCTTCGCCCGCGGCGACGTCACCGCGGAGTCCACAGGCGCGGCGGGGATGAACACGTCGCACGCCGAGGCGGTCTACACGCGCGGCGACGGCTCCATCACGCTCAACGTGACGGATGCGGGCGCCCTGGGCGGGGTGATGGGCATGGCGGGCGCGCTGGGGTTGAACAGCTCCAAGGAGACCTCCACCGGCTACGAGAAGGTCTCCACCGCCAACGGCCGCATGACCACGGAGGAGTACGACCGCGCCGCGCGCACCGGCAAGCTGGCCGTGGTGGCCGGCCGCATGGCGATCAGCGCCGAGGGCCGCGGCGTGAGCATGGACGACCTGAAGGCGGCGGTGTCGTCCATCGACATGAACCGCGCCTCCGCCTTGACCAAGGGCTAGGCGCCCGCGTCGGCTGGCGCAGGACGCTGGCCCCGCCCGAAGAACCGCCGCCGCGATTCGGTCGCGCCCGGGGTCTCCACCGTGATCGGGCCCTCGGCCCGGCCGTGGATGAACTGGTCCACGTACGCGTTGTCCGAGCGGTCGATCTCCGCCGCCGGCCCCCGCCAGACGATGTGGCCGCCGTGCAGCATGGCGATCTCGTCGCCGATCTTGCGGGCCGAGGCCATGTCGTGGGTGATCGACACCGCCGTGCAGCCCAGCCGGTTCACCTGCTCGCGGATCAGGTTGTTGATCACGTCGGCGTTGATGGGGTCCAGCCCGGTGGTGGGCTCGTCGAAGAACAGGATCTCCGGGTGCGCCACGATGGCGCGCGCCAGCCCCACGCGCTTCTGCATGCCGCCCGAGATCTCGCCGGGGAAGAGGTCGGCGGCCGAGCGGGGCAGCCCCACGCTCTCCAGCGCCTCCAACGCGCGCGCGCGCGCCTCGCGCGGGGCCACGCGGTCCGCGTTGATCAGGCGGAAGGCCACGTTGCGCCACACCGTCAGGCTGTCGAACAGCGCCGCGCCCTGGAACAGCAGGCCGAACTTGGCCATCCGCCCACGGTGGCCGCGCACGCCCACGGGCTGGCCGTCGACGCGCACCTCGCCCGCGTCCGGCGTCATGAGGCCGATGGCGATCTTCAACGTCACCGACTTGCCCTGGCCGGAGCCGCCGATGATCACCAGCGAGCGGCCGTTGGCCACGTCCAGGCTGATCCCGTCCAGCACCGCGCGGCCCTCGAACCGCTTGGTGACCCCCAGGATCTCCAGCTTGGGGCCGGCGGGATAGGGGAGGAGGGCGGAGTGCAGGTCGCTCATCGCGTGAACAGGCTCGTCAGCACGAAGTCGGCGAAGAAGACCAGCACCGCGGAGCTCACCACCGCATGCGTCGTCGCCCGCCCCACGCCACGCGCGCCGCCCCGGGCGTTGAACCCGTGGTAGCAGCCCATCAGGGTGACGATGAAGCCGAACACCGCCGCCTTGACCAGACCGCTGCCCACGTCGCCGCCGGTGACGAAGCCCACCGTGTTGCGGATGTAGGTCGCCGCCGAGAAGTGCAGGGTGGTGGTGGCCACGAGCCACCCGCCAGCCACGCCGATCACGTCGGCCACCACCGTCAGGAGCGGCAGGGTCAGGACACCCGCCGTGAGCCGCGGGCCCACCAGGTAGCGGTAGGGGTCGGTGGAGAGCGTCTCCAAGGCGTCGATCTGCTCGGTGGCGCGCATGGCCCCGATCTCCGCGGCGATGGCGGCGGCCACGCGCCCCGACAGCATCAGGGCGGCCAGCACGGGGCCGAGCTCGCGCGTGATCCCCAGCGCCACGATCTGCGGCATGATCTGCTCGGCGTTGAAGCGCACCCCGCCGGTGTGGATGTTCAGCGCCAACGCCGCGCCCGTGAACACCGCCGTCAGCCCCACCACGGGCAGCGAAAGATAGCCCACCTGCATCAGCTGCCGGCCCGTCTGCGCCAGGTACAGCGGCGGGGTGAACGCGGCCCACACGCCGTGGAGCGCGAACAGGGCGAGGTGGCCCGCCTCCCGGCAGACGCTCAGCGCCCAGCGGCCGATGGCGCGCACGAACGGCAGCAACCCCATCAGCCGAGGGCGCCGACGTAGCGCCGCTCCGCGCGGGGCGCGAGGCGGACGAGGAGTTCGTAGGCGATCGCGCCGCACGCGGCGGCGGCCGCGTCCAGGTCCACGTCCGGGCCGAGCAGCTCAACCGGCGCGCCTGGGCGGGCGGCGGCGCAGTCGCGGGCGTCGAGCGCGAGGAGGTCCATGGAGATCCGGCCGAGCACGGGGAGGCGGCGCCCGTCCAGCACCCCATAGAGGCCGCCCGCACCCGCCCGCAAGACGCCGTCGGCGTAGCCCGCCGCCACCACCGCCACGCGCATCGTCTCGGTCGCCGTGAAGCTCGCGCCGTAGCCCACCGTCTCGCCCCGGGGCACGGTGCGCACCTGCAGGACGGGGGCGACGAGGGTGGCCACGGCCCGGAAGCGCGGATCGGCCACGCCGCGAGGCCCGCCGCCATAGAGCGCTATCCCCGGCCGCACCTCGTCGAAGGCGAACCCGTCCAGCAGCACGCCCGCGCTGTTGGCCAGGCTGCGGCGGGCTCGGGGAAAGGCCGCGGCGCTCTCGACGAAGCGCGCGCGCTGGGCGGCGTTCATGGGGTGGGCGGCCTCCTCCGCGCAGGCGAGGTGGCTCAGCACCGCCCGCACCTCCACGTGGCGCAGCCGGTCGGGCGAGACGGCCAGCGCCTGCGCCTCCTCCGGCCGAAGCCCCAGCCGGTTCATGCCCGTGTCCACCATCAGCGCCGCGTCGCCGCCCCCGGCGTGCGACCAGAGGTCGACCTGATCCGTGCTCGACAGCACGGGGGTCAGCGCGGCGGCGGCCAGCGCGTGCGCCGCCTGCGCATCGGGGCAGCCGTCGAGCACGCGCACCTCGGCCTCGCGCTCGCCGAGCGCCGCACGCAGCCGCACCCCCTCCGCCAGCCGCGCCACGTAGAAGGTGCGCGCCCCCTCCGCGTGCAGCCGCCTCGCCGCCGCGTCGGCGCCCAGCCCGTAGCCGTCGGCCTTGACCACGGGCGCGACCTCCGCCTCGCCGGCGAGCGCGCGCAGCATGCGGAAGTTGTGGGTGAGCGCGTCGAGGTCGACGCTGAGGGTCGCGGCGGAGGCGGACACCCGCGCGGGATAGCACGGGAGTGCTCCCCCGGTACGGGGGAGGGGACCGCGCGAAGCGGGTGGTGGGAGTGGCGAGACGCCGGACACTTCGCGCCACCCCTCCGTCGCCTTCGGCCTCCACCCTCCGCCGTCCCGGGGGGACGGGCTAGCGGCGCTCGAAACGGTCGTCGCGGGCCAGGTTGTCGAACTTGGTCAGGTCGGCGTTGAAGGAGAGCCTGACGGTGCCGATGGGGCCGTGGCGCGCCTTGCCGACGATGGCGTCGGCCTTGCCGCGCACCTGGTCCATGCCCTCCTGCCAGGTCAGGTGCTCGGGGGAGCCTTCGCGGGGCTCGGCGCGACCGAGGTAGTATTCCTCGCGGTAGACGAACATGACCACGTCCGCGTCCTGCTCGATGGAGCCCGACTCGCGCAGGTCTGAGAGCTGGGGCTTCTTGTCCTCGCGGTTCTCCACCTGGCGGCTGAGCTGGCTGAGCGCCAGCACGGGCACGTCCAGCTCCTTGGCCAGCGCCTTGAGCCCTTGCGTGATGGACGACACCTCCTGCACGCGGTTATCGCCGCGCGAGCCGTCGGTGGTGACGAGCTGCAGGTAGTCCACCACGATCAGGTCGAGCCCGCTCTGGCGCTTCAGCCGGCGCGCCCGGGCGGTGAGCTTGGCGATGGACAGGCCGCCGGTGGCGTCGATGTAGAGCGGGCTGTCCTGGATCTCCACCGCCGCGTCGCGCACGCGGTAGTATTCGGCGTTGTCGATCTCGCCCTTGCGCAGCCGGTCGGACGAGACGCCCGAGGCGTCGGCCAGGAGGCGCGTCGCCAGCTGCTCCGCGCTCATCTCGAGGGAGAAGAAGGCGACCACGCCCCCCGACACGGTCTTGCGCCCGCCGTCCGACTGCGGCTCCCAGGCGTAGGCCTTGGCCACGCTGAAGGCGATGTTGGTGGCCAGCGCCGTCTTGCCCATGGAGGGGCGCCCGGCCAGGATCACGAGGTCGGAGGGGTGCAGGCCGCCCAGCTGCTTGTCGAGGTCGAGGAGCCCGGTGGACAGGCCCGCCAGCCCGCCGTCGCGGTCCTTGGCCTCACCGATGATGTCGGTGGCGCCCGTGAGCGCGTCGGCGAAGGTGACGAACCCCTGGGAGGCGGAGCCCTTCTCCGCCAGGGCGAACAGCTGCGCCTCCGCCAGCTCGATCTGGTCGCGGGCCTCGGTGTCCACGTCGCCGGTGGCGGTGTGGGCGATCTCGCCGCCGATGCGGATCAGCTCGCGCCGCACCGCCAGGTCGTGGATCTCCTTGGCGTAGTCGGGCGCGTTGGCCGCCGGCGGGGCGCGGTCCACGAGGTCCGCCAGGTAGCGCAGGCCGCCCAGCTGGGCGAAGGCCGGGTCGGCGGCGAAGCGCTGCTGCAGCAGGATCGGCTCGGCCAGCTGGCCCTTGCGGATGTACTCCTGCATGGCCGCGAACAGCCGCTGGTGCAGGGGCTCGTAGAAGTGTTCGGCGATCAGCCGGTCGGGCAGCCGCTCATAGGCCCCGTTGTCGTAGAGCACCGCGCCCAGGAGCGCCTGCTCGGCCTCGATGTTGCACGGCGGCCCGAGGGGCGGCTCGGCGGGGCCGGCGGGCTGAAAGGCGTGGAGGGGGGCGGTCATCGGCCGGCCGGTCTAGCGCGCCCGGGGCCGGGGACCAGCGTCGGAGTCGGTCGTCCACAGGGTTGGCCACAGCTCATATGCCGCTGCCCGCCAAGGTGTCGCATCCGCCGCCGCGGCGCCCTGGACGGAGAAGGGCCGCCGCGGTCTCCCGCGACGGCCCCGTCCTCGTCGTGCGGAGGAGGTCAGTAGTCGGCGTCGGCCATGGCGGCCCCCGCGCCGCCCTCCATCATGTCCTGCTGGGCGTCGGCGGCCTGGGCGCGGTCGTCGGCGAACTGGCTGGCGATCACGTCCTCGCCGGCCGCTTGGCGGTCGGCCTCGTCGGCGGAGCGGGCGATGTTGATCTTCACCGTCACCGAGACCTCGGCGTGGAGCTGGAGCTTCACCTCGTGCACGCCCAGCGTCTTGATCGGCCGGTCGAGCACCACCTGGTTGCGCTCCACCCGACCGCCCTCGGCCTCGATGGCGTCGCCCACGTCGCGGCCGGAGACCGAACCGTAGAGCTGGCCCGACTCGCCCGCCTGGCGGATCAGGACGTAGGTCACCCCGTCGAGCTTGGACCCGGCGCGCTCGGCCACGGCCTTGTTCTCGGCGTTGCGCGCCTCGATCTGGTCGCGCTGCGCCTCGAACACCTTGAGGTTGGCCCCGGTGGCCCGCAGCGCCTTGGCGCGGGGCAGGAGGAAGTTGCGCGCGAACCCGTCCTTGACGGACACCACGTCGCCGATGGCGCCGAGGTTGGACACGCGTTCAAGAAGTACGACCTTCATGGCTCAGCCCTCCTCAGCGCACGACGTAGGGGAGGAGCGCCAGGTAGCGGGCGCGCTTGATGGCGTTCGCCAGCTCGCGCTGCTTGATCTGACTCACCGCGGTGATGCGGCTCGGCACGATCTTGCCGCGCTCGCTGATGTAGCGCTGCAGCAGCTTGACGTCCTTGTAGTCGATCTTCGGCGCGCCGGCGCCCGAGAAGGGGCACACCTTGCGGCGGCGGAAGAAGGGGCGGCGGCCACCGGCCCCGCCGGCGGACGAGCCGGGGGCGGTGGAGGCGGGGGCGTCGGAGGTGTCGATGTCGCTCATGGGGTCGCTCCTCAGTCTTCGGCCGCGGCGGGCGCGGCGGCGGGGGCGGCGTCCTCACGGGGGGCGCGGGGGGCGTCGTCGTCACGCGGCGGCCGCGGTCCGTCGCGGCCCTCGCGCTCGCCGCGGTCGCGCTCGCGGCGGGCGAGCACGGGGGACAGGTCCAGGTCGATCTCCTCGACCTTCACCGTCATGAAGCGCAGCACGTCCTCGTTCAGGCCGAGCTGCCGCTCCATCTCGGCCTTGGCGGCCGGCGGGCAGTCGAGCGCCAGGAGCGAGTAGTGGCCCTTGCGGTTCTTCTTGATGCGGTAGGTGAGGTTGCGAAGCCCCCAGTACTCGATCTTGGCGACGGATCCGCCGCCTTCCTCGATCACCGCCTTGAGCTGGTCGTTCAGGGCCTCGGCCTGTTGCGGCGAGATGTCCTGCCGCGCGATCACCACGTGTTCGTAAAGCGCCATCGGTGCGCGTCGTCCTCTTCCGAAGATCTGGCAAGGCGGCGCGGGCGTCCTCGGAAGGGGACTGCACCCACGACGGCTCCGCGCGCGGCGGGCGGGTGTCGAGCCCGTCCCTTGCACGTCCACGGCGGACCGCCTTTCAGGAGGAGCGCCTTCTATAGCAAACTCCGGCGGGATCAAGTTGCGCAGCGCGAGGCGATGCGGAGCGGGTCGGCGGGAGGGATGGACGCGTGACTCCGCTGCTGCCGATCCACGCCGTGCTGCCCCGCCTGACGGCCGCGCTCGCGGGCGGACCCAACGCGGTGCTGGTGGCGCCCCCCGGCGCGGGCAAGACGACCGCGGCCCCGCTGGCGCTGCTGCGTGAGCCTTGGGCGGAGGGGGGCAAGCTGATCCTCCTGGAGCCGCGCCGGCTCGCCGCCCGGGCGGCCGCAAGGCGCATGGCCTCCCTTCTCGGCGAGGAGGTGGGGGACACGGTGGGCCTGCGCGTGCGGCTGGAGTCGCGCACCTCGCCCGCCACGCGGGTGGAGGTGGTCACGGAGGGCGTCTTCACCCGCATGGTGCTGGACGACCCGGGCCTGGAGGGCGTCGCGGCCGTCCTGTTCGACGAGTTCCACGAGCGCAGCCTGGACGCAGACCTGGGCTTAGCCTTCGCGCTGGACGCCCAGGCGGTGCTGCGTCCCGACCTGCGGCTCCTGGTCATGAGCGCGACGCTGGATGGAGCGGTGGTGGCGCGGCTCATGGGAGAGGGGACGCCGGTGATCGAGAGCGCCGGCCGCGCCTTCGCCGTGGAGACCCGCCACGCCGGCCGCGACCCCGCCCTCGCCTTCGAGGACGACATGGCCCGCCTGGTGCGCCGCGCCCTGGCGGAGGAGGAGGGCGGCGTGCTGGCCTTCCTCCCCGGCCAAGCCGAGATCCGCCGGGTGCAGGCTCGGCTGGAGGCCGGCGCGCGCGACCCCGCCGTGGTCGTGGTCCCGCTCTACGGGGCGCTCGGTCCCGCCGGGCAGGACCTGGCGGTCGCGCCGGCGCCTCCCGGCCGCAGGAAGGTGGTGCTGGCCACCTCCATCGCCGAGACCAGCCTGACGCTGGAGGGCGTGCGGGT
>CAXSHO010000084.1:0-1480 GCA_964237305.1 uncultured Caulobacteraceae bacterium
CTCTCCCCCCATCCGGCTCACCCCAGGCGACTCACGTCGCGAGCATCTGCGCGACGGCGGAGACCATGGCGACGAACCCCGCCACGGAGGCAAGCGCGGCGGTGTCGCGGACGATGCGGATCATGTGGACGTCTCCCGATGTTCCCGGTATGTTCTTACCCGGCCACGTTTCAGATGCAACGGCCGCTTGGCTCGTTCGAGGTCCAGCATGCGCCGCTGTCACTTTTCGACGGTGATCCGCGCCCCCGGTCTAGACCCGAGCTGCTGGCAAAGCTTGTCCAGAAACACCTTAGATACCTGTCCCGACGATCCGGATGGTTCGCGGCTATTGGTGCTCAGCTCAAACGTCGCCGGGCTGAACGGGTTGGCGACGTCAACGATGAAGTCCGGAGTGCCGAGTTCGATCTGAAACTCCTTCCTATCCGGACTGCGGAAGCCATATGCATACTGCAGGTCATTATCGTCGGCGAAGCTCTCCAGCACACGCGAGACCTCAAGCGGATCGCTTCCTTCCGCCAACAGCACCGTCGCCGAGTGTTCCGACTCGACCTGATCAGCCTTAAGTGTGGGATCGAACATTTTCACTCCCCTTTCGCAGCCGACACCAGCGAACAAGAGCGCGACTGCTAAGATCGCACGCATCTCAATGCGACGCCGCCAGCCTGCCGATGGCCCCCGCCTTGATGGTGCCCTCGAGGAGCGAGTAGGTGGACCGCACCCGCAGGTGCACGAACCCCTCCCCCTCTCCCCCCATCCGGCTCACCCCAGGCGACTCACGTCGCGAGCATCTGCGCGACCGCGGAGACCATGGCGACGAACCCCGCCACCGAGGCAAGCGCGGCGGTGTCGCGGACGATGCGGATCATGTGGACGTCTCCCAGTGTTCCGGGTATGTTCTATTCTGGATTCGTTCCGTAGGCAAGCGCCCGTGGCTGACCTACGGTGTGGGCGGATTGGGAGTGCTCATGTCGCTCGGCCGCACTATCAAGCTGTTTATGACAGATGGCACTCCAAGCGGTGTAATGCTCGCGGAGCTCAGCCTCTTCACCGGGCAGGCCATTATAGCACCCCGAGCATCCCTCTCGGCTCTGCTGTTACGTCCCGAAGTGAACCGGCCTGGTGTCTACCTACTGATGGGTCCCGACCCTGACACCGCGGGTGCCAATCTAGTATACATCGGAGAGACAGACTCGATTGCGCGTAGGCTGGTTCAGCACGATGCAGCTGATGGTATGGAGTTTTTCGACAGAGTATGTGTTATCGTCTCTAAAGACGACATGCTGACTAAGGGGCATTGTTTGTATCTTGAGAGTTCGATGATTGCCTTAGCTAAGAGAGCGGCACGGGTTAACGTGCTGAATATCAAAGCACCTGAACCGCGCGGCCTTCCAGAGGCGGACGTTGCAGACATGGATGGCTTCCTACAGCAGTTGGGAGTCATGCTGCCGGTGGTTGGGTTTGATGTCCTACGATCCCCAAC
>CAXSHO010000084.1:1490-2989 GCA_964237305.1 uncultured Caulobacteraceae bacterium
GCCACAAGTGTCGATGACGAGTGCTATTGACACGACGGCTGGTGGAAACGGCTATCCAAGCCACCAATCATCTGAATTTAGATACGAGATCAATGGTGCGCGCGCACGTATGGAGAAACGTGGAGGCGAGTACGTTGTACTTGCAGGATCTACTGCGTGCGTAGCAGAAAGCGCCAGTATACCGGCAAACGTGAGGGCTAAACGTCAGCAGCTCATGACTAACCGTATCCTGGTGAGAGAAGGAGGGTTCCTCAAGCTGACAACCGACGTCGGGTTTGGAAGTCCGTCAGCGGCAAGTGGGCTGATTGCAGGGCGCAGTGATAATGGTAGAATATCCTGGAAAGACATACAGACGGGTCGTAATCTGAATGATTTAGCCGTGAGCCCTCAGCCGCTAGGTTTACAGGAACTCGGGCTGGCTTAACGCTCCACCAACCGCCCGTCCGTCAGCGTGAACACCCGGTCCATGTAGCTCGCCAGCTGCAGGTTGTGGGTGGCGATGAGGCAGGCGACGCCTTCGGTGCGGGCGAGGTCGAACAGGGCCTGGAAGACGCTCTGGCTGGTCTCGGGGTCGAGGTTGCCGGTGGGTTCGTCGGCCAGGATCAGGCGGGGGCGGTTGGCCAGGGCGCGGGCGATGGCGGTGCGCTGCTGCTCGCCTCCGGAGAGCTGGGCGGGCTGGTGGTCGAGCCGCTCGGCGAGGCCCAGGCGCGTGAGCAGCGCCTCGGCGCGGGTGCGGGCCTCGCGCTCGGGTGCGCCGGCGATGCGCTGCGGCAGGGCCACGTTGTCCTGCGCCGAGAGCTCGGGGATCAGCTGGTGGAACTGGTAGACGAAGCCGATGGAGCGCAGGCGCAGGCGGGTGCGTGCGGTCTCGCCGAGCCTGGTGGTGTCCTGGCCCGCGAAGCGCACCTCGCCTCCCGTGGGCCGCTCCAGGAGCCCCGCGGCGTGCAGCAGGCTCGACTTGCCGGAGCCGGAGGGGCCGATCAGGCCGGTGATCTCGCCGGGGCGGAGGTCGAGGTCCACGCCGCGCAGCACGGTGAGCGGCCGCTCGATCCCTTCCGAGTAGGTGCGGGTGACGCCGCGCAGCGACAGGATCGGCCCGGCCCCGGGCGCCTCACTCATACCGCAGCGCCTCCACCGGATCGAGCCGGCCGGCGCGCCAGGCGGGCGGCAGGGTGGCCAGGAGGCTCATCACCAGGGTGAGGACGAGGATCAGAGTCACCTCGCCGACCTCCACCCGGGCGGGGATGCGCGACAGGAAGTAGGTGTCGGGGCTGAACACGCTGACGCCCGACACCTTCTCCACCAGCGACTGGATCGGGTCGATGAAGATGCAGAACAGCGTGCCCAGCACGAGCCCGAACAGCGACCCCGCCACCCCGATCATCGCGCCGCACATCAGGAAGATGCGCATCACAGCACCCGGCGTGGCGCCCATGGTGCGCAGGATGGCGATGTCGCGCGTCTTGTTCTTCGCCAGCATGACGAGGCCGGCGACGATG
>CAXSHO010000084.1:2999-13915 GCA_964237305.1 uncultured Caulobacteraceae bacterium
TGATCATGGCCAGCCCCACCGCCAGGAGGAGGAGGAGCCGCATGACGCTGCGCTCCACCTTCAGGGCGTTGAAAAAGGGGGCGTTGCGGTCGCGCCAGTCGCTCACCTGGCCGCGGGGGCCCACCGCCTGCTGCACCAGCGGGCGCAGGCGGTCCACCTGCTCGGGGTCGGCGAGCTTCAGCTCCAAGTCGTCCACCGCGTCGCCGCGGCCCAGCAGCAGCTGCGCCTGCTCCAGCGGCATGAAGATCAGCGCCTGGTCGTACTCCGACATGCCGATGGAGAAGAGTCCGCCCACCACGTAGGCCTTTCGCTGGCCGATGGTGCCGGCCACGGTGGCCCCGCCATCCACGGTGAGCGTCAGCTCGTCGCCGGCGCGCACGCCCATGCTGCGCGCAAGCCGGGCGCCCACCACCACCGTGTCGCCGCCGTACTCGCCCTCCCCGAAGCCGCGCAGCGAACCATCCGTGAACCTCCGCGCCACCGCGGGCGTGGCAGCGAGGTCAGCGGCGGGCACCGCGCGCAGGATGCCGCCTCCGGTCTGGGCCGGACCGGACACCATGACGGGGGCGTTGATCTCCGGCGTCACCTGCACCACGCCCGGCAGCGCGCGGAGCCGCGAGAGCACCGCCGCGCGGTCCGGCCCGTTCACCGCCTCGCCCGCCACGTAGATGTGGCCGTTCACCCCCAGGATGCGGCTGAGGAGCTCGGTGCGGAACCCGCCCATGACGCTCATGGTGATGATCAGAGCGGCCACCGCCACGGCGATGGCGGTGAAGGCCAGGATCGTGATCAGCGCGACGCCGCCCTCCTTGCGGGTGGCGCGCAGGTAGCGGACGGCGAGGCCGCGCTCCCAGGCGCTGAAGGGGCCGGCCGGGGCGCTCATTGCATGACCGACGGGCTGAGGAGGTTGATCGCCTCGTCCAACGGGCAGTTTCGCTGCTCGCCCGTGCGGCGGTTCTTAAGCTCCACCTCGCCTGCGGCCAGGCCCTTGGGGCCGATGACGAGCCGCCAGGGCAGGCCGAGGAGGTCGGCGGTGGCGAACTTGGCGCCCGGCCGCTCGTCGCGGTCGTCCAGCAGCGGCTCCAGGCCGGCGGAGGTCAGGCGGCGGTAGGCGTCCTCGCACGCGGTGTCGCACGCGGCGTCGCCCGGCCGCAGGTTGACGATCATGGCGCCGAACGGGGCCACGCCCGGCGGCCAGACGATCCCCGCCTCGTCGTGGCCGGCCTCGATGATGGCGCCCACCAGGCGCGAGACGCCCACGCCGTAGCTGCCCATCTCCGCCGGCCGCTCCACCCCGTCAGGGCCCGCCACCAGCATGCGCATGGGGGCGGAGTACTTGCTCCCGAAGTAGAAGATGTGTCCCACCTCGATGCCCCGCGCACTCAGGCGGTCGGCCTCGGGCACCTCCGCCTCGAAGCGGGCGGGGTCGTGCATCTCCTCGGTGGCGGCGTAGAGGCGCGTGCGCGCGTCCACCACCGGCTGGAGGTCGCCGTCGAAGTCCACCTCGGGGCCGGGGGCGCCCATCTCCACCAGGTCGCGGTGGCAGAAGACGGCGCTCTCGCCCGTGTCGGCCAGGACGATGAACTCATGGCTGAGGTCGCCGCCGATGGGGCCGGTGTCCGCGCGCATGGGCACCGCCTTCAGCCCCATGCGGGCGAACAGGTTCAGGTAGGCGGTGAACATGCGGTTGTAGGTGCGCCGCGCCCCCGCCTCGTCGGCGTCGAAGCTGTAGGCGTCCTTCATCAGGAACTCGCGGCCGCGCATCACGCCGAAGCGCGGCCGCTGCTCGTCGCGGAACTTCCATTGGATGTTGTAGAGGATCCTGGGCAGGTCCTTGTAGGAGCGGACGCTGGCGCGGGCGATGTCGACCACCACCTCCTCCGCGGTGGGGCCGTAGAGCAGCTCGCGGTCGTGGCGGTCGCGCACGCGCAGCATCTCGGGACCGTAGGCGTCGTAGCGGCCGCTCTCGCGCCACAGGTCGGCGAGCTGCAGGGTGGGCATCAGGCATTCGAGCGCACCGGCGCGGTCCATCTCCTCCCGCACGATCGCCTCGATCTTCCGCAGCACGCGCAGGCCCAGCGGCAGCCAGGCGTAGACGCCCGCAGCCTCCTGGCGGATCATGCCGGCGCGCAGCATCAGCCGGTGGCTGGTGATCTGCGCCTCGCTGGGCGTCTCCTTCAGCACGGGCAGGAAGTAGCGCGACAGGCGCATGGGCGGGCGGTCTCGAGGCGGGAGGTCGGGCGTGTCTAGCGGCGTGGTGAAGGCGAGGCCAGCGGGCTCAGCGCGTGGGCAGGTCGGGCAGGCGCACGAGGTGCAGCGCCATGACCGCCCAGCCGATCCCCCAGACCACCGCCGACACGATCGTGGTGGTCAGGAACTTGCGCTTGAGGTCCGGGGCCACCGGCGAGCCCGGGTCCCCTCCCCCCGGCACGGGCAGGCCTGCGTCGTGGTGCGAGCGCGAGCCCAGCGGCAGGACGGCGAACAGCACCGTCCACCACACGACGAGGTAGGTGGAGATGGCGAAGACCGGATCCATCCGCCCTGCCTGCCTCAAGCCGCGGGCGGAACTTGGGCGAGGTTCCCGCGCAGCAGCTGCAGCGCCACGGAGAAGTCCTTCCCGCCCAGGCCGAGGTTGGCCATGAGCGCGTAGACCGCCTCGGCCTGCGCGCCCAGCGGGGTGGACGCGCCGGAGGAGGCCGCGGCCTCCTGCGCGAGCTTCAGGTCCTTGAGCATCAGCGCGGTGAGGAATCCGCCCTCGTAGCCGCGGTCGGCCGGCGTCTGCGGCCCCACCCCGGGCCACGGGGAGTAGCTGGTGAGCGACCAGCACTGGCCGGAGCTGACGGACGCCACGTCGAAGAACTTCTGAGGGTCGAGCCCCAGCTTCTCCGCCAAGGCGAAGCCCTCGCACACGGCCAGCATGCTGACGCCCAGCACCATGTTGTTGCAGATCTTGGCGGCCTGCCCGGCGCCGGCCTCGCCCGCGTGGATCACCGTCTTGGCCATGGGCTCCAGGACGGCGCGCACCCGCTCGAAGGCGTCGGCGCGGCAACCGACCATGAAGGCGAGCGAGCCCGCGTCGGCCGCGGCGGTGCCGCCGGAGACGGGGGCGTCGGCGAAGACGCGACCCGCCGCCGCCATCTGCGCCCCCACCGCCCGGGCGCTCGCCACGTCGACGGTGGAGCAGTCGATCAGGAGGGCCTCGGGGGGTGCGTGGGCAAGCACCTCGTCGGCGTAGACGGCGCGGACGTGGGGGCCGGCGGGCAGCATGGTGATCACCGCCTCCGCTCCCGCCAGGGCGTCGGCCGCCGAGCCCGCGCGACGGCAGCCCGCCGCCTCCGCCCGGTCGAGCGCGGCGGCGGACAGGTCGTAGGCGGCGACCACGTGGCCCGCCTTGGCCTGGTTGGCGGCCATGCCGCTCCCCATGGCGCCCAGGCCGATGAAGGCGATGCGGGTCATGCGGGGGCTCCTGTGGGCGTCGGGGTGGCGGGCGGCGCGGGGACGGCGAGCGGCGGCGGGGCGGGCGACACGGCGGGCGCGGTGGCGGGCGGAAGCGGCGCGGGAACGGCGGTGGCGACCACCGGCGCCTTGGCCAGCCATCGCCTCGCCGCCGCCCCCACCTCCGCGGCCGGCATGGTGGTGTAGTCGCTCACCCAGGTGCGCTGCTGGTCGAGCTTGGTGGGATCGCCCCAGGAGCCGTCCAAGACGGACAGCCACCAGCCGTTCGACTCGGTGCGGCGCGCCGTCTCCTCCAGCAGCGGGCGCCGCACCTTCTCCAGCTCCGCCGCGGTGACGCCCTGCGTGACGAAGCGGGCGGCGACGCCGCGCACCACCGCCACCACCTGGTCGACCTGGGCGGGGGCGGTGTCCACGCCCACGGTGAAGACGCCCTGGTCGCCGCCCCGCTCCAGCGACAGCCCGACGCTCGGCGTGTAGGTGAGGCCCAGCTTCTCGCGCAGCTCCGTCCGCAGCGCGTCGGCCACCACCTCGCGCAGGAGGGTGAGGGCGCGCGCCTCCCGCTGGCCCGCGGGCGTCCACACGTAGAGCGGCCACACGATCCAGACGCCCGCCTTGTCGCGCAGGCCGATGTGGGTGGCGCGGATCACGGGAGGAGCCTCAGCCGCGAAGCGCGTCACGGGGGCGGCGGGCAGGCGGCGCTCTCCGGCGGCGCGGGGCGGCAGGGCCCCGAGCGTGCGCGCCACGGCGTCCACGGCCGCCGCCTCGTCAAGGTCGCCCACGATGGTGACCTCCAGCGAGCCCTCCGTGAGCGGCGGGCGCAGGGCGTCGGAGAGGTCCGACGCCTTCAGCGCCGCGAAGGCGTCGTGCGAGGGCGGGTCGAACACGTGCGGCTGCGGCAGGGAGCCGCTGAGGGCGAGCTGCGCCACCCTCAGCGGCTCGATCCGGTTCGACTTGTCGTAGGTGTCGGCGAGGGAGGGAATGCGCCGCTCGGCCTCGGGCCCGAACGCCGGGTCGGTGAGGTAGGCCGCCAGGACCTGCATCTCCGTGAGGAGGTCGGCGGGCCGTGTCGCCCCCGCCAGGCCGAAGTTGGTCCGCCCCGCCGAAAGCGACGCGTTCCAGATCCGCCCCTGCAGCGCGCGCCCCAGCGCGTCGGCGTCCAGGCGGCCGAGCCCGCTGTCGCCCAGCGTCGCCACCGCGGCGATCACCGCCGTCTGCCGATGGGGGTCGAGCTCCTGCTGGCCCGCGCCGAAGCTGACGCGGACGTCCACCCGGTCGCGGCTGTAGCTTGTGCGCTTGAAGTTCAGCCTGACGCCGTTGGCGAAGGCCACGCGCGTGAAGTCCGGGTTCTTCACCTCCGTGCGCGAGGCGACGGCGCCGGTCGGGCCGAAGTCCTTGTATGGCCAAGCCACGGCCGCCTCCGCCACGGGCGCGGCGGGCTCGGGGCGGGCCTGGTCGGCGGTCCAGGCGGCGCGCACGCCGTCGGTGGTCACCGGCGTCTGCGAGAAGACCACCACCACCGGCCCTCCCCCCTCCCCCCGCCGACGACGAAAGCCGGCGGAGGCCGCGTCGGCGGTGATGTCGGGCGCGGCCAGCGCGAAGGTGCGCGCCTCCTCCGCCGGTGTGGTGAAGACGCGGCCCTCCAGCTCGACGCCCAGGAGCGCGGCGGCCAGCGCCGACGAGGCCCGGGTGTCGGCCTGGGAGGCGCTGGTGGAGACCGCGGCCCCGAGGTCGGCCTGGGCGCGCAGGGCCTCGTCCGCCTGCACGCCGTGGGTGGTCATGCGCCGCGCCTCGTCGGAGAGCACGACGAGCGTCTCGCTCCACCGGCCGGGCTTGGGCGCTGCGGACAGGCAGGTGAAGCTCGCCCGGCGGTACGCGTCCGAGCGGCTGGCGGTGGCGGTGATGAAGGGGGCGTCGGCCGAGCGCTGCAGGCGGCGCAGCCGGACCTGCAGCGCCTCCAGCCAAGTGGCCTCCGGCGCGTCCCTGCGCCAGGTCGGAGCGCCCATCGGCGGCGGCGGGTCGCGCGGCGAGATGCGGCAGGCCTGGACGAGCCCCTGGGCGAAGTTGGGCGTGGTCACCGCGATGAAGCCGGGCTGGCGCTGCGGGTCCACCCGGCCGGGCGCAGGCTCGACGGGCGGCGGGGCGGACGGCCGCCAGCTCCCGAACGTACGCTCGATGCGCGCGCGCATGGCGGCGGGATCGACGTCGCCGACGACCACCAGCGTGGTGCGCTCGGGCCGATACCACTTGTCGTGGAAGGCCCTGAGCGCGGCGGCGTCCAGCGCCTTCACGCTGGCGACGGTGCCGCCGGGGGAGCGCCGCGCGGCCAGGAGCTCGGGCGTGGAGTACTGCGCCACCGCCTCACCCAGCTCGGTGGAGCCCGTGCGGCGCACCGCCAGCTCCTGCAGCACCACCTCGCGCTCGCGTCCCGCGGCGGCGGGGTCGAAGGTGAGCGCGTCGCCCACGTCGCGCATCCAGTCGAACGCCACGTCCAGCTTGGCGTCGGCCACCTGCGGGATGTCGAAGACGTACAGCACGCCGTTCACGTCGGTGAAGGCGTTCTGGTCGCGCCCGACGCCGATGCCGGCCGCGGCGAACCTGGCGTCGGCGCTCGTCCCCGGGAAGCGGCGGGAGCCCTGGAAGGCCATGTGCTCCACGAAGTGCGCCGCCCCACGCTCGGCGTCCGTCTCCAGGAGCGCGCCGGCGGCCACGTGCATGCGGATGGACACGGCCTGGCGCGGCGTCCTGTTCGGCAGGATGGCGTAGCGCAGGCCGTTCGGCAGCACGCCTTCGACCAGCGCCGGATCCTTGCGCGCCAGCTCGTCGGCGGGCGCCGCGTTCACCGCCGTCGGCGCGGCGAACGGGGCGGAGGCGAGGAGGAGGGCCGCCCCGATGGACTTGATCAACGCCTGCGAACTCCGGAACGCCCCTGGAGGCTTTATAGCGCAGCCCTTCGCCCTTGCGAGGCGTCAGGCGAGCGGCGTCCACTCCTCGTCGGGCGCCAGGGGAGCGAAGACGCCGTCCAGAAGCGCGGGCGTGACCTCCGCCAGGGTGGAGGGGCTCCAGCGCGGGGCGTTGTCCTTGTCCACCAGGAGCGCGCGCACGCCCTCCTGGAAGTCGTGGCTCCCCACCGTCCGCGCGGCGATCCGCATCTCCATGCGCATGTTGTCGTCGAAGGTGGCGAGCCCGGCGCCCTCGCGCAGCTGGCGCAAGGCGACGGCCATGGACCGGGGCGACTTGGCGGCGAGCGCGTGGCCCTGCGCCCGGGCCCAGTCGCCGTCATCGGCCCCCAGCGCATCGGCGATCGCCTGGAGGTCCGCGCCCGAGAACAGCCGGTCGATGTCGTCGCGGTGCGCGGCCAGGGGCGGCGGCCCGGCGTCCGCCCCGAACTCCGTCAGCACCGTCTCCGCTTCGGCGGGGCGCCGCGCCAGCTCGGCCTTCAGGGCGTCCAGCCGGCCGCCCTCCACGTGGTCGGTGGCGACGCCGGCCAGAAGGCAGTCCGCCGCCTTCAGCCGCGCGCCGGTGAGCGCCAGCCATAGGCCGGTCTCGCCCGGCAGCCGCGGCAGGAACCAGCCGCCGCCCACGTCGGGGAACAGGCCGATGCCCGTCTCCGGCATGGCGAAGACGGTGCGCTCGGTGGCCACGCGGAAGCGGCATGGCATGGCCAGGCCGACGCCGCCGCCCATGGTGACGCCGTCCATCACCGCCGTCACCGGCTTGGGATAGCCGTGCAGCAGCGCGTTGAGCCGGTACTCGGTGAGGAAGAACTCCCGCGCCTCCCGCCCGTCGCCGGCGCCGCTCTCGGCCAGCATGCGGATGTCGCCGCCGGCGCAGAAGCCGCGGCCCTCCGCGTGGTCGAGGAGCACCGCCTCCACAGACGGATCTTCGCGCCACGCCAGGAGCGCATCCGTCATCAGCCGGCACATGCCGGTCGTCAGCGCATGCAGCGCCTCCGGCCGGTTCAGCGACAGCCGGCCAAGCGCACCCTCGCGCCGGACGAGGACGGCGGACCGACTGTTCACGCGTCAGCCCTCAGGTCGTGAATGGGCACGCCGCACCGGACGGCGGCGCTCAGAAGGTCACCATCGCGGGACGCCAGAGCGGTTCCAAGCCTCATAGCCAACGCCAAGTAGCTCGCGTCGAACAGGCTGAGCAGCTGAGCTCTCGCAAAGGATGTCAGCGCCGTGGGGCTCTCGGGCTCGACGACATCGACGGCGAACGCCTCCAGCTGTTCCAAGGCGCTGTCCAGCTGCGCCGGACGGAGCGCCCCGCTCCTCGTCTTAGCGAGGAGAACGTTGCGGACCTCCCACTCGAACAGGACGGGTGCGACATACTGCTCATCGGTCGTGATCACCAGAAAAGCTCGCGCGGACGCCGTCGTTTGTGACGGCAGGAGCCAAGCCAGCGCCGCAGAGGCGTCGATGACGATCAAACGTCAACGCCGCGCCAGCTTCTTCGTCTCTTCCCAAGGTTCGGGAGTGGGGTCGAAGCCTCCTTCAACCAGCCGCTTGTGGAAGGCTTCAACGCGGTCGACCAGCTCTTGCCCACTCATCCGCCGGTATCGGGACGCTTCCGAGAAGCACACCACCCGAGCCACGGGGCGACCATGACGGGTGATCACGAGCTCCGTCCCGCCCTCCACCTCCTCCAGCAGCGAGGACAGGTGGGTCTTGGCTTCCAGCACACCAACCTCACGCACTGCGTCGCCTCCTGACCATCCTCTGACCAGCTTTAACCGCAGGCGGACGCACCGACAAGTTCATTGGCGGAACAGCTCGCGGGCGGTGATCACGCGCATGATCTCGTTGGTGCCCTCCAGGATCTGGTGGACGCGGAGATCGCGCACGATGCGTTCGGCGGGGTAGTCTTTCAGGTAGCCGTAGCCGCCGTGGAGCTGCAGCGCTTCGTTGGCGACCTGGAAACCCGCGTCGGTGGCGAAGCGCTTGGCCATGGCGCAGAGCCGGGTGGCGGCCGGGCTCTTGCGGTCCAGCGCGTCGGCGGCGTTCCTCACCATCAGCCGCGCCGCCTCCAGCTCGGTGGCCATGTCGGCGATCTTGAATTGCAGCGCCTGCTTGTCCTTGAGCGCCGACCCGAAGGCGGTGCGCGTCTCCATGTAGCTCTTGGCCGACTCCAGCGCAGCCTGCGCCCCGCCCAGCGAGCAGGCCGCGATGTTCAGCCGCCCACCGTCGAGCCCCATCATGGCGTAGCGGAAGCCGTCGCCCTCCATGCCGACGAGGTTCTCGCAGGGCACGCGGCAGTCGTCGAAGGTGACGGTGGTGGTGGGCTGGCTGTTCCAGCCCATCTTGCGCTCGTTGGCTCCGAAGGAGAGGCCGGGCGTGCCCTTCTCCACCACGATGGCGCTGACGCCCTTGGCGCCCTCGCCCCCGGTCCGCAGCATGCACACGTACACGTCGGACACCCCGCCCCCCGAGATGAAGGCCTTGGACCCGCTCAAGACGTAGTGGTCGCCGTCGAGCACGGCGGTGGAGCGCATGGCCCCCGCGTCCGAGCCCGAGCCCGCCTCGGTGAGGCAGTAGCTGGCGATCAGCTCCATGGACGTCAGCCGCGGCAGGTACTTGGCCCGCAACGCCTCCGACCCGAAGCGGTCGATCATCCACGACGCCATGTTGTGGATGGAGATGAAGGCGGCGGTGGAGACGTCGCCCCGCGACAGCTCCTCGAACACGATGGCCGCGTCCAGCCGCGACAGGGCCGACCCGCCCACGTCCTCCTGCACGTACAGCCCGGCGAAGCCCAGCCCCGCCGCCTTCCTGATCACGTCGACGGGGAAGTGCTTCTCCTCGTCCCACCGCGCGCTGTGGGGGGCGAGCTCAGCATCCGCAAAGGCGCGGGCGGCGTCCTGGATGGCGACCTGGTCGCCGGAGAGGGTGAAGTCCATGGAGCGCAACTGGCCACGGCGCGTGGTGCTGTCAATCCGACGCGCCGGACCACGGGGCGGAGGACCCTCGAGGCCCTCCGCCCGCCGGCCGGCTACCTGATCGCGCCGTTCACGCGGCTCGGGAAGAAGCCGTAGTTGTTGGCGGCCCCGCCCTCGTAGACCACGCCCAGCACCTGGGCCGGCGTGCGGCCGAACGAGATGCTGCTGGCGTCCGTCGGCACGAGGTTGGAGGCGCTGTTCACGACGATCGGCTGGTCGGCCACGACGCCGCCCTGCTGGTTCTTCACGACGACGGCGGCGTTGTAGTTGGCGATGGCCTGCTGACCGGCCTGGAAGGTCAGCACCTTGAGGATGCCCGCCTGATACGCCTCCACGGCGAGCAGGCCGCCCGCCGCGTCCAGGATGTTCTTGTTCTGGAGGAAGCGCCCCGAGCCCTTGTAGGCCGTCTGCCCCGTCTCGCAGAACAGGAGGCCGCCCAGGATGAAGTTCGTCTGGTTGGCGAAGGGGTCGAACGGGCCGATGCCCGCCGCCACGCCCATGGCGTTGAAGGCGTCGGTGTAGTTGATCGAGGGCCGTGCGATCGCCCGCGCGCCCAGAGTGGCGCGGACGAAGTTGGTGTGGCCGCGCTCGTCGGCGGTGATCTCGGCCAAGACCTGCTGCACCGCCGTGTCGGTGAAGGGCACCTGACGGCCGCCGACGACCGTACCCACCGTGCCCACGCCCGACGTCTCGTCCGGCGTCAGCCCGGAGCCCGTCAGGCCGCGCAGGTAGTATTCCGCCTCCAGGTACTCCAGGTTCAGCGCGAAGTTCAGTATGTCCACGTCGCTGATCTGCGCGACCTGCGCATCCGCCGATTCCGCAGCCACCGCCGTGGCGGCGACCGCCGCTGCGAGCGCCAGGCCGCTCTCCATTCCGAACCGCCGCGGCGCCGCGTCGGAGGCTCCAGTCTCCATGCCTAGTCCGTCACTCATCTCACGCCTCACCCGCTCTCGCCGACCCGGAGGGGACGGTCTGCTCACGAACGGGCCGCACCCGCCCCGGGTTCACTTCCGCGTGGAAAAACGTATGACGATCAAATGATTGGTCGTGTCTCGCGGATCGGGCGTCCGGTCAGGCGGCGGTCCGGGAACGGCGCGGCCGCTCCACCTGTGGGAGGAGCGCAGACCACCGCGCACCCCGGCCACCGCGCGGCCGGTGACAGGCGGGCGGACGCGGCCTAATCCCGGCGCATGTCCCGCGCCCCGCTCGCCCCCTTTCCCGCCAACCGCCCGCGCCGGCTGCGCCAGGCGCCCTGGATCCGCGACCTCGTGCGCGAGACGGTGCTGACGCCCGCCGACCTGATCTGGTCGCTGGTGGTGCACGACGGGGCGGAGGCGGAGATCGAGGTGAGGTCCATGCCGGGCGCGCCGCGGCTGTCGGTGGCCCGCGCGGCGGAGGCCGCCCGCGAAGCCAGCGCGTTGGGCGTGCCGGCCATCGCGGTCTTCCCCTTCATCGACGGCGAGCTGAAGGACGCCCGAGGCTCCGCCGCCGCCCGAGCTGCCACCACCACCGCCGAAGCCGCCAC
>CAXSHO010000085.1:0-12816 GCA_964237305.1 uncultured Caulobacteraceae bacterium
GGCGCACGATGGCCGGGATCTGGTAGCACAGGCTCTTGCCGCCGCCGGTGGGCAAGACGGCGATGGCGTGGCGGCCGGCGAGCACCTCCGTGACCACCGGCGCCTGCAGCCCGCGGAAGTCGGCGTGTCCGAAGGTGGTGCGCAGCACGTCGCGCGCGTCGTCGAGCGTGGGGGCGGGCACCGCCGCGGTATGCCGCGCCCCGGTGGCGGAGGCCAGCGCGGCCGCGACGTCCCGCCTGTCCCGCAGGGACGCGCCGCCGCCGATCCGGCTCCCGGAATGGGAGGACGGACGACGGGTGGCGACGGCCGTGCGGCGCGCCGAGCGGCGGTGCGGGGAGGGGGCGGACCGTTGCGGGGCGGGGGAGAGGCGGGGCTGCATCGCTCGAGTCTGCGCCCGCCCCGGCGCGCGGGGACGCCGATGTCGCGCTCTGTGCGCGACAAGCGCGCGACGTCCCGCTTTGTCGCGTCCCGATGTCCCCGTCGTCGCGCGCCCGTCCCGGTGGCGGAAGGCGCGGGCGGTGGAGGTCAGGGGCTGGTCTGCGGCCGGTTCAGGTTGGCGAAGGCGGCTGGCTGCGGGAAGCGGACCTCGGCGGCGCCCGCCTCGCGCAGCCAGGCGCGCACCGAGGGGTGGCGTCCGTGGGCGATGTCGGCGGCGAGCCGAGGGCGCAGGCGCGGGGACCACAGGGTGCAGAGGGGGTGCGAGCCGTCCGCGGTCACGGCCACGGCCGCCGGGGCCTGGCCCACGCCCGCCCGCAGCCGCGCCACGAGGTCGTCCGGCAGCCAGGGCGTGTCGCAGGGGGCGGTGACGAGCCGGCCGGCCCCGCGGCGGGCGGCTTCGTCCAGGCCGGCCATCACGCCCGCCAGGGGGCCGTCGGGGGCGCCGGGGGGGTCGGGCAGCACGACGAGGCCGTGCGCGCGGGCCCAGGCGGCGGCGGCGCTCTCGACGGGAGCGTTGACGGCCACCTCGGCGCCCCCGCGGGCGAGCACCGCGGCGACGCGCGCGACGATGGGCGCGCCGTCCACCACCGCCACGGCCTTCTCCGACCCGAAGCGCGTGGAGCGGCCGCCGGCGAGCACCAGGCCGAGGATCACGTCCTCCCCCGGTACGGGGGAGGGGGACCGCGCGAAGCGGGGTGGAGGGGGTGGCGCGACGCCGGAGAGGTCGCGCCACCCCCTCCGTCGGCCTGCGGCCGCCACCTCCCCCGTTCCGGGAGAGGACTGGAGGCCTGCGTCATCCCGCGATCCGCGCCTCGCCGGTGAACACCTCGAAGCCGTCGGGCCGCGCCACGGCCACCAGCGTCAGGCCGGCGGCCTCCGCGGTCTCCACCGCCAGGGTGGTGGGGGCGGAGACGGCGATCAGCACGGGGGCGCCCATGGCCGCCGCCTTCTGCACCATCTCCACCGACACGCGGCTGGTGAGCACCACCGCGCCCCCCGCCGCCCCGCGGCCCGCCCGGGCCAGGGCGCCGGCCAGCTTGTCCAGGGCGTTGTGGCGGCCCACGTCCTCCCGCACCGCCACGAGGCCCTCCTGCGGCGTCCAGAAGCCGGCGGCGTGGGCGGCGCGGGTGGCGGCCCCGAGCGCCTGGGCGGGGCCGAGCGCGGCCGCCGCCTCCGTCACCTGCGCGGGCGAGAGGCGCAGGGCGCCGGCGGGCACGGGGGAGGGCGGGCGGGCCGCCGCCTCCAGGCTCTCCACGCCGCACAGGCCGCAGCCGGTGGGCCCGGCCAGCCGCCGCCGCCGCCCCGCGAGCGCCCGGCCGCGGTCGGGGGCGAGCCACAGCCGCGCCTCGGCGCCCAGCGGCCCGTGCACCACCTCGCAGCGCAGCGCCTCGGCGGGGGAGGCGATGACGCCTTCCGTCAGGGCGAAGCCGTAGGCCAGGTCCTCCAGGTCGGCGGGGGTGGCCATCATCACCGCGTAGGTGGAGCCGTCGTGCACCAGGGCGACGGCGGTCTCGACGGCCAGCTCGCGCGCGCCTTCCGCGCGGACGCCGTCGCGCCAGGCGGCGCGCCCGCGCGTTTGCGAAGGACGGACCCCGCCGGCCTCCTCTACAGTGTGCATCCGGTTTCCGTCGTGAGCGCGTCCATGTCCCAGCAGCCCGGCCCCGTGAAGATCGCGCCCTACAAGGGTCCGTCCGGCGGCTGGGGTTCCGTCAAGAGCCTGGCGGAGATCATCGGGCGCGAGAAGCTGGACGCGGGCCAGGTGGCCGAGATGGGGCGGCAGAACAAGAACGACGGCTTCATGTGCGTCTCGTGCGCCTGGCCCAAGCCCGCCAAGCCCGACCCCTTCGAGTTCTGCGAGAACGGCGGCAAGGCCACCGCCTGGGAGCTGACCAAGCGCCGCTGCACGCCGGAGTTCTTCGCGGAGCACACCGTCACCGAGCTCCTGGGCTGGAGCGACTATCAGCTGGAGCAGGAGGGCCGCCTCACCGAGCCCCTGCGCTACGACCCCGCCTCCGACCGCTACGTGCGCGTGGGCTGGGACGAGGCCTTCGCCGAGATCGGGCGCGAGCTGGCGGCGATCCGCGCCGTGGATCCCGACCGCACCGTCTTCTACGCCTCGGGCCGGGCCAGCCTGGAGACCAGCTACATGTGGGCGCTGGCGGCGCGCCTGTACGGCACCAACAACCTGCCCGACAGCTCCAACATGTGCCACGAGTCCACCTCCGTGGGGCTGAAGGCCGCCATCGGCGCGCCCGTGGGCACGGTGGTGCTGGACGACTTCGACCACTGCGACGCCATCTTCTTCTTCGGCCAGAACGTGGGCTCCAACAGCCCGCGCATGCTCCACCCGCTGCAGCACTGCGCCAAGCGGGGGGTGGAGATCGTCACCTTCAATCCCCTGAAGGAGCGGGGGCTGGAGCGCTTCACCAACCCGCAGTCGCCGCCGGAGATGGCGCTGGGGCACGAGACGCGCATCTCCGCCCAGTACCACCAGCTCAAGGCCGGCTCGGACCTCGCGGTGGTCATGGGCATGGCCAAGCTCCTGGTCGAGTGGGACGACGAGGCGCGCGCCACGGACGCGCCGGCGGTGCTGGAGCGCGCCTTCATCGCCGAGCACACGACGGGCTTCGAGGACTTCGCCGCAGCCGCCCGCGCGGTGGACCCCGCGGAGGTGGAGCGCGAGACGGGCCTGCCCTGGAGCGCCGTGGAGGACGCCGCGCGCGTCTACGCCCGGGCCAAGGCGGTGATCGGCGTCTACGGCATGGGGCTGACCCAGCACGTGGGCGGGGTCGAGAACGTGCGCGCCATGGTCAACCTGCTGCTCCTGCGCGGCAACATCGGCCGGCCCGGCGCGGGCACCTGCCCCGTGCGCGGACACTCCAACGTGCAGGGGCAGCGCACCGTGGGCGTCGCCGACAAGCCCGAGCTCGTGCCGCTGGACCGGCTGGAGGCGCAGTACGGCTTCACCGCGCCGCGCAAGAAGGGCCACACCACCGTGGAGGCGTGCCAGGCGATCCTGGACCGCCGCGTCGACGCCTTCATCGGCCTGGGCGGCAACTTCGTCCGCGCCATCCCCGACAAGGACCGGATGGAGCCCGCCTGGCGCGACATGCGGCTGACGGTGCAGATCGCCACCAAGCTCAACCGGAGCCACCTGGTGAACGGGAGGACGGCCTACCTCCTGCCCTGCCTCGGCCGCATCGAGCGCGACCGGCAGGCCTCGGGCGACCAGGCGGTGTCCATGGAGGACTCCACCTCCTGCATCCACGGCTCGGTGGGGCGCCGCGAGCCCGCGAGCCCGCACCTCCTGTCCGAGCCGCGCATCGTGGCGGAGATCGCCAAGGCCATGCTGGGCGCGGACGCGGCCAAGGTCCCGTGGGACGCGTGGGTGGGCGACTACGCCCGGGTGCGCGACGCCATCGAGGCGACCTATCCCGAGTGGTTCAAGGACTTCAACGCCCGGATGTTCGACCCCGGCGGCTTCCACCGGCCCAACAAGGCGCGCGAGCGCACCTGGGAGACGGCCAGCGGCAAGGCCGAGTTCCTGGCCCCCAGGACCCTGAACGCCACCGGCTTCGACGACGAGGGCGGCGAGGTGCTGCGGCTGATCACCATCCGCTCCAACGACCAGTTCAACACCACCGTCTACGGCTACGACGACCGCTTCCGCGGCGTGAAGGGCACGCGCATGGTGCTGTTCATGAACCGCGGCGACATCGCCCGGCGCGGCCTGGCCGAGGGCGACGAGGTGACGCTGTGCGGCCACTACGGCGACCAGGTCTCCCGCCGGGTCTCCGGCCTGCGGGTCACGCCCTATGAGATCCCGTCCGGCTGCGTGGCGGCCTACTACCCCGAGTGCAACCCGCTGATCGCGGTGGATCACTACGCGCAGGAGAGCTTCGTGCCCGCGGCCAAGAGCGTGCCCGTGAAGCTCCTGCGGTGAGGGCGGCCTACCAGGGAGCGCCCGGCGCCTTCAGCCACGAGGCGGCCCTGGCGCTCCTGCCCGGCTGCACGCCCGTCCCGCACGCCGCCTTCGCCGCCGTGTTCGCCGCGGTGGAGGAGGGGCGCTGTGATCGCGCCGTCGTCCCGGTGGAGAACTCCATCGCCGGCCCGGTGCCGGAGGTGGCCGCGCTCCTCCCCGCCTCGCCGCTGGTGGTGGAGGCCGAGGGGTGGCGGCCGATCCGGCTGATGCTGCTGGCCCCGCCCGGCACCTCGCTGGCCGACCTGCGCACCGCCCACAGCCACCCCATGGCGCTGAAGCAATGCGTGCGCTCGCTCGCGGCCCTCGGCCTCACCCCTGTGGAGGCGTTCGACACGGCGGGCGCGGCCGCCGAGTTGGCGGCGTCGGGCGACCGCAGCCGCGCCGCCGTCGCCTCCGCGCTGGCGGGCGACCTCTCGGGCCTGCAGGTGCTGAAGGAGGGCCTGGAGGACACACCCGGCAACCGCACGCGCTTCCTCGTGCTGCGCCGCCGTTGACATCCCGCCCCGGGCGCCGTTCCTGGCCGGCGCACTCCAGGAGCAGGTCCATGCGCGCGAGAGGAAAGGCCGTCACCGCCCGCCCCCGCGCGCACGCGTTTGCGGGCTATCGCCGCGCCGGCTGAGGCGCGCACCCCCGCGACCCTGCAGCCGGCGACCGCTCCCCCCGACGGGGCGGCATCCACCCGGCTCCTCCCGCACACGGGCTCGAGCGCCGCGCGCGCCGGCTCCTCCTCCTCCAGGTGACACCATGACCCCTTCCGCCGTCCGCGACGCGCCGTCGCCCGACCGTCTCGCCGACCTGCGCGCGCAGATCGACGCGCTGGACGCTCAGCTCCTCGATGCGCTGGAGCGCCGCATCGCGCTCGCCCGCGAGATCGGCCGCCAGAAGCCGCCGGTGGAGGGCCGCCCCACCCTGGGCTTCCGCCCCGACCGGGAGGCGGCGGTGGTGTCCGGCCTTCTCGCCCGCGCCGCGCCCGACATGCGCCCGCTCGTCACCGGCGTGTGGCGAGAGGTGATGAGCGCGGGCCTGGCCGTGCAGGGGGCCATGGCCGTGCAGGTGTGGCGCGGCCCCGAGCGCCGGGTGGGGGTGGACGCGGCCCGCCGGCGCTTCGGCGCCTCCGCCCGCTACAGCCGCGCCGCCTCGCCGGAGGAGGCGCTGGCCGCCGCCGCCGCGGGGGCCACGCTCGCCGTGCTGGCGCTGGAGGCCGACCGCCCCTGGTGGCTCCAGCTGGCCGAGGCGCACGACGACCTATGGGTGTGCGAGGCGCTCTCGGCCACCGACGACGCGGAGGAGCCCGACGCCCTCGCCGTGGGCCGCCTGCCGCCCGCTTCGCTCGCCCCCGGCCGCGAGCTGCGCGTCACCCGCGACGGCGGCGACGGCGGCTGGGGCGGCGCGCCCGACCGCGTGCTGGCCACGGCCGCGGGCTGGCGGCTGACGCTGGCGCGGCGGCGCACCGACGAGGTGCTGGATGCGGGCGCGCGGGACCGCGGCGTGGTCGGGCGGGTGTAGCCGCAGAGTCCTCCCCCGGTACGGGGGAGGGGGACCGCGCGAAGCGTGGTGGAGGGGGTTCCTCGACGTCGACCACGTTGCGCCACCCCTCCGTCGGCCTTCGGCCGCCACCTCCCCCGTACCGGGGGAGGACCCTACCCGCGCCGGGCCCGGGCCGCCGCCGCGTCCAGCGCCTGGAGGAAGCGCGAGCGGTCGGCGGGGCCGAAGGGCTTGTGGCCGGTGGTGATCTCGCCCGTGGAGCGCAGGAACTCGCCCACCATGCGGCCGGCGAGCGCGCCGCCGATGTTGTCCGCCGTCCATGGCCGGCCGGTGGGCGACACCGCCTGCGCCCCCGCCTTCAGCGCCCGGTCGGCCAGCGGCATGTCGCCGGTGACCACCACGTCGCCCGGCCCCGCGCGGTCGGCGATCCAGTCGTCGGCCGCGTCCGGCCCGGCCTCCACCTGCTCGAAGCGGATCAGCGGCTCGCCCAAGGGCGTCCTGATCCAGCTGTTCGCCACCACCACCACCGCCAGCGAGAGCCGCCGCGCCACGCGGTAGACCTCCTCCTTCACCGGGCAGGCGTCGGCGTCGACGTAGAGGGTTGTCACGCGCGGGCTCCCGAAGATGAACGGCCGCCCACGGCTTGGCTGTAGAGCGGTTCAGGTGTCAAATGGCACATGCAGGTCGCCGCGGAGATGCGGCCGCATCAGGAGAGACCCCCATGAAGACCCTCGCCGCCCTGGCCGCCCTGGCCGCCCTCGTCGCCGCCCCCGCCCTCGCGCAGACGGCGTCGATGAGCACCACCACCAGCGCCACCCACACTGAGACCGCCGGCGCCACCACGACGCCCGCGGCCAAGAAGACGGTGAAGCACAAGGCCAAGCACAAGAAGGCCGCCGCCAAGACCACGTCCATGACCACGACGAGCCCCGACGGCGCCACCACCACCACCTCGACCACCACCAAGAAGTAGTGGATCTGTCCTCTCCCGGAACGGGGGAGGGGGACCATGCGCAGCATGGTGGAGGGGGTGGCGCGACGGGTCTCATGTGGCGCCACCCCCTCCGGCCCTGCGGGCCACCTCCCCCGAGATCGGGGGAGGACCACGAGCCGTTCATTGACTTGCAACGTCTGCGCGCCTAAGTCCCGCCACAGCAGGTGGTCCGCCGCCCGCTTCACGCTTGGCGCTCCAGCCGCGTGAGGGGACCTTCGGGTCTCCAGCCTGTAGAGCGCCGCCGAAGAGCTTCATAGATCGCCCAGGCACGCGGGGCGCTCCCCACACCTCCTCGCGGAGGGCGGAGCGTGCGCGCGTCACAGGATGCGGCCGTCGCCTTTCGCGGACGCGAAAGACATCACCACAGTGACCACCTTCAACGACCTCAACCTCGTCCCGCCGCTGCTGCGCGCGCTGGAGACCGAGGGCTACACCACGCCCACGCCGATCCAGGCGCAGGCCATCCCGCCCGTGCTCCTGGGCAAGGACCTCCTGGGCATCGCGCAGACGGGCACGGGCAAGACCGCCGCCTTCGCCCTGCCGATCCTGCAGCGCCTGGCCGCCGACCGCCGCCCCGCGCCCAAGCGCGGCTGCCGCTGCCTGGTGCTTTCGCCCACGCGCGAGCTGGCCAGCCAGATCGCCGAGAGCTTCAAGAGCTACGGCCGGCATATGAACATGAGCGTGGCCGTGATCTTCGGCGGCGTGAACATCCGCCCGCAGACCAAGGCGCTGGAGCGCGGCATCGACGTGCTGGTCGCCACCCCCGGCCGCCTGCTGGACCACCTGGGCCAGCACACCGCCTATCTCGGCGACACCGAGATCTTCGTGCTGGACGAGGCCGACCAGATGCTGGACCTCGGCTTCATCCTGCCGATCCGCCGCATCATCAAGAACTTCAAGCACGCCCGGCAGAACCTGTTCTTCTCCGCCACCATGCCGAACGAGATCGGCAAGCTGGCCGGCGAACTGCTGCACGCGCCGGTGCAGGTGTCGGTGACGCCGGAGTCCACCACCGTGGACAAGGTCGACCAGCGCCTCCTGTTCGTGGAGGCCGACCGCAAGCGCGAGCTCCTGGCCGAGCTGTTCGCCGACCCGAAGTTCACCCGCACGCTGGTCTTCACGCGCACCAAGCGCGGGGCCGATCGCGTGGCCAAGCACCTGGAGGCCTGCGGCGTCGACGCCGCCTCCATCCACGGCGACAAGAGCCAGCCCCAGCGCGAGAAGGCGCTCGCCGCCTTCAAGGCCGGGCAGGTCCGCGCGCTCGTGGCCACCGACATCGCCGCGCGCGGCATCGACGTGGACGCCGTCAGCCACGTGGTGCAGTTCGAGCTGCCCAACGTGCCGGAGGCCTACGTCCACCGCATCGGCCGCACCGCGCGCGCGGGCGCCACGGGCTCGGCGGTGGCCTTCTGCGCCGACGACGAGCGGCCCCTGCTGCGCGACATCCAGAAGGTGACGCGCCAGACCATCCCCGCCGAGGACCGCCGCCGCGACCCCGGCCTCGCCGTCATGGCCAAGGCCACCCGCGCGCAGGAGGCCGCCCGCGGTCCCGAGCCCCGCGGCGAGGCGCAGCCCCAGCGCCAGCGCCCCGACGGCGAACGCTCGCGCCAACCCCACCGCCAGCGCCGCAACGGCGGCGGGGGCGGGCAGGGCGGTCGCCCGCAGAGCGCGAACGGCTCCAACCATGGGCATGGCCACAGCGAGGGTCGCAAGGCCCACGACGGCCCCCGCCCGCTCGCCTCCACCACCCCCATCCGCCAACCCGCCCGCCCGCAAGCCGACACATGCGGCGCCGCGCCCAAGCGCTCCGGCTCCGCCCGCGAAGGCCGCTGGAACCCGGCGGACTGACCCGCGCCGTTCTCTCACGCTTAACTTAGAATGATTGTGGGCCAGTAGCAGCGAGTATGCCGGAATCAGACCCGCTCTATGGCTCTAGGAAGCTGAGAGGAACGATAACGACGACCCGGAGTTAGAATATGCGTAAGCGCTTTTGAGACACCGCTGGTCGCCTCAGACGCCGCTCCGCAGCCATCTTAATCCGGAGGCGATACGTGCTTACAGGGCCTGCTAGCGTATCGGCCTGCATCGCTCTCGGTTCAGTTTGTCTAGATCGGTCAATCAGACCAGACATCACGGTGGCTATACCTTTGACCGGGGTTGTGACGAGCCACGGTCATCCGTATGGATCTGATGTAAGGGTGGTAGTCTCGGCTGATGAGGGCGGTAGTCCGCCGGCGTATATATATGATCAAGCATGTTTCCCTTCGGGATGCCTTCCTTACAGCTTAAGTTTTGGTAGTAAATCCGTTCTGATATCTACTGCTCCCTTGCAAGCCGCCAGGCTCCCCTCGTCTAACCCTGTCCGATTTACGCAGCGAGTTAGCATTACATCAAAAAGGTGGGCTATTGAACGGCTTATTAAGAATGTACATTTAGTGACAATTGGATACTCATGTAAATTCCTTATAACAGAAGGAGAGCTTACATGTCGGTGACCATAGATGTGCACGGAAACGATGTTGCTATACATGGCGTTATTCGTGTTACAGATTACGCAGGTTCAAATCTGGATGAAAGCTCAGGAAGCCGCATAGCCAATGATATAATGGCGGTGCTAAGCGGCGCAACGACAGATCTGCAAGGCTACTTCAACGGTCAGCGTTATAACGTGACCTCTGACATCAAAGTCGTAACGCAGGATGGGCCTGGGGTTGTTACGTATATTATAGACCCGAATATGATTCATGGTGCTTTTGCTTCGTCTGACTCTGAGACGATATATGTCCAGGTCGATAACATGAGTCAGCTTAACCCCGTAAATTCCTCAAAGTACGAAGACACGTGGGCGCACGAGTTTCTTCATAGGAGCGGAAGTGGGGATACACCGCGATTAGATGGCGACATAATGGACTCGGGTACTGGAAGAGGACTGAGTACCCTCGATATCGACTCGATTATAAATTATAACTACTGGCAAAATTATGGGCAGAATACAGTCAACATATATGTTGCGCCATCCGTTGCCGCGACTCTAAACGTGAGGGCCGCCGAAGGCTCATTTGTCGATATTAACAACATAATATATCAGATAGTACAGCAGGGGCGGGCAATAACCAATATCGCATTTGATTTTAGTAGGGCCGTTTCAGACTTCGTAGGTACCCACAATGTGATTCAGGAGGGTGGCTCCGGAGATGCGGGTGACAGTTATGGATTTCTGGGTGACGATGGAGGCGGACTTCTAACCTGGGTGCCAGGTTCTGACTTTAACTTCTCTGATCAAAGCTCTCTTGGCTCGGCATATGGAAGAACTGCCGGTGGCGGAGCTACGTTAGGGGATGGCGGTACGATTTGGAACGTAGGGGATCCCTTTGCGCCTGACTACTACCTTGAGCCGCATTTTACTACCGACTCCGCTTACCATCCACAGGCTGAAGGAAACCCTGAAGTGTCGAAGCGTGGTTGAAGCATCTTTGTAGGTCGGTACCCAATGCTGAGCAGAGCAAACGTGGTCGTGCTTGCGCTGGCTAGGCGAGTTGCGGTGGTCTGAGCAGTTGCGCCTGTCGGCCTCTTGCCAAACGCCTGCGCGCGCGCCACACGGCGGGCGAGGCGCGACGCAAAGATCGCCCCCGGAGACGCCCCGTTGAAGAACAGCCGGCCGCTCAGCCTGCACATCCCGGAGCCGGAGGGGCGCCCGGGCGACCAGCCGAGGTTCGATTTTCCCCTGCAGGCCGCGGGCGAGGCGCCGCGTCCGCCCATCGACGTGGACCCCCACACGATCCGCGAGATGGCCTACGGCCTGGTGCGCGTCACCGACGAGGAGGGCCGGGCGGTGGGGCCGTGGGACCCGCGGCTCGACCCCGACACCCTGCGGCGAGGGCTGAAGGCGATGGTGCTGACCCGCACCTTCGACGACCGGATGTACCGCGCCCAGCGCCAGGGCAAGACCAGCTTCTACATGAAGTGCACGGGCGAGGAGGCGATCGCCTGCGCCCAGGCGCTGGTGCTCGACCGCGAGGACATGGGCTTTCCCACCTACCGCCAGCAGGGACTGCTGATCGCGCGCGGCTACCCGCTGGCGACCATGATGAACCAGATCTACTCCAACGCGGCGGACCCGATCAAAGGCCGCCAGCTGCCGATCATGTATTCGTCGAAGGAGTTCGGCTTCTTCACCATCTCCGGCAACCTCGGCACGCAGTACCCGCAGGCGGTGGGCTGGGCGATGGCCAGCGCCTACAAGGGCGACGACAAGATCGCCATCACCTGGATCGGCGACGGCGCCACGGCGGAGGGCGACTTCCACAACGCGCTGACCTTCGCCAGCGTCTACCGCGCGCCGGTGATCCTCAACATCGTCAACAACCAGTGGGCCATCTCGTCCTTCCACGGGCTGGCGGGGGGCGAGCGCACCACCTTCGCCGCGCGGGGCGTGGGCTACGGGCTGCCGGCGCTGCGGGTGGACGGCAACGACTTCCTGGCCGTGTACGCCGCCACGCAGTGGGCCGCGGACCGGGCGCGGGCGAACCTCGGCGCCACGGTGATCGAGATGTTCACCTACCGCGCCCAGCAGCACTCCACCTCCGACGACCCGGCGCGCTACCGCCCCGGCGACGAGCACGAGCACTGGCCCCTGGGCGACCCCATCGCCCGCCTGCGCCTGCACCTGACGCAACTCGGCGAGTGGGACGACGCGCGCCACGCCGCGCTGGAGGCCGAGTGCCTGGAGGAGGTGAAGGCCGCCGCGAAGGAGTCCGAGGCGATCGGCGTGCTGGGCCAGAACCCGCCCTCCAAGAAGGAGATGTTCCTGGAGGTGTTCAAGGAGCCCGACTGGCGCCTCGTCGAGCAGCGCGGCCAGGTGGGGGTCTGACGCCGTGCCCGCGATGAACATGATCCAGGCGCTGAACAGCGGCCTGGACGTCAAGATGGCCGCCGACGCCGACGTGCTCTCCTTCGGCGAGGACACCGGCTATTTCGGCGGCGTGTTCCGGGTGACGGAGGGGCTGCAGCGCCGCCACGGCCTCACCCGCAGCTTCGACGCGCCCATCGCCGAGGGCGGCATCATGGCGGCGGCCATCGGCATGGCCTGCTACGGGCTGCGCCCCGTGGTGGAGATGCAGTTCGCCGACTACATCTACCCCGCCTACGACCAGATCGTCAGCGAGGCGGCGCGCATCCGCTACCGCTCGGGCGGGCAGTTCAACGTGCCGCTGGTGGTGCGCACGCCTTACGGCGGCGGCATCTTCGGCGGGCAGACGCACAGCCAGAGCCCCGAGGCGCTGTTCACGCACGTGGCCGGGCTGAAGGTGGTGGTGCCGTCCAACCCCTACGACGCCAAGGGCCTGCTCATCTCGTCCATCGAGGACGACGACCCGGTGCTGATCTTCGAACCCAAGCGCATCTACAACGGCCCCTTCGACGGCTGGCACGACAAGCCGGTGAAGCCCTGGACCGGCCACCCCAAGGCCGACGTGCCCGAGGGCGTCTACCGCGTCCCCCTGGGCCTCGCCGAGACGGTGCGGGAGGGGTCGGAGGTGACGGTCCTCGCCTACGGCACCATGGTGCACGTGGCGCTGGCCGCCGCCGAGCACGCGGGGGTGGACGCCGAGGTGATCGACCTGCGCACGCTCGTGCCGGTGGACATCGCCGCCATCGAGGCCAGCGTGCGCAAGACCGGCCGCTGCGTGATCGTGCACGAGGCCACCCGCACCTCCGGCTTCGGCGCGGAGCTGTCGGCGCTCGTCACCGAGCGCGTGTTCCACCACCTGGAGGCGCCCGTGCTGCGCGTCACCGGCTGGGACACGCCCTATCCCCACGCCTTCGAGTGGGACTACTTCCCCGGCCCCGAACGCGTGGCCGAGGCGCTGAAGCAGACCATGGCGGAGGCCTGATCGCGATGGGACGCTTCGTCTTCAAG
>CAXSHO010000085.1:12826-13383 GCA_964237305.1 uncultured Caulobacteraceae bacterium
GCGCACGGTGGCGGAGGTCTGATGCCGCTCTCATCGTCATCCCGGCCGCAGCGTAGCGGAGAGCCGGGACCCAGGGCCACGCGCGCGACCTTGCACTCCTGGGTCCCGGGTCGCTGCGCGCCCGGGATGACGACCGAGGGAAGAACGATCTGATGGCGCGCTTCGTCTTCCGGCTCCCCGACGTGGGCGAGGGCACCGCCGAGGCCGAGCTCGTGGCCTGGCACGTGGCCGTGGGCGACACCGTGGCCGAGGACCAGCCGCTGGCCGACGTGATGACCGACAAGGCCACCGTGGAGCTCACCTCGCCCGTGGCGGGCGTGGTGCGCGAGCTGCACGGCGCGCCCGGCGACATGCGGGCGGTGAAGAGCGACCTCGTGGTGCTGGAGACGCAGGGCGCCGGCGAGGCGGCGAGCGACGGCGGCCAGGGGCTCGTCCCCGCTCCCTCCGGCGAGCGTAACATCGACGCCCGTGACACGCCCCCGACCACGCCCATGACCGAGCGCCCCTCCGCCGAACCTGCACGAGATGCACGACCTGCACGCGTGCAGGACCGTGCA
>CAXSHO010000085.1:13393-13653 GCA_964237305.1 uncultured Caulobacteraceae bacterium
CGAGCGCCCCTCCGCCGCCGCGACGGCCGCAACCGCACGACCCGCACGACCCGCACTGTCGATCGACGGTGCGGACGGCGACTCCTGCCCCGCGCCCAACGCGGAGGGGATGATCGAGTGCGCAGCCGACGCCACGCCCGCGGGTGCGGCTGGCGACTACGTCTTCCGCCTGCCCGACGTGGGGGAGGGCACCGCCGAGGCCGAGCTCGTCGAGTGGAAGGTCAAGGTCGGCGACCGCGTGTCGGAGGACCAGCCGCTCG
>CAXSHO010000086.1:0-1121 GCA_964237305.1 uncultured Caulobacteraceae bacterium
GCGTGAAGTTGAGGAGGAGCCCGATGACCATGCCGAGGCCCGCGATCACCCCCAGCTCCGACACGCCGACGTAGCTCGTGGGCAGAAAGGCGAGGAAGCCGAGCGTCACCGCCGCCGCGGCCAGCGCCAGCGACGCGCCGATCGCGCCCGCCGCCTTGCCCAGCGCCGCTGGCGCTGAGGGTTCCTCCAGCCGCTCGGCCCGGAAGCGCACCCCGATCTGGATGCCGAAATCGATGCCGAGCCCCACGAACAGCGGGATGAAGGCCACCGAGATCAGGTTGAAACGGTGCACGGCCATGAGCCCCGCCGCCGCCGTCACGACCAGCCCTACGATCGTGGTGAGGAGGATCGCCGCCATGATCCGCATCGAGCGCACCGCCAGCCACAGCATCAGCACCACCGAGCCCAGCATGGCGCCGGTGACGAGCCACACCTTGTCGGACAGGGAGGCGAACTCCTCGTCCGACAGCGGGACCGACCCGGTCACCCGCACGCGCTGACCGTGCGCGGCGTCCAGCGACAGCGCCCTGGCCGCGGCGTGGACCGCGTCTGTGGCCGCGGCCCCCGGCGTGAGGTCGCCGTAGTCGAGCTTCGGCTGGAGCGTGATGAAGCGCCGCGTGGGCGAACTCAGGCCGCCGCCGCTCCCCACCAGCGCCTGCCAGGAGAAGAAGGCGGGGCGGGCGGAGGCGGCGGCCTCCATGGCGTCGGCCAGCCTGGCCAACGGCGTCTTCACTTCGGCCAGCGTGGTCTGCCCCTGCTCCACCCCCTGCGTCAGCGCGCCGAAGGCGGCCATCACCCCGCGCAGGCTGGGGTCGGCGGCCAGCGGGCCCAGGAACGGCTGCGCCTTGATCAGCCCCTGCGTCGTGGCGCGCACCTCGTCGGTGGACTGCAGCAGCAGGCCCTCGTGCGCGAAGAACGGGCCGCCGTCGGGCCTGCGCACGGTCTTGAAGTGCGCGGTGTCGGCGGCCAGGCGCGCGGCCAGGCGGGCGGCGGCGTCCTCAGCCAGCTCGGGCGTGCGGCCGTCGACCACCACCACCGACAGGTCCTGCTGTTGCGGAAAGGCCTTGGAGAGCACCGCCTCGTCGCGTCGCCACTGCACGGTGGGCGAGATCAGCGCGGCC
>CAXSHO010000086.1:1131-13581 GCA_964237305.1 uncultured Caulobacteraceae bacterium
GGTGATGTCGAAGTGGGTGGCCGCATAGCCCAGCGCGGCCAGCGCCAGCGCCAGCCCCGCCGCCGCGGTCGCCCACGGGCGCGCGGTGGCGAAAGCGACCAGCCGCACCACGAACGCCTTCAGCATGCCTCACCCCTCCCGCAAGGATCGCCCGACAGCCGGTAGCCGATGCCCGCTCCCGGCGCGAGCGCGGGTTCCGGCCGTCGCGCGATGCGGGGATGATCGACGCCATGAGTCGCCGCCCGGTCCTCTCCCCCGCCCGCCTCGCATCGGCGGTGTGCGTGCTGTCGGCGCTCGCCGGGTGCGCCACGCCCCGCTACGCCGGGCCCCGCTACGACGCGCCCCGGCGCGGGCCGCGAGGGCCGGACGTGGAGCTCAGCCCCCGGCGCGAGCCGGACGGCGCAGGCGTGCGGCAGGCGCACCCGTCCTCCTCCGCGGCGGCGGAGGCGAACGCGGGAAGCCTGCGCACCCTCCCCGTGAACCTGTTCAACCGCGCGGAGGTCGGGTGGGAGGTCTACCTGCCGCTCCTCGCCGTGGAGATCGGGGCGGCGCCGGTGCCGCAGGGCGTGGAGTTCGCTCGCGCCCTGGCTCGCTGGCAGCGCGCCCGGAGCCTGCCGGACGACGGCGTGGTCACGCCCGAGACCCTCACCAAGCTCCGCAACGAGGTGCAGGACCGCCGACCCTTCCTGCGCCAGCGCACCTCCGGCGCGCCCTGCCCCTCACCGCCTGACGAGACGACGCTGGAGTCCACCCAGGAGGCGGAGAGCTGGGGCGCCCGGCCCAACCCCGCGCGGCCGGGCACGCTGGCGGCCTGGCGGCGGATGCGCGAGGCCGCGCGGCGCGACGGCGCGCTCGACTCGCCGCTCTCGCTGCAGGTGTTCTCCGGCTACCGCAGCCCCTCCTACGACGCGGGCCGCTGCGCGACGGAGGGCACCTGCGACAACGTCCGCCGCGCCACCTGCTCGGCGCACCGCACGGGCCTGGCGCTGGACCTCGTTCTCGACGGCGTGCGCCCGGTGGACTCCACCGCGCCCGCCGACCGCCTGCGCCTGTCGCGCACCACGAGCTATCGCTGGCTCCTCCTCAACGCCCGACGCTTCGGCTTCGTGAATTACGTGTTCGAGCCCTGGCACTGGGAGTGGACGGGCGAGCCCGTCGAGTCCGCGCGCCCGGCCGAAGCCATCGACCTCCTCCCGCCCGACCTGCCGCGGTAGAACCGGCTGTCACCCCGGCCGCAGCGCAGCGGAGAGCCGGGACCCAGGATTACGTGCAACCTGCACTTCTGAGTCCCGGGTCGGCTTGGCCGCCCGGGATGACAGCCGTGGGAGGGGAACCCCCGCGCACCGCCGAGCTTGAACAGCACATGGCCGCAGCCCTCGACGCCTACCGCGCCAAGCGCGATCCGAAGAAGACCGCCGAGCCGTTCGGCGATACCGCGCCCGCGCCCTCCGAGCGGCTGCGCTTCGTCATCCAGAAGCACGACGCTACGCGGCTGCACTACGACTTCCGCCTGGAGCACGAGGGCGTGATGCTGTCCTGGGCCGTCACCCGCGGCCCCTCGCTCGACCCCGCCGACAAGCGGCTGGCGGTGGAGGTGGAGCCGCATCCGCTCGACTACGGCGACTTCGAGGGCACCATCCCCAAGGGCGAGTACGGCGGCGGCACGGTGATGCTGTGGGACCGCGGCTGGTGGGCGCCCGAGGGCATGACGGTCGCCGAGGGCCTCGCCAAGGGCGACCTCAAGTTCGTGCTGGAGGGCGAGCGGCTGCGCGGCGGCTGGGTGCTGGTGCGCATGGCGCACGACCGCAACGCCAAGCCGGGCAAGAAGCCCGGCCGCACGAACTGGCTCCTCATCAAGCACCGCGACGGCGCCGAGCACCCCGGCGACGCCGACGCGCTGCTGACCGAGAACGCCTGCTCGGTCGCGAGCGGCCGCGCCATGGACGAGATCGCCGCCGGGATCGGCCGCGGTCCCACCCGCTTCATCACCGCCGAGCCGGAGACCGCGCCCTCCAAGCGCCCGCGCACGCCCGCCAAGCGCGTGTGGAACTCGAACCGCGGCGACCCGGAGGCGAGCGCGGAGGCGGTGGCTGAGCCGGCGCCGCCTAAGGCTCGCAGGCCGAAGGCGGCGCCCGCGACCGCCCTGCCCGCCTTCGTGCCTCCCCAGCTCGCGCGCAACGTGGACCGCCCGCCCGCCGGCGAGGGCTGGGCGCACGAGATCAAGTTCGACGGATACCGGCTGCAGCTGCGCGTGGACGGCGGCGCCTGCCGCGTGCTGACCCGCACGGGGCTGGACTGGACGCACCGCTTCAAGGAGCTCGCCGTCGAGGCCGCCCGCCTGCCCCCCGGCCTCTACGACGGCGAGGCGGTGATGCTGGACGCCGAGGGCGCCCCCGACTTCGCCGGCCTGCAGGCCGCCTTGCAGGACGGGCGCACCGGCGAGATCGTGTTCTACGCCTTCGACCTCCTGTTCACCGGCGGCGACGACCTGCGCGAGCTGCCCCTCGCGCAGCGTAAGGCGCGGCTGCACCCGCTGGTGGACGCCGCCGCCACGCCGCACCTGCGCTATGTCGAGCACTTCGAGACCGGCGGCGATGCGGTGCTCTCCTCCGCCTGTTCCATGCACCTTGAGGGCATCGTCTCGAAGAAGCTGGACGCGCCCTACGCCTCCGGCCGGTCGGAGAGCTGGGTCAAGGCCAAATGCCGCGGCGGGCAGGAGGTGGTGGTGGCCGGCTGGGTGGCTGAGGGCGCCAAGCCGTTCCGCTCGCTGATCGCGGGCGTGCACCGCGAGGGGCGGCTGGTGCACGTGGGCCGGATCGGCACCGGCTTCTCCGCCGCCACGGTGTCCAAGCTTCTGCCCCGCCTGCGCGAGGTGGAGACCGACAGCTCGCCCTTCGCGCCGAAGGACACGCCCCGCGCTGTCGGCATCCACTGGCTCAAGCCCGTGCTGGTGGCCGAAATCCAGTCCGCCGGCTGGACGGGCGAGGGCCACCTGCGCCAGGCCAGCTTCAAGGGGCTGCGCGAGGACAAGCCCGCCGAGGAGGTGGTGCAGGAGACGCCCGCGCCCGTCGAGGAGGCCGCCGCCGCGCCCGAGCCGGCGAAGGCCGCGGCCCCCGCCTCGCGCCGCGCCAACGGCTCGTCTGTGGTCATGGGCGTGACCATCTCCAACCCCGACAAGCCCCTGTGGCCCGCCGACGACGCCGGCCCGGCGCTCACCAAGCTCGACCTCGCCCGCTATTTCGAGGCGGTGGGCCCGGCCATGCTGCCCCACCTTGCGGGCCGCCCCGCCTCGGTGATCCGCGAGCCCGACGGCATCGGCGGCGAGACCTTCTTCCAGCGCCACGCCATGCCGGGCACGTCCAGCCTCATCACCCTGGCGGAGGTGCGCGGCGACAAGAAGCCGTACATCCAGCTCGACCGGGTGGAGGCGCTGGCCGCCGTGGCCCAGACCGCGGGCGTGGAGATCCACCCCTGGAACTGCGCCCCCGGCCGGCCGGAGGTGGCGGGCCGCCTCGTGTTCGACCTCGACCCCGCGCCGGACGTCCTGTTCGAGACGGTGATCGCCGCGGCCAAAGAGGTGCGCGGGCGGCTGGAGGCGCTGGGCCTGGAGGCGTTCTGCAAGACCACCGGCGGCAAGGGCCTGCACGTGGTCACGCCGCTCGACGCCTCGGGGAAGAAGGGTGTGGAGTGGCCCGCCGCCAAGGCCTTCGCCCGTGACCTGTGCGTCGCCATGGCCGCCGACGCGCCCGACCGGTTCCTGGTGAACATGGCCAAGGCCAAGCGCACCGGCCGCATCTTCCTCGACTACCTGCGCAACGACCGCCTCTCCACCGCCGTCGCCCCCTACTCCCCCCGCGGCCGCCCGGGCGCGCCCGTCTCCTGGCCGGTGAGCTGGGCGCAGGTGAAGCGCGGCCTCGACCCCTGCGCCTACACCCTGCGCACCGCGCCCAAGCTCGTGGCCCGCAACAAGGCGTGGGACGGCTACGACGCGGCGGCGCTCCCGCTCGGCCCGGCGATCAAGGCGCTCGGAGGCAAGGGCGCGGCGTGACCTGCGGTGCGCTGCGGCTCCGGGCCGGGCGCGTGCACCCGACGCCCCGCCGCACCCGCCTCACCGCTCCGCCAGCGCCGCCCGCACCTCGCCGGACAGCGGCCCCGCCGGGGTCCAGCCGCCCAGGAGGAGCACGGCGGCGGCGGCGAAGGCGGCGGCCGTCATGAGCCCCGCGCAGCCCAGCGCCGCGAGCGCCGGCAGTCGGGGGCGCCGCGGCTCGGCCAGGGCGGCGCGGGCGGCGGCGATCGAGCGGAACGGCGAGTCGAGGATGAGCGGCTCCACGGCCGATCCTCTGCGCGCGCCCTGTTAACGAGGTGTGACCGCGGCCGCTCGCCAGCCCCGGCCCGCCGCGCTATGGGCGGGCGCCATGATCCTGGTCGTCGATAACTACGACAGCTTCACCTACAACCTCGTCCACCACCTGGCCGAGCTGGGCGCGCGCGCGCGCGTGGTGCGCAACGACGCGCTCAGCGCCGCGGAGGCGCTGGCCATGGGCGCGGACGCCATCCTGCTGTCGCCCGGCCCCTGCGCCCCCGACCAGGCGGGCGTCACCCTGGAGCTGCTTCGCACCGCTCCGCCCGAGACGCCGATCCTGGGCGTCTGCCTCGGCCACCAGGCCATCGGCCAGGCCTTCGGCGGGCGAGTGGTGCGGGCCAGGACGCTCATGCACGGCAAGACGAGCCCGGTGCGCCACGCGGGCCGCGGGCTTTTCGCCGACCTTGCGGACCCGTTCATCGCCACGCGCTACCACTCCCTGGCCGTGGAGCGCGACACCCTGCCCGACGTGCTGGAGGTCACCGCCTGGACGGAGGACGGCGAGATCATGGGCCTGCAGCACCGCGACCTGCCGATCCACGGCGTGCAGTTCCATCCGGAGAGCCACGCCACCGTGGGCGGCCACGACCTCCTGCTCAACTTCCTGCGCCTGGCGGGCCTGGCCCCCGCGCCCGGCGCCTGAGCGCGGCGGTGTCGCAGGGGTTCAAGCCGCTCCTGGAGACGCTGGCGGCCGGCCGCGAGCTGGCGCCGGAGGAGGCTGAAGCGTTCTTCGCCGCCTGCCTGCGCGGCGAGCCCACCCCCGCCCAGGTCGCCGCCGCGCTCACCGCCTTGCGCGTGCGCGGCGAGACGGAGGTGGAGATCGCCGCCTGCGCCCGGGCCATGCGCGCCGCCGCCCGGCCCTTCGACGCGGGCGGCCCGGTGATCGACACCTGCGGCACGGGCGGGGACGGCCGCCACACCTACAACATCTCCACCGCCGCGGCGTTCGTGGCCGCGGGGGGCGGCCTGCGCGTAGCCAAGCACGGCAACCGGGCCCTGTCCTCCCGCTCCGGCGCTTCGGACGTGCTGGCCGAGCTCGGCGTGGCGCTGGAGCCCTCGCCCGAGCGCGCGCGACGCGCCCTGGACGAGGCGGGCGTCTGCTTCCTGCACGCCCCCGCCTACAACCCCGCCATGCGCCACGTGACGCCCGTGCGCGCCGAGCTGGGCTTTCGCACCGTGTTCAACCTCCTGGGCCCGCTGGCCAACCCCGCCGGCGCGCGGCGGCAGGTGGTGGGCGTGTACGACGCCGCCAAGGTGGAGCTGCTCGCGCGGGTGCTGGGAACGCTCGGGGCCGAGCGGGTCTGGGTGGTCCACGGCGACGGGCTGGACGAGCTGACCACCGCGGGCGAGACGCAGGTCGCGGAATGGCGCGACGGGGCGCTGACGACCTTCACCGTCACGCCCGAGCAGGCCGGCCTCCTGCGCGTGGACGCCTGGGCGCTGCGCGGCGGCGACGCGGCGCACAACGCCGCCGCCCTCCGCGCCGTGCTGGATGGGCGGCCCGGCGCCTACCGCGAGATCACGCTCCTCAACGCCGCCGCCGCCTTCGTCGTGGCCGACCGGGCCGAGACCCTGGCCGACGGCGTGGAGCTGGCGGCCGAGTCCATCGGCTCGGGTCGGGCGCGCCGGGCGCTGAACCTCCTGGTCGAGCTGACGAGGGAGCCCGCCGCGTGAGCGACATCCTGGCGGGCATCGCCGCCTACAAGCGCGAGGAGGTCGCGGTGCGCCGCCGCGCCCGCTACCGGACGGAGGTGGACGCCGCCGCCGCCGCCCAGCCGCCGCCCCGCGGCTTTGCCCGCGCCCTCCTCGCCGCCGCACGCCCGGGTCGTCCGGCGCTCATCGCGGAGATCAAGAAGGCCAGCCCCTCCAAGGGCCTGATCCGGGCCGACTTCGACCCCCCCGCCCTGGCCCGCGCCTACGGGGAGGGCGGGGCGGCCTGCCTGTCCGTGCTCACCGACGCGCCCAGCTTCCAGGGCGACGACGCCTTCCTCGCCGCCGCCCGCGAGGCCGTCACCCTGCCCGCCCTCCGCAAGGAGTTCCTCGTGGACCCCTGGCAGGTGGCCGAATCACGCGCGCTGGGCGCGGACGCGGTGCTGGTGATCCTGGCCATGGTGGACGACGCGCTCGCCGCCGACCTCCTGTCCGAAGCCGCGCGATCCGGAATGGACGCGCTGGTGGAGGTGCACGACGAGGCCGAGCTGGCCCGCGCCGCCGCGCTCGGCGCGACGCTGGTGGGGATCAACAACCGCGACCTGCGCACCTTCGCCGTCGACCTTGCCGTCACCGAACGCCTTGCGGCGCAGGCCCCCGCGGGGGCGCTGCTGGTGGCGGAGAGCGGCGTCTTCAGCCCCGCCGACGCCCGCCGCTGCGCCGGCGCCGGCGCCTCCGCCATCCTCGTGGGCGAGAGCCTCATGCGTCAGGCGGACGTGGCCGCCGCCACCCGCGCGCTGCTGGTCTGAGCCGCCCGGCGGTTTCACTTGACGTTAAGACGGAACACTTACAGAACACCCGTCCAGGTTGGCGCTTTGTTCCGCGCCTGAGTCGACGACGGGGTCCGGTGATGCTCACGCGCAAGCAGCACGAGCTGCTCATGTTCATCCACAGCCACATCCGCGAGACCGGCGTCTCCCCCTCCTTCGACGAGATGAAGGACGCGCTGGACCTCGCCTCCAAGTCCGGCATCCACCGCCTGATCACCGCGCTGGAGGAGCGCGGCTTCCTCCGCCGCCTGCAGCACCGCGCCCGCGCGCTGGAGGTGGTGAAGATGCCCGAGCAGGCCAGCGCACCTCCCTCCCCGCCCGCCGCGCGCACGCCGTTCAAGCCGCAGGTGGTGCAGGGCGGCGGCCGCCCCCTCCCCGCCGTGGAGTCCGCGACGGGCGAGGCCGCCAACGACGCCACCGAGCTGCCGATCCTCGGCAAGATCGCCGCGGGCACGCCGATCGAGGCCATCCAGCAGGAGCGCGACCGCATCTCCGTCCCCGCCATGATGCTCGGCAAGGGCGAGCACTTCGTGCTGGAGGTGGCGGGGGACTCGATGATCGACGCCGGCATCCTGGACGGCGACCACGTGGTGATCCGCAAAGGATCCGAAGCCCAGTCGGGCGAGATCGTCGTGGCGCTCACCCACGGCGAGGAGGCGACGCTCAAGCGCCTGCAGAGGAAGGGCGGCTCTGTGGCGCTCGTGCCCTGCAACCCTCGCTACGAGACGCGCATCTACGCGCCGGACCAGGTGCAGGTGCAGGGTCGGCTGGTGGGCCTCATCCGCCGGTATCACTGACCTTCCGTCCTCCCATGGGACGGGGGAGGTGGTGCCCCCCGGGTCCGGCCGAAGGCCGGCCCGAGGATGAACTCCGCCGACGGAGGGGGTTGCGCGACATCAGATACGTCGAGCGGCCCCCACCACCACGCTTCGCGCGGTCCCCCTCCCCCGTGCCGGGGGAGGACTGGACGGCTCACTCAGATGGCGCAGGCGCGGTCCACGGGCGGTCGCCGCGGGCGTCCTGCGCCCAGGCGATGCGGAAGGCGCCGCCCGGCGCGCGCCACAGCTCGGCCGCTCCGCCCTGGCGCAGGGTGTCGGCGTTCAGCACGGTGGCGCCCGGGCACCAGCCGGTCGGAGCGCTCCCCGTGCGCAGCAGCACCAGCCGCACCCCCGGCGTGCAGAGCTTGGCGAGGTCGGCTTCGCCGGGGGCCCTGAGCCGACGCCACAGGGCCACGTCCAGCGGCGCGCCGGGGTTGGTGCGGCACAGGTCGCGGCCGCAGTCGGCGAGGGCGTCGGCGGCCGCGTCCGGGTCGGCGGGGAGGCGCAGGCCGCGGCGGTGCGCCCAGATCTCGAAGGCGAAGGCCTGGCCGCGCGGGCTCAGGCGCACCCCCTCCCCCGCCCGGGTGGCCAGCGCCACGTTGCCGCCGCCGCCCGCGATCCAGGCGACCGGCGTCGGCGCGCGGGGTGCGATCCACACGGCGGCGAACAGCGGCAGGCCCAGCCAGCGCAGGCGCCCGCGCCACAGCACGATGAAGAGGAGGCCGAGGAAGCTCACCGGCAGCGTCCACCCCGGCGCGCTGGTCCAGCCCACCACCGCGTGCGGCGCGCCGGCGAACAGCCGCGCCGTCTCCCTCAGCGCATCGAGCCCCCAGCCGGCCCCCGTGAGCGCCGGGCCGCCGATCCCGGCCAGCTCCAGCACCGCGCCCACGGCCAGCGCGGGCATGATCACGAAGGAGCTGATCACGTCGGCCAGGAGGTTCGCGGGCAGGCTCCACAGCGTCACCCGGTTGAAGTGCTGGATGGCGAAGGGATCGGTGGCGAGCCCCGCGACGAAGCTCACGGCCAGGCCCGCCACCAGCCAGTCCCACCCGCGCTGCACGAGGCGGATGGGCGCGGGCACGCTGATCTCGTGCAGCCGCCGCGGCCAGCTCTCCGCCAGCGACAGAAGCGCGGCGGTGGCGGCGAAGCTCATCTGGAAGCCGGGCTGGGCGATCGCCTCGGGCTGGAACAGCAGCACCACCAGCGCCGCCACCGCCAGGCTGTGCAGGCTAAGCGCCCGCCGGTCCAGCAGCACCGCCACGAAGGCGATCCCCGCCGTCAGGGCCGAGCGCACGGCCGGCGGCGGGGCGCCCGACAGGATCACGTAGCCGAGCACCGCGGCGAACGCGCCCACAGCCGCCACCTTCTTGCCGGGAACGCGCAGCGCGGCCCACGGCCAGGCGGCGATCAGGAGGCGCAGCAGCATGAAGACGAAGCCGCCCACGATGGCCATGTGCACGCCCGAGATCGACAGGATGTGCGCCAGTCCGCTGTCGCGCATCGCCTGCACGTCGGCGGGCTGCAGCCAGGCCTGGTGGCCGGTGACCAGCGCCGCCGCCAGCCCGCCGTCGCGCACGCCCATGCGGTCGACGATGCGCCGCGCCAGGCTCCAGCGCGCGGCGTTGACCGCCATCTCCAGCCGCAGGCCGAACGGCCCGGACGAAGACGTTCCCCTCGCGCGGGACCTGCGCGAACCAGGCGTCGCGGGCGAAGTCGTAGGCGCCGGGGGCGCTCGGTGAGGGCGGCGGGCCCAGCACCCCCACCAGCCGCACCGCCGAGCCCGGGCCGGGCGTGGCGCCCGTCTTCAGCGTCATGCGCACGCGCACCGGCGTGTCGCGCCAGGCGAGGCCGGAGACGTAGGCCGGCGCGAGCAGCAGGCGCGGCTTGGTGGCGTCGGCGCTCGCCACGTCCACCACCCACGCCTCCACCGCCACCGGCCTGCGGAAGGCGGGCGCCACGGGCGCGGCCATGATCCGCGTCTTGGCCGCCGAGACGGCTAGACCCGCCGCCCCGAAGGCGAGCAGCGCCGCAGCGATGGCCAGCCACCGGCTGCGTCCCCACCACCGCGCGGCGACGTAGAGCGCGAGCGCCAGCCCCGCCGCCGCGGCCAGGGGCGGAAACATCGGCTCGCGCGGCAGGCCGAAGTAGATCGCGGCGCCACCGCCGAACGCCACGGGCGACCACAGCGCCCAGCGCTGCGCCTGGGCGGCGGCCTCGGCGCGGGCGCGGGCGGCGGCGCGGGCGAGGAGGCCCGCACGTGCGCGGCCGCGGCGGCGCGTGCTAAAGCGCTCGGCCCCGCTCCGCCCGCGTTCCTCGAAGCCCCCGCCGATGACCGTCGTCACCCGTATCGCGCCCTCGCCCACCGGCTCCATGCACATAGGCACAGCCCGCACGGCGTTGTTCAACCAGCTGTATGCGCGCCACACCGGCGGACGCTTCCTGCTGCGGGTGGAGGACACCGACCGCGAGCGCTCCACCGCGGAGGCTGTGGACGTGATCTTCGACGGCATGGCGTGGCTGGGCCTCGTCCCCGACGGCGAGGCCGTCTTCCAGGCCTCCCGCGCCGCGCGCCACGCGGAGGCCGCCGGACAGCTCCTGGCCCGAGGCGCCGCCTACCGCGACTGGACCACGGTGGAGGAAGGCGAGCGGGAGCGCGAGCGCGCCCGGGCCGAGGGCCGGGTGGTCCGCTCCGCCTGGCGCGACCGCGACCCCGCCGAAGCTCCCGCCGGCGCCTCCTCCACCGTGCGGCTGCGCGCGCCGCTGGACGGCGATCTCGTGGTGGACGACCTGGTGAAGGGCCCCGTGCGCTTCCGCCACGCGGACCTGGACGACCTGGTGCTTCTGCGCTCGGACGGCACGCCCACCTACAACCTGGCCGTGGTGGTGGACGACCACGACATGGGCGTCACCGACGTGATCCGCGGCGACGACCACCTGAACAACGCCGCGCGCCAGACGCTGATCTACCGCGGCCTCGGCTGGGACGTCCCCCGGTTCGCGCACATCCCGCTGATCCACGGGCCGGACGGCGCCAAGCTCTCCAAGCGGCATGGAGCGCAGGCCGTCGGCGAGTTCCGCGACATGGGCTACCTGCCCGAGGCCATGCGCAACTACCTGGCGCGGCTCGGCTGGGGGCACGGCGACGACGAGGTGTTCTCCGACAGGCAGGCCGCGGAGTGGTTCGACGTGGCCGACGTGGTGAAGGCTCCGGCCCGGCTGGACTGGGACAAGCTGAACTTCATCAACCAGCGATACATCCGCGCCGCGGACGACTCGCGCCTGGCCGAGCTCACCACAGCCGCGCACCGCAAGCGCGGAACGGAGGTCGACGACGGCGCCCTCCCCCGCCTCGCCGCCGCGATCGCGCTTGTGAAGGAGGGCGCGCAGACGGTGCTGCAGCTCGCCGACATGACGGTCTTCGTCCTCAAGGAACGGCCGCTGCAGCTGGACGAGCGCACGGCCAGGCAGCTCACGGACGAGACGCGCGACCGCCTCCGCCGCCTCCGCGAGCGGGTCGCCGACAGCGCCTGGGAGCCCGCCGCGCTTGACGCCGCCATCCGCAGCTTCGCGGAGGCGGAGGGCGTCGGCATCGGCAAGTTCGGCCCGGCGCTGCGGGGCGTGCTGGCGGGGGGCGCACCGGCGCCGGACCTCGCCTCCACCCTCGTGGCGCTGGGGCGGGAGGAGGCCCTCGGCCGGCTCGACGACGCCCTGTGAGGGGGCGCTTCCGCCCGCCCGCCGCTGCGCTATAAGCGCGACGGAGACGACGGCGCAGGCGCCGCCGGGCCGCGGCCTCCCCGCCCCGGCCTCCAGACAGGGACTGCGCGCATGGAGACCAAGGCGACGCCGAACGGTTCGGCCACGTTCAGGTTGGGCGACAAGGAGATCAGCCTGCCGGTCCTGAAGGGATCCACCGGCCCGGACGTTATCGACATCCGGAAGCTCTACGCCGAGACCGACGCCTTCACCTACGATCCCGGCTTCACCTCCACCGCCTCGTGCGAGAGCCAGATCACCTACATCGACGGCGACAAGGGCGTGCTGCTGTACCGCGGCTACCCCATCGACCAGCTGGCGGAGAAGTCGACCTTCCTGGAGGTGTGCCACCTGCTCCTCTACGGCGAGCTGCCCACCGCGCCGCAGTGCAGCGATTTCACGAACCTCGTGACGCGCCACACCATGCTGCACGACCAGTTCCACCGCTTCTTCCAGGGTTTCCGCCGCGACGCCCACCCCATGGCGATCATGGTGGGCGCGGTGGGCGCCCTGTCGGCCTTCTACTTCGACAGCGCCAACGTGCAGGATCTCGAGCAGCGGGAGATCAGCGCCATCCGGCTGATCGCCAAGATGCCGACCATCGCCGCGCAGGCCTACAAATACTCCGTCGGCCAGCCGTTCGTGTATCCGAAGAACGACCTGAACTACACGGAGAACTTCCTGCGGATGTGTTTCTCGGTGCCCGCCGAGGAGTACGAAGTGGACCCGGTGCTGGCGCGCGCCATGGACCGCATCTTCATCCTGCACGCCGACCACGAGCAGAACGCGTCCACCTCCACCGTGCGGCTGGCGGGCTCGTCGGGCGCCAATCCGTTCGCCTGCATCGCCTCGGGCATCGCCTGCCTGTGGGGCCCGAGCCACGGGGGCGCCAACGAGGAGGCGCTCAACATGCTCAAGGAGATCGGCACGGTCGACCGCATCCCCGAGTACGTGCAGGGCGTCAAGGACCGCCGCTACCGGCTGATGGGCTTCGGCCACCGCGTCTACAAGAACTACGATCCGCGCGCCAAGATCA
>CAXSHO010000087.1:0-13494 GCA_964237305.1 uncultured Caulobacteraceae bacterium
GGCCGCGAGGCGGTGAACAGGGTCACGCCGCCGTAGCGGGTGGCGCGCATCACCTTCGCGCCCGTGTCGTCCATGAAGATGACGTCGCCGTGGGGCCCGCCGACCCCCCGCAGCGCCCACACCTCCGGGTCGCCCTCGAACTTCACCAGGGCCTGGTCGCGGCCCAGCCGGTCCAGCACGAAACCCTCTCCGAACTCCAGGCGGTAGCGCGCCACCGGCGGGGGAGGCGTGATCCCGCCGAAGGCCGGGACGCGGTCGCCGAACAGCGCGTCGCGCAGCGACTGCGGCGGGCCCGCCGCCGCCGCGGCCGCCGCCGTGGAGACGCAGACGCCCGCGAGGAGCGCCCCCGCCGCCCAGAACGCTGTCCTCGAACCCATCGGCGGTCATCAACGGGGCAAGTCGGGCGCTTTTCGGGCGAGGCGGCGGCGACGGGCGGTCCATGCGGCGCCCGGGTCGCGGCGTGCGGCGCCGGAGACACGGCTTGGCGGACGGCCGGCCCGCGTTGTGGCGGCCCGGCCGATGCGGCATGGTCGCGGCCGCCCCGGAGCCCGCGTCCATGAGCCTCGCCTACGCCGACACCCCGTCGCCCGACGCCGACGCCCTGCGCCCCGCCCTGGCCGCCGCGGCGCAGGCGGCCGCCGCCTTCACCGCCCGCGCCACGGAGGCCGTGCGCGCCCGGGTCGGCCGCGACGGCCGGATCGACCGCACGCTCCTCGACCGGGAGCAGCACGTGGTCCACGGGCTGGCCTGGTACGCCACCTACGCCGAGCTGTTCCGGCAGGTGGAGGCGTGGGCCGGCCGCCTGGCGGCGGAGAACCGGTTCGGCGAGGTGGAGCAGGTGCTGGCGGGGCTACTGGCCGCCGAGTACGCCGCGCAGCTGATGGGCGGGATCCCCATGAACGGGTCGGAGACGATCCGCCCCGCCGACTTCGGCCTGCCGGGCGCCGCGCTTGGCGAGTTCTACGCGGGCGCCTGGGCCGACGCGCTGGCCCCCTACGGCGCGCAGGCCGCCAAGACCCGCGCCGCCGAGCTCGCCGCCGAGGCCCAGGCCGGGGGAGGGGGCCGCGCCACGGTGGAGGCCACCGGCCTGGACGCGGACATGGAGATGATCCGCGACCAGTTCCGCGCCTTCTCCGACGAGAGGGTCGCGCCCTTCGCCCACGGCTGGCACCTGCGCGACGAGCTCATCCCGCTGGAGCTGGTGGAGGAGCTGGGGGCGCTGGGCGTGTTCGGCCTCACGGTGGAGGAGCAGTACGGCGGCTCCGGCATGGGCAAGACGGCCATGTGCGTCGTGTCCGAGGAGCTGTCGCGCGGCTACATCGGCGTCGGCTCGCTCGGCACCCGTTCGGAGATCGCCGCCGAGCTGATCGCCACCGGCGGCACGGAGGCGCAGAAGCGCGAATGGCTGCCGAAGATCGCCTCGGGCGAGGTGCTGCCCACCGCCGTCTTCACCGAGCCGGACACCGGCTCCGACCTCGGCGCCCTGCGCACCCGGGCGGAGCGCGACGGCGACGCCGGGGACTGGATCGTCACCGGGAACAAGACCTGGATCACCCACGCCGCCCGCGCCGACATGATGACGATGCTGGTGCGCACCGTGCCGGGCACGGACGACCACCGCGGCCTGTCCATGCTGCTGGCCCCCAAGCCCCGCGGGACGGACGAGGCCGACTTCCCCGTCGAGGGCATGACCGGCGGCGAGATCGCCGTGCTCGGCTATCGCGGGATGAAGGAATACGAGCTCGGCTTCGACGGCTTCCGCGTCCCGGCCGCCGCCCTCCTCGGCGAGCGGGAGGGGCAGGGGTTCCGCCAGCTCATGGCCACCTTCGAGTCCGCCCGCATCCAGACGGCGGCGCGGGCGGTGGGGGTGGCGCAGGCGGCGCTGGAGAGCGGGCTGGCCTACGCCGCGCAACGCCGCCAGTTCGGCCGCCCCCTCCTCGACTTCCCCCGGGTGCACAACAAGCTGGCGCTGGCCGCCGCCGAGATCGCAGGGGTGCGCCAGCTCACCTATTTCGCCGCCGCCCGCAAGGACGCGGGCGAGCGGTGCGACCTGGAGGCCGGCCTGGCCAAGCTCCTAGCCGCCCGCGTGGCCTGGACGGCGGCGGACGGCGCCCTGCAGGTCCACGGCGGTAACGGCTTCGCCCTGGAGTACCCGATCAGCCGCATCCTGTGCGACGCCCGCATCCTCAACATCTTCGAAGGCGCCGGCGAGATCCAGGCGCAGGTGATCGCCCGCCGCCTTCTGGAGGAGTGAGGGCGTGGTCGCGCCGCCGCCGCCGCCGTCCCGCGCCGAAGGCCCGCGCCATCGCCCCATCAGTGCGCGCCGACTATATGGTCCACGCCTATGCCCGCATCCGCCAGCCCCGAGATCGAGCGCCTGATCACGCTCCTGTCACGCCTGCCGGGGCTCGGGCCGCGGTCGGGCCGGCGGGCGGCGCTGGCGCTCCTCAAGCGCCGCGAGCAGCTCCTGGAGCCCCTGGCCGCCGCGCTCCGGGACGCGGCGGACAAGGTGGGCGCCTGTTCGCAGTGCGGCGCGCTCGACACGCAGGACCCCTGCCACACCTGCGCCGACCTCACCCGCGACGCCGGGCTGATCTGCGTGGTGGACGAGCCGGGCGCGCTCTGGGCCATGGAGCGGGCGGGCGCCTACCGCGGCCGCTACCACGTGCTGGGCGGCCTCCTCTCCGCCCTGGACGGGATCGGGCCTGAGGCGCTGCGCGTGGGCCCGCTGGTGGGCCGGGCGGCGGCGGAGGGCGTGCGCGAGGTGATCCTGGCGCTGCCCGCCACCGTGGACGGCCAGACCACCGCCCACTACCTGGCCGAGCGCCTCCTCCCCACGGGCGTCGCGGTCACGAGCCTCGCCCGCGGCGTGCCCGTGGGCGGCGACCTCGACTGGCTGGACGACGGCACCATCGCCCAGGCGCTGCGCGCGCGGCGCCCCGCGTGATAGGGTGACGTCCAGGAGAAGTCCGCAGATGTCATTGGCTGAAGAGCTCTACGAGCGCGACTACTACGCCTGGACGATGGAGCAGGCGGACGTCCTCCGCCGCCGCCAGGCGGGCGCGAACGCCCTGGACTATGAGAACCTGGCGGGGGAGGTGGAGAGCTTGGGCTCGGAACAGCTGCATGCTTGCGAGAGCCTGCTCCGGCAGATCGTCATGCACTTCATCAAGATCGCCAGAGCCGACGATGGCGGCGTGATGGACGTTCCCCATTGGCGCGCGGAGATCCTCAACTTCCGCGCTCAGATCGACGACAGGCTCAGCGCCACCCTGCGGGCCAAGCTTGAAGAGCGCGCGCCGGGCGTGATCGACCGCACCCTCAAGGCGTGGCGCCAGGTGGACCGGCAGCAGGCGGACGTCTGGCGGGCCGAGGCGCCCACCCTCGCCGAGTGTCTGGAGGAGGAGGCATTCCCTCGACCCGGAGCCGGCGTGCTCCGCCCTGAGGGTGATCCGGGCTGATCCGGCGGCAACTCGCCTCCCCGCCCGGCGTTGCGGCCCCGGCTGGGGCGGGAAAGACGAGGCGTTTGGGCGAGGACAGGCGAGCGCCGCTGGCGCTGTGGGGCGGGCACGAGTGCACGGTGAACCGTGTGCGCGACCGCTTCCACGACCAGACGGTGCGCACCGGACATGAGACGCGTCCGGAGGACCTGGACCTCTTCGCCGGCCTTGGGCTCAAGACGCTGCGATACCCCGTGCTGTGGGAGCGCACCGCGCCCGACCGGCCCGACGAGCGGGACTGGCGCTGGGCGGACGCGCGGCTGCACCGCCTGCGCGAGCTCGGGATCGCCCCCGTCGCCGGGCTCGTCCACCACGGCTCCGGCCCCCGCTACACCCACCTCCTGGACGACGGGTTCGCCCCGGGCCTCGCCGACCACGCCCGGGCCGTCGCCGAGCGCCATCCGTGGATCGACGCCTGGACGCCGGTGAACGAGCCGCTGACCACCGCGCGCTTCTCGGCGCTGTACGGCCACTGGTACCCGCACGCCCGCGACGAGTACGCCTTCCACGTCGCGCTCCTGAACCAGGTGGACGGCGTGCGGCTGGCCATGCGGGCGGTGCGGGCGGTGAACGGGGCCGCCCGCCTCGTGCAGACGGAGGACCTGGGCCACGTCTTCGCCACCGACCCGCTGCTGGAGCAGGCGGCCTTCGAGAACGAGCGGCGCTGGCTCAGCTTCGACCTCCTGTGCGGGCGGGTGACCCCCGGCCACGCCTTTTTCGGCCGGATGGAGGCCATGGGCCTGGGCGACCGGCTGCGCGCGATCGCCGACGATCCCTGCCCGCCTGACGTGATGGGGGTGAACTCCTACCTGTCCAGCGAGCGGCTCCTCGACCACCGCGCCGACCTCTACCCGGCGGCCGTCCGCGGCGGGAACTACGCCATCCCCTATGCGGACGTGGAGGCGGTGCGCGTCGTGGCCCCCGCGCCCATGGGCACCGAGCGGCTGCTGCAGCTGGCCTGGGAGCGGTACGGGACGACGCTGGCGATCACCGAGCGCCACCTCGGCTGCACCCGCGACGAGCAGATGCGCTGGCTGCAGCAGGGCTGGGACGCGGCGGGGCGCCTGCGGGCGCGGGGCGTGGATGTGGAGGCGGTCACCGTCTGGTCGCTCCTGGGCGCCGTGGACTGGGACGGCCTGCTCACCCGGGAGGCCGGGCGCTACGAGCCGGGCGTGTTCGACATCCGCTCGGGTGCGCCCCGGCCCACGGCGCTGGCCGCCCTGGTGCGGCGGCTGGCCACCGGCGAGGGGGAGCCGCACCCCGCGCAGGCCGGCCCCGGCTGGTGGGAGCGCGACATCCGCCTCGCCCACCAGCCCACCTGGTGCGGCCAGACGGCGCCCGTCGCGCGCACCTGGTCGCCGCCCGCCGCGGCGGCCCGGCCCGTGCTGGTGACGGGGGCCACCGGCACGCTGGGGGCCGCCTTCGCACGGACGCTGGCCCACCGCGGCCACGCCTACGTGCTCACCGACCGTTCGCAGCTCGACCTCGCCGATCCCGCCTCCGTGGAGGCGGCGCTGGAGGCGATCGCGCCCTGGGCGGTGGTGAACGCGGCGGGCTTCGTGCGGGTGGACGACGCGGAGCGCGAGCGGGACGCCTGCATGCTCGCCAACGGGGCGGGCGTGGAGACGCTGGCGCGCGCCTGCGCGGGCCGGGACCTGCCGCTCCTGGCCTTCTCGTCCGACCTCGTCTTCGACGGCTCCAAGGCCGGCGCCTACGTGGAGGACGACGCTCCCTCGCCGCTCAACGCCTACGGCGAGAGCAAGGCCCGGGCCGAGCGGGCGATCCTGGAGGCGGGGGGCCGCGGCCTGATCGCGCGGACCAGCGCCTTCTTCTCCCCGCTGGACACGCACAACTTCGCGCACGGCGTGGTCGACCACCTGAGCCGCGGCCTGCCGTTCCGGGCGGCGGCCGACCAGGTGGTCTCGCCCACCTACGTGCCCGACCTCGTGGACGCGGCGCTCGACCTCCTGATCGACGGCGAGACCGGGGTGCGCCACCTCGCCAACCGGGGCGCGGTGAGCTGGGCCGAGTTCGCGCGGGCGCTGGCGGAGGCGCTGGAGCTGCAGGTCGGGCTGGTGAAGCCGGTGGCGGCCGCCGGTGTCGGCCAGGCCGCCCGCCGCCCCGCCCGGGTGGAGCTCGGCACCCGCTTCGGCCCCGTCATGCCGACGCTGGAGAGCGCGGTGGAGCGCTACGCCGCCGCCGTACGCCCGACGCTGAAGGTCGCGCCCCGCCCGGCGGCGCCCCCGCCCCGCCCCGCCCGCAACAGGGGCCGCAGCCTCGGGGCGGCCGCGCCGATCATGGTCGAATAGTCCCCGTCACGGGGGCGGGGGAAGGAACCGGGGGCGTCAGCCCTCGCCGGCGTCCTTGGACGTGGTGACCTGGCGCTCGGCGATGCGGGCCGACTTCCCGCGGCGATCGCGCAGGTAGTAGAGCTTGGCGCGGCGCACGGCGCCCAGGCGGCGCACCTCGATGGACTCGATGTTGGGACTGAGCACGGGGAAGACGCGCTCCACGCCCTCGCCGAAGCTGATCTTGCGCACGGTGAAGGTCTCGTGGTGGCCGGAGCCCGCGCGGGCGATGCACACGCCCTCGTAGGCCTGCACGCGCTCGCGCTCGCCTTCCTTGATGCGGACGTTCACGCGCACGGTGTCGCCGGGGCGGAACTCGGGGGTGGCGCGCACGCCCGCGAGGCGCTCGGCCTCCTCGGCCTCCAGCTGCTGGATCAGGTGGTTCATCGGTCTTCGTCCTCGGGTCTTCGGGCTTGTGCGCCCTTTGGCTGTTGATTGGCGGGATGCGACGCCCAGAGGTCCGGACGCCGCTCCCGCGTGGTGGTCTCCCGCTGCGCCCGCCGCCACGCCGCCACCGCGCCGTGATCGCCGGACACCAGCACCCCGGGGATGTCCCGGCCCTCGAACGCCCGCGGTCGCGTATACTGCGGGTGTTCGAGGAGGCCGTCCTCGAAGCTCTCCTCCCGCGTGCTGGCGCCGTTGCCGAGGACCCCCGGAACGAGCCTGACGCAGGCCTCGATCACGACCGCCGCCGCCGCCTCGCCACCGGCGAGCACCGCGTCGCCGACCGCGACCTCCTCGAACCCGCGGGCGTCGAGCACCCGCTGGTCCACCCCCTCGAACCGTCCGCACAGGACCACGAGGCCTGAGCCTTGCGACCACTCGCGCACCTGCGCCTGGGAGAGGGGACGACCCCGGGCGCTCATGTACAGGAGCGGACGGCCGCCCCGCTCCACGCTGTCGAGCGCGGAGGCGATCACGTCCGCCCGCATCACCTGCCCGGCGCCGCCCCCGGCGGGGGTGTCGTCCAGGAAGCCGCGCTTATCGGGGGAATGGGCGCGGATGTCCACCGTCTCCAACGCCCACAGGCCCCCCTCGCGCCAGGCGGAGCCGATCAGCGACACGCCCAGCGCCCCGGGGAAGGCGTCGGGGAACATGGTCAGGACGGTGGCGGTGAAGGCCACGGGCGACGTCTCGGCCGGGCGTCAGCTCTCGCCGGCGCCGGCGCCGGCCGCGACGGGCTCGGGCGTCTTGACGGCGGCGGGGGCGAGCGTGTCCAGCTCCTCGGGCGGGCCGCCGCCGTGCCCGGCCAGGAGCGCGGCGCGTCGGGCGGTGGGGGTGGCGCCGACGACCTCGGCGGCCGGGTCGCCGCCGTTGCCGAAGCGGCCGTGGACGCGGCCGCCCGCCTCGTCGGCCTGGGCCACGTAGATCGCCCCGTCCGCGCCCAGGCTCACGCCCGCGCCCGGATGGAAGCCGGGCGGGCCGGGGACGGTGCGGGTGCGCACGCTGGCCATGAGCAGCTGGAGCGACGGGATGTGCTCGGCCGCCGCGTACCGCTCCCCGAAGGCGGAGGGCAGGCCCAGCCGGCCGGGCCAACGGTAGAAGATGTGCTGCCCCACGCGCGCCAGCTTGGTCACGGTGGTCATCCAGTAGGGGGCCACGTAGTCCGCGTGGTAGTGCGTGGCCAGGCCCACCTCCGCCTCCACCCGGCCCGCCAGCGCCGCCTTGGCCGCCTCCTCCGCGCGTCGCCACGCCGCGGCGGCGGGAACGCCCCGGCCCAGCGACCCGTCGCAGGTGAAGGAGAACTGGCAACCGCCCCCGGGCGTCACCGCCCCCTGGAACACCACGCCGCACACCGAGTGCGGGAACAGCGGGTGGCGCATGCGGTTCAGCACCACCTGCGCCACGGCCCGCCGCCCGGCGTCGGGCTCGAAGCCCGCCTCGTAGTAGACGGCCTGGGTGAGGCAGGTGGTCGCGCGCTCGCGGTCGCCCGGGGCGCCCGTGAGCAGGAAGGGCTGGGCGGCGATGACGGGGGCCTTGGACAGGGCCAGGGCCGCGTTCATGCGCCGCGCCCGCCCGTAGTCGTACTCGGTCGCCGCCAACCTGCGGCCGCTGGGCTCGCCCGCCGCGCCGGGGGGCGGCTCCACCGTGCCCGTCGCCCCCGCCGTGCGGAGCTCGACCTGCGCCGCCACGGGCAGGGCCGCGCGCAACGCCACCGTCCGCGTCAGCCGCAGGGGCGCGGCGGCGTCCGACACCCGGCCGAGCCCGGCCAGGGTCGCGAAGGCGCCCACCACGAGGCCGAGCTTCAGCGCCTGACGCGCGGCGTGCAGTCTGGGTGTCATGGGATCCGGGCCGACGCGTCCTCGCCAGGACGCCGGGGAGGCGGGGGTCTAGCCGACGGACGGCCGGAAGTCACCCGGCCGGCCGAACGGGAGATGGGGAGCCCCGTCCTTCGCCGCCACCGTCCCCCTCCGCCACCGTCGCCCGCCTTGCGCCCGCCGCCCCCTCGGGCGATATGAACCGTGGAGGCTGGCGGCGGGTGGAACCCTCGCCAATCCGGTCAGGTCCGAAAGGAAGCAGCCGCAACGAGTCCCGTTCCGGGTCGCCGTCCAGTCTCCACCCTCACCGCGCCCTCCCCTCCTGTCATCCCGGCCGGAGCGGAGCGGAGAGCCGGGACCCAGGGCCGCGGTCGCGCCCGTCCCTCCTGGGTCCCGGGTCGGCTTCGCCGCCCGGGATGACCGTGATGATCGACGCCCCGCCCTGGGACCTGGAGGACGCTCCCGCCGAAGAGGCGGTGGAGCGCGACCCCGACACCTCGGACATGTTCGGCGCGCCCGCACCGGCCGCCGCCGCGCCTCCGCCCGGCCCCGCGCCCGCCTACCAAGTGCTGGCGCGCAAGCACCGGCCGCGCCGCTTCGAGGACCTGATCGGGCAGGAGGCCATGGTCAGGACGCTCACCAACGCCTTTGCGTCGGGCCGCATCGCCCACGCCTTCATGCTCACGGGCGTGCGGGGGGTGGGCAAGACCACCACCGCGCGGCTGCTGGCGCGCGCGCTGAACTACCAGGGGCCGGGCCGCGACGGGCCCTCCGTGGACCTGACGGTGGAGGGCGCGCACTGCCGCGGCATCCTGGAGGGCCGCCACCTCGACGTCTTGGAGCTGGACGCCGCCAGCCGCACCAAGGTGGACGAGATGCGCGAGCTCCTCGACAGCGTGCGCTACGCCCCGGTGGAGGCCCGCTACAAGGTCTACATCATCGACGAAGTCTCCCGCTGCCAGCGCTTCGACCTGCGCCGGGTGGAGCCGGACGTGCTCGGCCCGCACCTCGCCCGCATCGCCGCGCAGGAGGGGGCGGCGGTGGAGCCCGACGGCCTCGCGCTGATCGCCCGGGCCGCGGAGGGCTCGGTGCGCGACGGGCTGTCGCTGCTGGACCAGGCCATCGTGCTGGGCGAGGGCGGCGCGGCGGTCACGGGCGAACAGGTGCGCGACATGCTGGGCCTGGCCGACCGCGGGCAGACCCTGTCCCTGTTCGAGGCGGTGATGGGCGGCCGGGCGGCGGACGCGCTGCAGGGCTTCCGCGCGCTGTACGGCTACGGCGCGGACCCGGCGCAGGTGGTGGGCGACCTCCTGGAGCACGCGCACGGGGCGGCGGTGGCCAAGGCGATCGGGGCCGACGTGCTGGGGCTGCCCAGGGAGCAGGCGGCCCGGCTGGCGGAGGCGGGGGGCCGCGCCTCGGCCGGGACGCTGTCGCGGCTGTGGCAGATGCTGCTGCGCGCCCACGACGAGGTGCGCCGCGCCCCCGACCCGTCCGCGGCGGTGGAGATGGTCTTGATCCGCCTCGTCCACGCCGCCGACCTGCCGGGGCCGGAGGAGGCGCTGAGGCTGCTGCGCGACGGCGGCGCGCCTCCGCCCACAGGGGGCGGGGGAGGCGGCGCCCGGGCGGCGTCGGGCGGCGGCGGTTCGGCGCAGGCCTACGGCGGCGCGGCCCCGGCGCGCGAGCCCGCCCCGGCGGACGTCCCCCGGAGCGCCCTGGAGGCGCCGGGCTCGCCGGAGACGACGGCCGAGCTGATGGCGCTGATCGAGGCGCGGGGCGACCTCGCGCTCAAGTTCGACGTGCAGCGGTTCGTGCGGCCGCTCTCGGTGAAGCCGGGGGTCTTCGCCTTCGCCCTCGCTCCCCGGGCGCCCGACAAGCTCCCCAACCGGCTGGCGGAGAAGCTGCAGGTCTGGACGGGCCGGCGCTGGCTGATGGACGTGTCCGAAGCCGCCGCTGCGGCGGCGGACACCCCGCCCGAGAGCGCCTGGGAGCGGGCGCGCCGTCTGGAGGCGGAGCGCCGGGCCGAGGCGCAGGCCGATCCCTTCGTCCAGTCCATCCTCCTCGCCTTTCCGGGCGCGGAGCTGGTGGCGGTGCGCGACCGCGCGCCCGAGCCGCCCGCGGTCCCGCCCCCGTCCTCCGCCGACCCCGAGGCGGACGACGACGCCCCTCCCGCCGACCTCGGCGACTGGGCCCCCTACGACGACGACGAGGAGTGAGCGCGTGCCCGACTTCGGCGATTTGATGAAGCAGGCCCAGGGCATGCAGGCCAAGCTGGCGGAGGCGCAGGGCCGCCTCGCCGAGCAGACCGCCGAGGGCCAGGCGGGCGGCGGCCTCGTGCGCGTGACGCTGAAGGGCTCGGGCGAGCTCACGGCCGTGGCGGTGGACGACAGCCTGCTGGCCCCCGGCGAGGGCGAGGTGGTGGCCGACCTCCTGGTGGCCGCCCACGCCGAGGCCAAGCGCAAGCTGGACGAGGCCGGCCGCAAGGCCATGACCGACGCCATGGGCCCGCTGGCGGGCCTGGCGGGCGGCCCGCCCGGCTTCCCCGGTTTCTGACCGGGCCGCGTCCTTAAACACCCGTTCACCACCGCCCCGGCAATCTCTGCCTAGCGGTCCGGCGTCTCCGGGCGGGGAGGCGGCGTGCAGGGGTTCCTCAGCTCGTTGCAGCGGTTCGGGATCGGACGGCTGGTGGCGCTCGGCGGCGTGGCCGCGGGCGTGGCCGCCGTCCTGGCCGCGGTCATGCTGCGCGCAGGGGGCGAGCCGCAGTCGGTCCTGTGGGCCAACCTCGACCCCAAGGAGGCCGCAGCCGTCGCCACCGCCCTGGACGGCGCGGGCGTCAAGTACGAGCTGAAGGGCGACGGCACGACGCTCACGGTGGCGCGCGACAAGGTGGCCTCCGCGCGCCTCCTCGTCGCCGGCAAGGGCATCGTGACCTCCGGCTCGGTGGGCTACGAGATCTTCGACGGCGCCCCCGCGCTCGGCCAGACCGACTTCGTCCAGCAGCTGAACCGCCAGCGGGCGCTGGAGGGCGAGCTGGCGAGGACCATCGGCACGATCCACGGCGTGAGCAACGCGCGCGTGATGCTGAACATGCCCAAGAAGCAGCTGTTCGAGGAGGACTCGGACGCCCAGGCCTCCGCCTCCGTCATGCTCTCCACCACCCGCCGGCTGGGGGCCGAGCAGGTGCGCACCATCCGCAACATGGTCGCCCCCGCCGTGCCCGGCCTGAAGCCCGACCGCGTGGCGGTGGCCGACCAGTCGGGCGACCTCCTCGCCGCGGCGGGCGAGGCGGGCGTCGCCGCCCCCTCCGCCGCGCGCAACGAGGTGGAGGAGAAGACCCGCAAGATGGTGCTGAGCCTGGTGGAGGGCGTGGTCGGCCCCGGCCGCGCCCGCGTGCAGGTCACCGCCGACTTGGACATGAACCGCGTCACCACCTCCGAGGAGAAGTTCGACCCGGACGGGCAGGTGGTGCGCTCCACCTCCACGGGCGAGGACAAGACCAAGGAGCAGAAGGCGGGCCTCAACGGCGCGGTCTCCGCCTCGCAGAACATCCCGGGGGCGGCGGGCGGGGGCGCGAACGGGAACGACTCGTCGGACGCGAGCAAGACGGACGAGACCACCAACTACGAGATCTCCAAGACCGTCCGCACCGAGGTGCAGGAGCCCGGCAAGATCCAGAAGCTGGCCGTGTCCGTGGCGGTGGACGGGGTCACCGCGCCCGCCGTGAAGGGCAAGCCCGGCGCCTACACCCCGCGCTCGGCCGACGAGATGGCCAAGATCGACCGGCTGGTGCGCGCCGCCGTGGGCTTCGACGACAAGCGCGGCGACCGGGTGGAGGTTCTGAACGTCCGCTTCGACCAGCCGGCGGCCGACGCGGGCGCGGGCGGCTCGGCCATGGGCTTCGACAAGAACGACGTCCTGCGCGGGGCCGAGCTCCTGGTGATGCTGGCGGTGGCGGCGATGCTGGTGCTGTTCGTGCTGCGACCCATGCTGCGCGGCGGCGGCGCGGGCGGCGGGACGGGGCTCTCCGCCTTCGCGGGCGCGGGCGGCGGGGGCGTGGCGTCGCTGCAGCCGGTGGGGGCGAGCGGGGCGGCGGGGGCGCTGGCCGCCGCGGGCGGACAGGCGCTGCTGCCCGGGCCCGAGATGGAGGCGCGCATCGACATCGCCCGCATCGAGGGCCAGGTCCGCGCCTCCTCCGTGAAGCAGGTGGCCGACTTCGTCGACCAGCACCCGGACGCGAGCGTCTCCATCCTGCGCGGCTGGCTGCACGAGACCGGCTGATGGCGCTCCTCGTCAAGAAGAGGACCGAGGACGCCGCGGCGCTCTCCGGGGCCGAGCGCGCGGCCATCGTGCTCCTGGCGCTGGGCGAGGAGCACACGCAGCTGTGGCAGGCGCTGGACGAGGACGAGATCAAGGAGGTCTCGCTCGCCATGTCCAACCTCGGCACCGTCTCGTCGGCGACGGTGGAGGAGCTCTTGCTGGAGTTCGTGTCCAGCATGGCCACGGGCGGCGCGGTCATGGGCTCGTTCGAGCAGACCCAGCGGCTGCTGTCGGCCTTCATGTCCTCCGACCGCGTCGACCACATCATGGAGGAGATGCGCGGCCCCGCCGGCCGGACGATGTGGGACAAGCTGGCGAACGTGAACGAGGTGGTGCTCGCCAACTACCTGAAGAACGAATACCCGCAGACCGTCGCGGTGATCCTGTCCAAGATCCGCTCCGAGCACGCCGCCCGCGTCCTGGCTGCGCTGCCGGAGGAGTTCGCGCTGGAGTGCGTGCAGCGGATGCTGCGCATGGAGCCCGTGCAGCGGGACATCCTGGACAAGATCGAGCACACGCTGCGCCAGGAGTTCATGTCGAACCTGGCGCGCACCTCCAAGCGCGACAGCCACGAGCAGATGGCCGACATCTTCAACAACTTCGACCGCCAGACCGAGGCACGGTTCGTGGCGGCGCTGGAGGAGCGCTCCCGCGAGTCCGCCGAGCGCATCCGCGCGCTGATGTTCGTGTTCGAGGACCTGAACAAGCTCGACCCCGGCGGCGTGCAGACGCTCCTGCGCGCGGTGGACAAGGACCAGATGGGCCTGGCGCTGAAGGGCGCCTCCGACGGGCTGCGCGAGATCTTCTTCACCAACATGAGCGAGCGCGCGGCCAAGATCATGCGCGAGGACATGGAGGCCATGGGCCCCGTGCGCCTCAAGGACGTCGACACCGCGCAGGTGGCCATGGTGACGGTGGCCAAGGACCTGGCGGCCAAGGGCGAGATCATGCTGGCGGGCTCCGGCGGCGACGACGAGCTGATCTACTGATGTCCGCCTCCCCTCACTCCGCGCCCCGACCCTTCACCTTCGACACGGTGTTCGACGCCGGCCGGGTGATCGCGCCCGTGCGCGC